>NZ_CALFCW010000010.1:0-82398 GCF_937950555.1 uncultured Pigmentiphaga sp. | reverse complement strand
AGAGGGCCTGCGCTTTGCCATCCGCGAAGGTGGCCGTACCGTCGGCGCTGGCGTGGTCGCCAAGATCATCGCCTAATCGGGTTCCGTCCTGGGTGTCGTCGGTCGGCGCAGCCGGCGCGGCGGCTCCCTGGATGGGTGGCCGTGCCGAGCAGCAGTATAGTGAGGTATTAGAAGTTTCGAGGCCTTCCCTAATGAACCAGGGGTGATCCCGAAAACTGCGTGCTGGTTTTCCGGTTTGCAGGCTTCGCCTCCTGGCGTGCGCAAGCACAGGGGGGCTTCATCCATAGGGGAATAGCTCAATTGGCAGAGCGTCGGTCTCCAAAACCGAAGGTTGTGGGTTCGATTCCCTCTTCCCCTGCCACTTCTCCCGGAGCTCGCGGGTTCTAGTCCGGGCTTCCGTTCGAAGCCTGGTAGTAGCGCCAAGCCGGCCTGGGTGTTTGTTAGCACCGCTGGCGTCATGATTTGGCGCTTGCCCGGACGAAAAGATGTCGAATCCAAACGTCGAAACCGTAACAAGCACTGCCGACCGCATCAAGCTGGGCCTGGCTATCGCGGCGTTCGTCGCGGGGCTGGCGGGTTTCTACGCCTTGTCGAACAGCCCCATGATTGCCCGCGTGGGCGTGATCATCGCTGGCGTAGTCGTGGCGTTGGTGATCGCATGGTTCAGTGAGCCTGGCCGCCGCCTGATCGCATTCGGCCAGGACTCCGTGCAGGAAACGCGCAAGGTAGTCTGGCCTTCCCGCAAGGAAACCGTTCAGACCACGATGGTGGTGTTCGCCTTCGTGCTGGTCATGGCGGTGTTCTTGTGGGTTACCGACAAAACCATCGAGTGGGTCTTGTATGACCTCGTGCTCGGGTGGAAATAACAGGGCGGAAGAAAGGCTATGAGCAAGCGTTGGTACGTTGTCCATGTCTATTCCGGCATGGAGAAAAGCGTTCAGAAGGCGCTTACGGAGCGGATAAACCGCGCCGGTCTGCAGGATTCCTTCGGCCGCATCCTGGTGCCCACCGAAGAGGTCATCGAGGTCAAGGGCGGGCAGAAGTCGATCACCGAGCGTCGTTTCTTCCCGGGCTACGTCTTGGTCGAGATGGAATTGACCGACGAGACTTGGCACTTGGTGAAGAACACCAACAAGGTGACGGGCTTCGTCGGCGGTTCGGGCAACCGCCCCACCCCCATCCCCCAGCGCGAAGTCGACGAGATCCTGTCCCAGATGGAAGAGGGCGTGGAGAAGCCGCGTCCCAAGATCCTCTTCGAAGTGGGCGAGATGGTCCGCATCAAGGAAGGTCCGTTCACCGACTTCAACGGCAACGTCGAGGACGTGAACTACGAAAAGAGCAAGCTGCGCGTGTCGGTCACCATTTTTGGCCGGTCGACCCCGGTGGAGCTCGATTTCAGTCAGGTCGAGAAGTCCTGACGAGGCATACGGCCGGATGGCGCGCTGCGGTCGGCGCCATCCGGCTTGCGGCGTTTTCGCCGCGAGTTGGTTCGACCGTCAACCTCGGGGAGCAAACCGAAAAAGTTTGCGCTTGAACCCGAAAGGAGCAAAGCATGGCGAAGAAAATCGTCGGCTTTATCAAGCTGCAAGTGCCGGCTGGTAAGGCCAATCCCTCTCCCCCCATCGGTCCGGCGCTGGGTCAGCGCGGCCTGAACATCATGGAATTCTGCAAGGCGTTCAACGCCAAGACGCAGGGCATGGAGCCCGGCCTGCCGATTCCCGTGGTGATCACCGCCTATGCCGACAAGAGCTTCACCTTCGTGATGAAGTCGCCCCCGGCGACGATTCTGCTGAAGAAGGCGGCTGGCATCCAGAAAGGTTCGTCCAAGCCCCATACCGACAAGGTGGGCACCCTGACTCGCGCCCAGGTCGAGGAAATCGTCAAGACCAAGCAAGCTGATCTGACGGCCGCCGACATGGACGCTGCAGTTCGCACGATCGCGGGCAGCGCCCGCAGCATGGGCATCACGGTGGAGGGTCTGTAATCATGGCACGCTTGTCGAAACGTGTAGCCGCTCTGCGCGCCAAGATCGATCGCAGCAAGCTGTATCCCGTGACTGAAGCGCTGGCGCTGGTCAAGGAAACCGCCACCGCCAAGTTCGATGAATCCATCGACCTGGCCGTGCAGCTGGGCATCGATGCGAAGAAATCCGACCAGCTGGTCCGCGGCTCGGTCGTGTTGCCCGCCGGTACCGGCAAGAGCGTGCGCGTGGCCGTGTTCGCCCAAGGCGAGAAGGCCGAGGCTGCCAAGGCCGCCGGCGCCGACATCGTCGGCATGGAAGACCTGGCCGAGCGCATCAAGGGCGGCCAGATCGACTTCGACGTGGTCATCGCCTCGCCCGACACCATGCGTGTCGTCGGCGCGCTGGGCCAGATCCTCGGCCCCCGCGGCCTGATGCCGAACCCCAAGGTCGGCACCGTGACGCCCGACGTCGTGACCGCTGTGAAGAACGCCAAGGCCGGCCAGGTCCAATACCGCACCGACAAGGCCGGGATCGTCCACGCCACGATCGGCCGTGCTTCGTTCGAGGTGGAGCAGCTGCAGGCCAACCTGCTGGCGCTGATCGACGCGTTGAACAAGGCCCGCCCGGCATCGGCCAAGGGCATTTACCTGCGTAAGCTGGCGGTTTCCTCCACCATGGGTGGCGGCATCCGCGTCGACCAGGCCTCTTTGACGGCCGGCCAGCAGTAATCGCAGGACAACAGACTTTGGGCTGCACCGAGCGCAAGGCTCTGCCGAGCGCAAGGTGTTGCTGTCAAAGACCGCTGGAGTGAAACCGAATGCCCTGGTACCAGGGAACGAGGTGGATCTTAAAACCGATGCCCGCGGACAGGCACGATGCCTGTCCGCCAAGGCGCGGATCCAGCGCAGACGGCGCTCCCAGGAAGAATTCTTTATCCAAAGAAGTCGACCAGGTTCGCCGCATTCGGTTGGCGCAAGGGTGGTACCCGAGCGCCTTATGATGGAGTGTTCAAACCGTGAGTCTCAATCGTCAAGAGAAAACGGTGGTCGTCGAGGAAGTTGCGGCGCAGGTTGCCAAAGCCCAATCGATCGTTATCGCCGAGTATCGTGGTCTGGACGTCGCTTCCGTCACCGTACTGCGCAAGCAAGCGCGTGAATCGGGCGTTTACCTGCGTGTTCTGAAGAACACGCTGGCTCGCCGCGCTGTGACCGGCACGCCTTTCGAGGCTCTGTCGGCGCAGCTGACCGGTCCGCTGATCTATGCGATCAGCTCCGATCCGGTCGCGGCCGCCAAGGTGCTGTCCGACTTCGCCAAAACCAACGACAAGCTCGTTCTGAAGGGCGGCGCCATGCCGAACAGCCTGATGAACGTCGAAGGCGTCAAGGCTCTTGCCTCGCTGCCCTCGCGCGAAGAGTTGCTGGCGAAGTTGCTGGGCACCATGCAGGCACCCGTTGCACAGTTTGTGCGTACGCTCAACGAAGTTCCGACGAAGTTCGTGCGCGGCCTTGCCGCCGTGCGGGACAAGCAGGCGGCCTAATCGCCTGTGCGCGGCGAAGGCAGGTCCGGCGCCCGCGTCGGGCCGAGGCCCCGAGGGCCGGGCCGGAACCGCGAGGGATGGATGGATCGAGAAATCGACCAAGTTTCCTTTCCCCGGAATTCGTGACACGAAGCGACACCCAATACCTGGTATCACATTCATTGGAGTTTTAGAAAAATGGCACTTAGCAAAGCTGAAATCATCGACGCCATCGCCGGCCTGACCGTGCTGGAACTGTCGGAACTGATCAAGGACCTGGAAGAGAAGTTCGGCGTGTCCGCCGCTGCTGCCGCCGTGGCCGTGGCTGCTCCCGCTGCTGGCGGTGGCGCTGCCGCTGCTGCTGAAGAGCAGACCGAGTTCAACGTGATCCTGGCCGACGTCGGCGCCAACAAGGTCAACGTCATCAAGGCCGTTCGCGAGCTGACCGGCCTGGGCCTGAAGGAAGCCAAGGACCTGGTCGACGGCGCTCCGAAGCCTGTCAAGGAAGGCGTGTCCAAGGCCGATGCCGAAGCTGCCAAGAAGAAGCTCGAAGAAGCCGGTGCCAAGGTCGAAGTCAAGTAATTCGACCCCTGCCGGTACCCGGTGGCCGCTCCAAAACGGCCTCCGGGTTTTTGCGTTTTTGGAAAACGGCTTTTAAGGGACGTTTTTCGATGCAGTACCGCCGCCTTGTGTGCCCGATGCGCGAGGCGGCGCCTACGGATTTCCGGTGCGCAGGTGGGGATGATGCCGCCTGCGGACCCGAAACCCGTGCCGGGGGATCCCGGCAGAGGGGCACCGGCCTTTGCCGGCGGGTGGCCTCGCTGAGATTTCGAAGTCGTATTTTAGGACCATTACCCGTGGTTCACGCAACCTGAGTCGGAGTGCTCATGCCCTACTCGTTCACCGAAAAGAAGCGCATCCGCAAGAGCTTCGCCAAGCGCGAGGACGTGCAAACCGTTCCCTTCCTGTTGGCGACCCAGCTCGAGTCCTATCGTACTTTCCTGCAAGCGGACACGCCTCCCCTGCAGCGCAAAAACGAGGGCCTGCAAGCCGCATTTACCTCGATTTTCCCCATCGTCAGCCATAACCAGATGGCGCGGCTGGAGTTCGTCAGCTATACGCTCGGCGATCCTCCCTTCGACGTGCGCGAGTGCCAGCAACGTGGCCTGACTTTCGCGTCGCCCCTGCGCGCCAAGGTGCGCCTGGTGTTGCTCGACCGCGAAGCAAGCAAGCCGACCGTGAAGGAGATGAAGGAGCAGGAAGTCTACATGGGAGAAATCCCGCTGATGACTCCCACCGGCTCGTTCGTCATCAACGGCACCGAGCGCGTCATCGTCTCGCAGCTGCATCGGTCGCCGGGCGTTTTCTTCGAGCACGACCGTGGCAAGACGCACAGCTCGGGCAAGCTTTTGTTCTCTGCCCGCGTGATTCCCTACCGCGGTTCGTGGCTGGACTTCGAGTTCGATCCCAAAGACATCCTGTTCTTCCGCGTCGACCGCCGCCGCAAGATGCCGGTCACGATCCTGCTCAAGGCCATCGGCATGACGCCGGAAGACATCTTGGCGCACTTCTTCTCGTTCGACACCTTCGAACTGCAGAGCGAAGGCGCCCTGATGGAGTTCGTGCCCGACCGCTGGAAGGGCGAAGTCGCGCGTTTCGACATCAACGATAAGTCTGGCAACGTCATCGTCCAGAAAGACAAGCGGATCAACGCCAAGCACATCCGCGACCTGGTCGCGGCCGATACCAAGCGGATCTCCGTTCCCGAGGACTTCCTGCTCGGCCGCGCGCTGGCCCGCAACGTGGTTGATCCCGAGACGGGCGAAATCGTCGCGTTCGCCAACGACGAGCTGACCGAAGCGCTGCTGACCAAGCTGCGCGAGCACAACGTGCGCGAGATCCAGACGCTCTACACCAACGATCTGGACCAGGGTCCGTACATCTCGCAGACCCTGCGCATGGACGAGACGACCGACCAGACCGCCGCCCGCGTGGCCATCTATCGCATGATGCGCCCGGGCGAGCCCCCCACCGAGGAGGCCGTCGAGGCGCTGTTCCATCGCCTGTTCTTCAGCGAAGAAACCTACGACCTCTCGCGCGTGGGCCGCATGAAGGTCAACAGCCGACTGGGACGTGGTACCGATGCCAGCGGCAGCATGACGCTCACCAACGAGGACATCCTCGACACCATCAAGGTCCTGGTCGAGCTGCGCAACGGCCGTGGCGAGATCGACGACATCGACCACCTGGGCAACCGCCGCGTGCGCTGCGTGGGCGAGTTGGCCGAGAACCAGTTCCGCGCTGGCCTCGTGCGCGTCGAGCGTGCGGTCAAGGAACGCCTGGGCCAAGCCGAGGCGGAAAACCTGATGCCGCACGACCTGATCAACTCCAAGCCGATCTCGGCCGCCATCAAGGAGTTTTTCGGTTCGAGCCAGCTGTCGCAGTTCATGGACCAGACCAACCCGTTGTCCGAGATCACGCACAAGCGCCGCGTCTCGGCCCTCGGCCCTGGTGGCCTGACGCGCGAGCGCGCCGGCTTCGAGGTGCGCGACGTGCACCCGACGCACTACGGCCGCGTGTGCCCGATCGAGACGCCGGAAGGTCCGAACATCGGCCTGATCAACTCCATGGCCCTGTACGCTCGCCTGAACGAGTACGGCTTCCTCGAGACGCCGTACCGCAAGGTCGTGGACGGCAAGGTGAGTGACCAGATCGAGTATTTGTCGGCCATCGAAGAGAGCCGCTACGTGATCGCGCAGGCGAACGCCACGCTCGACAAGGAAGGCCGCTTCGTGGACGACCTCGTGGCCTGCCGCCAGGCTGGCGAAACCATGTTGACGGCCCCCGAGAACGTCCACTACATGGACGTTGCGCCCTCGCAGATCGTGTCGGTGGCTGCCTCGCTCATTCCGTTCCTCGAGCACGACGACGCGAACCGCGCGCTGATGGGTTCGAACATGCAGCGCCAGGCCGTGCCTTGCCTGCGTCCCGAGAAGCCGGTGGTCGGCACGGGCATCGAGCGCACCGTTGCCGTGGACTCGGGCACGACCGTGCAGGCGCTGCGTGGCGGCGTGGTCGATTACGTCGACGCCGAGCGCATCGTGATCCGCGTCAATGACGACGAGAACGTGGCCGGCGAGGTTGGCGTCGACATCTACAACCTGATCAAGTACACCCGTTCCAACCAGAACACGAACATCAACCAGCGCCCCATCGTGCGCCGTGGCGACGTCATCGCCAAGGGCGACGTGCTGGCCGACGGTGCCTCCAGCGACCTCGGCGAGCTCGCCCTCGGCCAGAACATGCTGGTCGCGTTCATGCCCTGGAACGGCTACAACTTCGAGGACTCGATCCTGATGTCGGAGCGGGTGGTGGCCAATGACCGCTACACCTCCATCCACATCGAAGAGCTGACGGTGGTGGCCCGCGACACCAAGCTCGGACCCGAGGAAATCACGCGCGACATTTCGAACCTGGCGGAAAGCCAGCTGAACCGCTTGGACGAATCCGGCATCGTGTACATCGGCGCCGAAGTCCAGGCTGGCGACGTGCTGGTCGGTAAAGTCACGCCCAAGGGCGAGACCCAGCTCACGCCGGAAGAGAAACTGCTGCGCGCGATCTTCGGCGAGAAGGCGTCCGACGTGAAGGACACCTCGCTGCGCGTACCGTCGGGCATGGTCGGCACCGTCATCGACGTGCAGGTGTTCACGCGCGAAGGCATCGTGCGCGACAAGCGCGCCCAGTCGATCATCGACGAGGAGCTCAAGCGCTATCGCCAAGACCTGAACGACCAGCTGCGCATCGTCGAGAACGACACCTTCGATCGTATCGAGAAGATGCTGATCGGCAAGGTCGTCAACGGCGGCCCGCGCAAGCTGGCCAAGGGTGCGGCCATCTCCAAGTCGTACTTGGCCGAGCTCGACCGTTGGCAATGGTTCGACATCCGCCTGGCCGACGAGGCCGCGGCGACCGCGCTCGAGCAGGCCAAGGAGTCGATCGAGCAGAAGCGGCACCAGTTCGACCTTGCCTTCGAAGAGAAGCGCAAGAAGCTGACGCAGGGCGACGAGCTGCCTCCGGGTGTCCTGAAGATGGTCAAGGTCTACCTGGCCGTCAAGCGCCGCCTGCAGCCTGGCGACAAGATGGCAGGCCGCCACGGCAACAAGGGCGTGGTGTCCAAGATCACGCCGGTGGAAGACATGCCCTACATGGCCGACGGCACGCCGGTCGACATCGTGCTGAACCCGCTGGGCGTGCCCTCGCGGATGAACGTCGGGCAGGTGCTGGAGGTGCATTTGGGCTGGGCCGCCAAGGGCCTGGGCCAGCGCATCAACGAAATGCTGGCCGACGCCCGCAAGGTCGAAGTGGCCAAGATCCGCGACTTCCTCGGGAAGATCTACAACCAAACGGGCACGCCTGCCCGCCTGGATGAGCTGACCGACGATGAAATCATCGAGCTGGCACAAAACCTGCGCGAAGGTGTCCCGTTCGCGACGCCGGTGTTCGATGGTGCCTCGGAGGAGGACATCCGGACCATGCTCGACCTGGCCTACCCGGACGAGTTGGCGGAGAAGCTGAAGCTGACTCCCTCCAAGACCCAGGCCTACCTGTTCGACGGCCGTACCGGGGAAATGTTCGAGCGTCCCGTGACCGTGGGTTACATGCACATGCTCAAGCTGCACCATCTGGTCGACGACAAGATGCACGCCCGTTCGACCGGCCCTTACTCGCTCGTCACGCAGCAACCGCTGGGCGGCAAGGCGCAGTTCGGTGGCCAGCGCTTCGGGGAAATGGAAGTGTGGGCACTCGAGGCGTATGGCGCATCGTATGTGCTGCAAGAAATGCTGACCGTGAAGTCCGACGACGTGAACGGCCGTACCAAGGTCTACGAGAACATCGTCAAGGGCGATCACGTGATCGACGCCGGCATGCCCGAGTCGTTCAACGTGCTGGTCAAGGAAATCCGGTCGCTCGGGATCGACATGGATCTCGAGCGTAACTGATAGGAGTCGCCATGAAAGCGCTGCTGGATCTGTTCAAGCAAGTCACGCAAGAAGAACAGTTCGACGCCATTCGCATTGGCATTGCATCCCCGGAGAAGATCCGGTCGTGGTCGTTCGGGGAGGTCAAGAAGCCCGAGACGATCAACTATCGTACGTTCAAGCCCGAACGCGACGGGCTGTTCTGCGCCAAGATCTTCGGCCCCATCAAGGACTACGAGTGCTTGTGCGGCAAATACAAGCGCCTCAAGCACCGCGGCGTGATCTGCGAGAAGTGCGGCGTCGAGGTCACCCTGGCCAAGGTGCGCCGCGAGCGCATGGGCCACATCGAGCTGGCCAGCCCGGTCGCCCACATCTGGTTCTTGAAGTCGCTGCCGTCGCGCCTGGGCATGGTGCTCGACATGACGCTGCGCGACATTGAGCGCGTGCTCTACTTCGAAGCCTATTGCGTCATCGATCCGGGCATGACGCCGCTCAAGCGCGGCCAGATCATGTCGGAAGATGACTTCCTGGCCAAGACGGAAGAGTACGGCGATGATTTCCGCGCCGTGATGGGTGCCGAGGCCGTGCGCGAACTGCTGCGCACGATCGACATCAATCGCGAAATCGAAACGCTGCGCGCCGATCTGCAGGCCACGAGCTCCGATGCCAAGATCAAGAAGATCTCCAAGCGCCTGAAGGTGCTGGAGGGCTTCCAGAAGTCCGGCATCAAGCCCGAGTGGATGATTCTCGAAGTGCTGCCCGTGCTGCCGCCCGAGCTGCGTCCGCTCGTGCCGCTGGACGGCGGCCGCTTCGCAACCTCGGACCTGAACGACCTCTACCGTCGCGTCATCAACCGCAACAACCGCCTGAAGCGCCTGCTCGAGCTGAAGGCTCCCGAAATCATCGTGCGCAACGAGAAGCGCATGCTGCAGGAAGCCGTCGACTCGCTGCTCGACAACGGCCGCCGCGGCAAGGCCATGACCGGCGCCAACAAGCGTCCGCTCAAGTCTCTGGCCGACATGATCAAGGGCAAGAGCGGCCGCTTCCGCCAGAACCTGCTGGGTAAGCGCGTCGACTACTCCGGCCGGTCGGTGATCGTGGTGGGCCCGCAGCTCAAGCTGCATCAGTGCGGCTTGCCCAAGCTGATGGCGCTCGAGCTGTTCAAGCCTTTCATCTTCAACCGCTTGGAGATGATGGGGCTGGCGACTACCATCAAGGCGGCCAAGAAGCTGGTGGAAACGCAAGAGCCGGTGGTGTGGGACATCCTCGAAGAGGTGATCCGCGAGCACCCGGTCCTGCTCAACCGTGCCCCGACGCTGCACCGCCTGGGCATCCAGGCGTTCGAGCCGGTGCTGATCGAAGGCAAGGCGATCCAGCTGCATCCGCTGGTGTGCGCGGCGTTCAACGCCGACTTCGACGGCGACCAGATGGCCGTCCACGTTCCGCTGTCGCTCGAAGCGCAGCTGGAAGCCCGTACGCTCATGCTGGCTTCTAACAACGTGCTGTTCCCGGCCAACGGCGAACCGTCCATCGTGCCGTCGCAGGACATCGTGCTGGGGCTGTACTACGCCACGCGCGAGCGCATCAACGGCAAGGGCGAGGGCCTGCATTTCATGGACGTGGCCGAAGTGGTGCGCGCCTATGAGAACAAGGTGGTGGAACTGCAATCGCGCATCACCGTACGCCTGACCGAGTACGAGCGCGACGAGAACGGTGAATTCCGCGCCGTGCAGCGTCGTTACGAAACGACGGCCGGCCGCGCCATTCTGTCGGAGATCCTGCCCAAGGGGCTGCCCTTCTCGGTGTTGAACAAGCCGCTGAAGAAGAAAGAGATCTCGCGCCTGATCAACCAGTCGTTCCGTCGCTGCGGACTGCGCGCGACGGTCATCTTCGCCGACCAGCTGATGCAGGCCGGCTTCCGCCTGGCCACGCGCGGCGGCATCTCGATCTGCATGGACGACATGCTGATCCCCGCGGCCAAGGAGGCCATCCTGGCCGAGGCCAGCAAAGAGGTCAAGGAGATCGACAAGCAGTACTCGTCGGGTCTGGTGACCGCCCAGGAACGCTACAACAACGTCGTGGACATCTGGGGCAAGGCCGGCGACCGCGTCGGCAAGGCGATGATGGAACAGCTCTCGACCGAGCCCGTCGTCGACCGCCACGGCAAGGAAACCCGGCAGGAGTCGTTCAACTCGATCTACATGATGGCGGACTCCGGCGCCCGCGGTTCTGCGGCCCAGATTCGTCAGCTCGCCGGCATGCGGGGCCTGATGGCCAAGCCGGACGGCTCCATCATCGAGACGCCCATTACCGCGAACTTCCGCGAAGGGTTGAACGTACTGCAGTACTTCATTTCCACCCACGGTGCCCGCAAGGGCCTGGCCGACACGGCGCTCAAGACCGCGAACTCGGGTTACCTGACCCGTCGCCTAGTCGACGTGACGCAAGACCTGGTCATCACCGAGGAAGACTGCGGCACGACCGCCGGCTTCGCGATGAAGGCGCTGGTCGAGGGCGGCGAGGTCATCGAGCCGCTGCGCGACCGTATCCTGGGCCGTACCGCGGCCGCTGACATCGTCGATCCGGATACGCAGGAAACCGTGTTCGAAGCCGGTACGCTGCTGGACGAAGATGCGGTGGAAGTCATCGAGCGCCTGGGCATCGACGAAGTCAAGGTCCGCTCGGCGCTGACCTGCGAAACCCGCTATGGCCTGTGCGCGGCGTGCTACGGCCGCGATCTCGGCCGCGGTACCCTGGTCAACGTGGGCGAGGCGGTCGGCGTGATCGCTGCCCAGTCGATCGGCGAACCGGGTACGCAGCTGACCATGCGGACGTTCCACATCGGTGGCGCGGCCTCGCGCGCGGCGCTTGCCTCGGGCGTGGAAACCAAGTCCAACGGTACTGTTCGCTTCACGAGCGCGATGCGCTACGTGACCAATGCGAAGGGTGAGCAGGTCGCGATCTCGCGGTCGGGCGAAATCCTGATCGTGGACGACAACGGCCGGGAGCGCGAGCGCCACAAGGTGCCGTACGGCGCGATCCTGCTGCATGGCGACGGCACGGTGGTCAAGGCCGGCACGCAGCTGGCGACCTGGGACCCGCTGACCCGCCCGATCATCACCGAGTACGCAGGTACGGTGAAGTTCGAGAACGTGGAAGAAGGCGTCACGGTGGCTCGCCAGCTGGACGAAGTCACTGGCCTGTCCACGCTGGTCGCCATCACGCCCAAGACGCGCAGCAGCAAGCAGACCGTGCGTCCGCAGGTCAAGCTGCTCGACGCCAACGGCGAGGAAGTCAAGATTGCCGGCACCGATCACTCGGTGAGCATCTCCTTCCCGGTGGGCGCGCTGATCACGGTGCGCGACGGCCAGCAGGTCGGCGTGGGCGAGGTGCTGGCGCGTATCCCGCAGGAATCGCAAAAGACCCGCGACATTACCGGCGGTCTGCCCCGAGTGGCCGAGCTTTTCGAAGCCCGCTCTCCCAAGGACGCCGGCATGTTGGCCGAGGTCACCGGTACGGTTTCGTTCGGTAAGGACACCAAGGGCAAACAACGCCTGGTCATCACTGACCTGGACGGCGTCAGCCATGAGTTCCTGATTCCGAAGGAAAAGCAGGTGCTGGTGCACGACGGCCAAGTGGTGAACAAGGGCGAAATGATCGTGGACGGCCCGGCCGATCCCCACGATATCCTGCGCCTGCAAGGCATCGAGAAGCTGGCGACCTATATCGTCGACGAAGTACAGGACGTCTATCGCCTGCAAGGCGTGAAGATCAACGACAAGCACATTGAAGTGATCGTGCGCCAGATGCTGCGTCGCGTGAACGTCGTCGATCCGGGCGACACCTCGTTCATCCCGGGCGAGCAGGTCGAGCGAGCCGAGCTGCTCAACGAGAACGATCGCGTGATCGCCAACGGCGGTCGTCCGGCTACGTACGAAAACGTGCTGCTGGGCATCACCAAGGCTTCGCTGTCGACCGACTCGTTCATCTCGGCCGCTTCGTTCCAGGAAACCACGCGCGTCCTGACCGAAGCTGCGATCATGGGCAAGCGGGACGAGCTGCGCGGCCTCAAGGAAAACGTCATCGTGGGACGCCTGATCCCCGCCGGCACCGGCATGGCCTACCATGCCGCCCGCAAGGAGAAGGAAGCCCAAGAGGCTGCGGAACGCGAAGTGGTCTTCGCCGACGTGAACAACACGTTCGACGAAAGCACCATCTTCAAGTCCCCCGCCGAGGTGACCTCGACGCCTGCTGCGGACGAACCCGAAGGCGGCAGCCAAGAGTAAGCAGCGAGACCGCGGCGCCTTCGGGCTGTCGCGCCAAGACAAAAAGCCTGGGCCGGCGCATGCCGGTCCAGGCTTTTCTTTTGGCGTCAGTGAGGTTCGCCGGGAGGCGGGACGCTCAGGTTTTCCACGCGCCTTCGTGCGGGGCCGTCGCTTCGTCCAGCAGCGCAGGCCCGACGCATTCGATGTGCGTCGGCGAGGCCGCAAACACGTCCCGGCACGAGAGCTCGGCGTCCCGCTGGTCCAGGCGCTCCCCCCGGAAGCCGCGCAGCCGGACGGCGTCGATGCCGAATACGACGCGGTGGATATTGGCCCAGAAGATCGCGCCTGCGCACATCACGCAAGGTTCGCCGGATGCATAAATCGTCGCGCCGGCGAGCTCGTCGCGCGAGTATTTGGGACTGGCGAGGCGGATGGCTTCGGTTTCCGCGTGCGCGGTGCAGTCCCCGCTTTCGCCATTTCGGTTCCAGGCTTCGGCCAACACCTTCCCGTCGGCGCCGACGATCACCGAGCCGAAGGGACGATTGCCGCGCGTCTTGGCGACGTTGGCGAGCTCGATGGCGCGGCGCAGGTACAGGCCGTCGCGCTCATTGAGCGGCTGCTCGGCGGGCAGTTCGATCTGCGTCATGCCGGCACCTTGCGTTGATCGGCGGCAGGCAGCAGCCGGTCGTCGAAGATCTGCTCGAGTGACGGCTTGGCGGGCAGGTCGAAGACCTCGACCACTTCGTCGATCTGGCGCTGCAGGACGCCGGTGCGCACGCCGCCGAGTCCGTTGGCGCGGCTTTCGTCGGTCAGGAGGTAGCGCCGCGTGATGTCCCAACGTTGACGCTCCACGTCAAGGTCGATGATCGGTTCGCGTGCCTTGATGGCGGCCAGGGCGGGGGCTGGGTCGATCAGCGTTTCGACCAGCGCGCGGTTGCTGGCTGCGAGGAAAGCCCGGATGACTTCCGGTTTTTCGGCGATGAGCTTGCGGCTTGCCAGGACGGCATTGCCGTAGAGGCTGAGGCCGGTCTTGGCATACTCCAGCACCGAGAGCCGCTCCAGGGGCATGCGCGCAAACAGTGATACCGCCGAGTCGTGGAAGTAGGTGGCAGCATCGACGTCGCCCCGGACCATGACGTTGTCGCGGGCGCTGAAGTCCGTGGTGGCCCACTGGAACAGGTCCGGGGAAATGCCGAGTTGGCGTGCGACCATCGGCCAGCAGCGGCGGGTCGACTCGACGGCTGCGGCGGCGACGCGTTTGCCTTTCAGGCTGGCGAAGTCGGTCGTGATGCCACGGTCCTTGCGGCCGATGATGACGAAAGGCGCGCGATTGTAATACTGGTAGATGGCTTGCACGGGGGCGCCGACGTTCTGGGCGTGGAACTCGACTAGCGAACTGATGTCGCCCAGGCCCAAATCGTAAGCGCCGCTTGCCACGCGGGTGATCGACGCAACCGACCCTGATCCCACGTCGATGCTCACGTCCAATCCCGCTTCCTTGTAATAGCCCTTGGCGAGCGCCAGGAAGAAGGGCGACGTCTGGCTGGTGACTCGGAAGTCGAGCGTGAACTTGACCGGAGTCAGGCGCGGCTGGGCGAGGAGCGGACGGGAGTATGCGGCAGAGAGGGCGGAACCAGAAAGCGTGGCGAGGAACTGGCGGCGGTTCATAGTGGAGATCCCGTGTCGTGACATGAAGGACTCCGGACGGCCTGCAGCAGGTTGTCCGGCGCGACTCGAGCAATTTCCGGGCGACGGCAGGCGATGGGACGGCCGTCGCTGAACGCTTCTACTCTGCAGGGAAACAAGCAAAGGGTGTGCCATCGACCTCCCTGCCGGGATGCCGGGACGCCGGCCGACTACCGTCCCGCCTGCGAGGGGCCGCCTGGGATGATTCGGGCCAGCGTCTTCTTGTCGTGGCATGGTGCAGCGCGGCTGCTTCCGGTGCGTGGCGCACAAGCTTGGTGAACGGTGGCGCGACCGACGTCGCGGGCTGCCAGGAGAAGGCACTTGGTTCGATTCTTGCATCGGTCGGCTTCGAGAGTAGAAGCGTTCAGCGCAATCGTCCGGCAGCTGCCGGTGCGGTTGGCGGGTCATTGCTCTTGAAGAGGTCGCGCGGCGGGGGTTTTGCCCGCAGCGAGGCCGCCACATCCTTCAAGTCCGACACGACCGCCCCGCGCTGATTGCCGGCAAGTGGTCGGTGTCCCTGTTCGACGAGGACTCTTATGCAAACCACGAATGCCACGCCCGCTTCGAAAACGCCTTCCACCTACGCTTTGGGGGAACTCGAAAAAGAGTCCCGCATGGGAGGCATGGGGCTCGAGGCCCCGCGGGAGATCCGCATCATCGACATCTCGGATTTCGATCGGCGCAAGGCGGAGATCGCCGATGAAATCTGGCAGGCTGCCACGGAGATCGGATTCTTCCAGGTCAAGAACCACGGCATCCCCTTGTCCGACATCGAGGCCGCCTTCGTGCGCGCCGAGCATTTCTTCGCCTTGCCGCGCGAAGTGAAAGCGCAATGGCCGTTGAGCCGCAACGCAGGATGGGAGCACAAGGCCCAGATCAGGCCCTCTACGCAGACGCCGGACCAGAAAGAGTCCTACCAAGTGACGCGGCCGCGCATGGACGGCCTGTGGCCGACCGAGGCCGAACTGCCCGGCTTCAAGGAGGCCACCCTGCGCTTCGAGCGCCAGTGCTGGGAAGTCGGGATGCGCCTGCTGTCTTGCTTTGCGCTAAAGCTCGGCTTCGACCCGGACTTCTTTACGCGCGCGCATGACCCGTCCAGCCCGACGTACCAGAGCACGCTGCGCATGCTGCATTATTTCGCCGTCGACCCCGCGCTGCAGAGTGAACTGGGGCTGTGGCGGGCCGGTGCGCACACTGATTACGATTGCCTGACGCTGCTATTCCAGCGAGCCGGGCAGGGCGGCCTGCAGGTGTTGCCGGGCAAGGAAATGGAGAGCCGGGCATGGACGCCCGTGGAGCCCGTCGAAGGCGTGATCACGTGCAATATCGGGGATATGCTGACGCGGTGGAGCGACGACCTGCTCCCCTCGAACTTTCACCGGGTGCGCAATCCGCGTCCTGACGAGTACCAGGGGCCGCGCTATAGCCTGGCATTTTTCTGCCAGGCAAACGAAGAGGTTGTCGTCCAAGGGCCGGCGGGCAAATATCCGCCGATTACCGCCGCGGAGTACCTCAAGCAGCGGATATCGGCGAACTTTTCGAACCGGTATTGAGGGAAAAGGGGCGCTCAGCGCCCCTTTTCGTTTAATCCAGCGTGATGTTCAGTTTCTTGAGCACTTGCCCGAAGCGATGGGTTTCTTCGGTCAAGGCGTTCACGTACTGAGGCCGGCTCAGCGCGTAAGGTTCATAGAACATGCCCTCGTAACGCTGCAGTACATCGGGATCGCGCAGTACCTCAGCGACGTCTGTCGAAACCTTGTCGGCGATGGCAGCGGGAATGCCCTTGGGCGCGAGCAGTCCGACGGACGCGACGAGCTCGAAGTCGGGTGGGCCGCCGGACTCGCGGACGGTCGGAACGTCGGGAAATCCGGCCAATCGCGAGGGCGCTGAAACCGACATGAAGCGGACCTTGCCTGCCCGCTGGAGCGGCCCGGCGCTGCCGCCGCTGCCGAATGCCCATGCCAGTTCCTTGTTGGCGACCGCCGCGTAGAGCTGCCCCATGTCCTTGTAGGGCACGTGCATCATTTTCACACCTGCGCCATCTTCCAGCATGGCGCCCCCGATGTGTCCCGGGCTGCCTACGAACCAAGAGCCGTAAGTGATCGCACCGGGCTGGGCGCGGGCCGCCGCAAGCAGGTCTCCCGTCGTCTTGTAGGGGCTGTCGCCCGGCACCACCATGAAGAAGTAGTTGCGCAGCATTGGCGTGAGCGGCTCAAAGTCGCGCATCAAGTCGTAGGGGAGATGCTTGAACAGAGAGGGATGGGCGCTGGTTTGCGAGTTGTCCATCTGGATCAGGGTGTAGCCATCCGCAGGACTGCGCTTGACCGCATCCACGGCGATGAAGCCGTTACCGCCAGGCTTGTTTTCTACCATGACAGGCTGCCCCCATTTTTGGGCCAGCTTGTCCGCCACGAGTCGCAGCGCGACGTCCGGTCCTGCGCCTACCGGGAAGGTAGTGACGATTCTGACCGGCCTGGTCGGATAGGTTTGAGCGTGGCCGATCGAGGCGATCGCCATCAATGTTGCCCCGAGCAGCGCGACAAGAATCTGTTTTCTCATGGTCGTGCGTCCCATAGTCCAGTCGATCGAGCCGGCGTGCGGCATCGTGGGCAACTGTGCCACCGACAGGCCAAACTGTGGCCCGGGCATAAGTGCTTTCGGGGTGAGTAAAAGCATTTTGTTGCTTCCGGCCAAGCGGGGGAGCTCACCATAAGCTTTTTCGCCCCACGCAGAAGCCATCGACGCTAGTTCTTCCCAGGTCGCGGAGCCGAGAATAGGAACCGACTTTCTTGAGGGATAGCCAAATGAAGATTTTCCCGAGCTTGCAGTGGCCGATGCCCCAGGTCGACCTGCAGGAAATCATGGATTACCTGAGCAGCACGGATGAGCGCAGGACGTATCCGCTGTGGCAGGACGACGACTGCCTCTGCTTCGTTGCGCGCGGCCGCGAGTATCGCAGTGAGTTCCACCTGAATCCCAGCCACGAAATGCAGTATTCGCTGAAGGGCGACTTGCACCTGCATTACCGTACGCCCGAAGGCGTGGAGAAAGTAGCGGTGGTACCGGAGGGCCACTGCCTTTACCAGCCGCCCATGGTGCCGCATTCGCCGCGTTTCGCACCGGACGCATTTCAACTCGTCATCGAGCGTAAGCGCCGACCGGGAGAAGTCGATCGGTTTCATTGGTTCTGCCCCTCCTGCGATCACCTGCTCCATGAGGAAACCTTCGTCGTTAGCGATTACGGCGCGGACCCGGTGTCCCGGGCGTACGAGAATTTTTGGGGGTCGCTGGCGTTTCGCACCTGTAAGAAGTGCGGGACGGTGATGCCAGAACGTTGACCCGGCGGAGCACTCATGGACCACATTCCTCGCACGTGGCAGGAGAAAGTGCAGCCCGCCCAGACGGCGCTGCTCATCGTCGACATGCAGAACGATTTTTGCGCGCGCGGCGGTTACCTGCAGCGGAAACGTGCGGAGAGCGGCAAACACCCGATCCAGGTCGAGGAGAACGAACGGATCGCGGATCGCATTGACGTCCTGGCGCAGGCCGCGCGCCGGGCTGGCGCGACGGTGGCGTGGCTGCGGTCGCTATACGACTTCAAGTACCTGGCCGAGGCCCACATCGCAATGCGAGAAGACGAGGGTTGCTGCCTGGAGGGAACGTGGGGGGCGGATTTTTTTCGCATTCGCCCCCAGGAAGGGGACCTCGTGGTCGACAAGCATACGTTCAGCGGCTTTCACCAGACCTCCCTGCATGGCCAGCTGCAGGCCCGCGGTATCCGGACGCTCATCATGACCGGCGTAGCAACCAATGTCTGCGTGGATTCCACCCTGCGCCACGGCTTCATTCTTGGCTACCACATCGTCTTGGCCGAAGACTGCGTAGGCAGCGGTAACCGTGCCGGGCACGAAGGCACGCTGTCCAGCGTCCGCGTCAACTTCGGGGCCGTGGTGTCGTCCGCCGAGTTGGTGCAGGAGTGGGAACGTTCGGCTATGTGAGGCGCCCGTCCAGAATCCGATTGTCTCGCGGGGTGAGGCATTCATCGCGGCAGATGACTGATCGCCTGTAATAATTACCTAGTACCGCGTGAGCCGGTGGTTGCCCCAGTCTGGACTGCCGGATAGCTGGATTCTGAGGTATTGAGCTGAGTGAGCCGTCGTCCATGCTGCACGTCAAACATCTCAAGCCGTTCATGGCGGTCGTACGCCACGGCAACCTGTCCCGGGCCAGCGAGGAGCTGCGGCGTGCCCAATCGGCGGTTTCACGGTCCATCCAAGAACTGGAGTCTTGGTTCGGCGTGTCGCTGTTCGAGAGAGGCCCGCGCCAGTGGCTGCTCACGAAATACGGCCAGGTGCTGGCCCGGCGTACCGAGGAGGCCTTTGCCGAGTTGCAACGTGCTTGCGTGGTCTTGACCGAGCGGCATCCGGCATGTGCGGCGCGCCTCAGGGCAGCCCCGTTTTTCTCGCTGTCTGTGCATGAAAGGCGTTTGGAGCTCCTCTTTGCTTTTGCCGAGCGCAAGCACATTAGCACGGCGGCTGCCACGGTCGGCATTTCCCAGCCGGCGGCAAGCATGGCGCTCTACGACATCGAGTCCAGCGTAGGTATCCCGTTGTTCGATCGTGCTCATACGGGCGTTGCGTTGAACGAGTGCGGCGAACTGCTGATGGAGCACGTCAAGCGGGCGCTGGCGCTTTTGCGCCTGGCGGACGGTGAAATTTCCGCCTTGGAAGGCGTGGTCGATGGACTCGTGGTGGTAGGCGCGCTCCCATTCTCGCGGCCCTATGTGCTTCCCGCGGCGATCGGGGAGGTCTTGCGCCAGCATCCCCATCTACAGGTGCGTACCCTGGAAGCCCCCATGGAGGTGATGATCACCGGCCTCAGGCTAGGAGACGTGGATTTCCTGACGGGCGCGCTGCCGCTCGATCCGGTGGAAAACGGCCTCGTCGTCGAGGAGTTGGTGAGCGAGCCCATGGCTGTCATCGCCCGGTCCGACCACCCACTGGCGGCGGCGCCATCCCTGGACTTGTCGGACCTGCTCGATACGCCCTGGATTTTGTCGCGCCCCGGGACGCCGAGCCGGGAGGCGCTGAACTCGTGCCTGGCGCAGCAAGGTGTGGCAGAGCCGCGCGTGGCGGTGGAGTCTTCGGATATTTCCGTCATCCGCGGCCTACTGCTCGAGACCGACATGATCACGGCGGCCTCCCGCCAGCTGTTCTCGTACGAGCTGAAAGCAGGGAGCCTGATCACGCTGCCCGTAAGCTTGCCAGGCACAGAACGGCCGATAGGCATTCTGCGTCGATCCCCCGAGCATTCGTCACCGGGCGCAAAGCTGTTGATGGACGCCGTGCGCCGGATTTGCCAGAACGAAGCCCTTGCCGACGCGTAGCGCGCCTGTGCTGCCGCGCTGGGGGGCTGCGAGCCTGGCGGGGCGATCCCTCGCGTGCACTGGAAGCGGCGTCTCCAATGGGCGACGCCGTAGGTAGGCAATGCGATCAATCCAGCCGGATGTCCGCCCTCTTGACGACGTTCGTGAAGAATGCGAAGTCCGCGTCGGTCTGTTGACGGAACTCCCGGGGCCCGGAGTAGGCGGGTTGCAGCCCTTGTTCTTCGAGCCGCTTGCGCAACCCCGCGTCGGCGAGGGCGTCTTTCATGGCCTGCGCCAAGGTTTCGATGACGTTGGAAGGCGTATTCTTGGGGGCGAAGAAGCCGAATAGGTTGCGCGCGTCAAAACCCGACACGCCGCTTTCTGCAATGGTGGGTACGTCCGGGAACATGGCAAGGCGCTTGTCGGACGCCACGGCGAGGAGCTTGATCTTGTTCGCCTTGAATTGGGGCATCGCGTTGGGGCCGCTCAGGAACATCAGTGAGGAGTTGCCGGCGATCAGCTCCATCAACGCCTGTGCGCCGCCCTTGTACGGTACGTGCACGACTTGCACGCCCGTCGTGAGGGAGAGCAGTTCGGGTTCGAGTTGGGATAGCGTACCGACCCCGATCGATGCATAGTTGTACTTTCCCGGGGCGGCCTTGAGATAGTCGATGAGTTCACGCAAGTTGTTTACCGGCAGCGTGCTGGGGACGACGAGAAGATGCGGCGCGGTGGCTACGCCCGCAATGGCTGCAAAGTCTTTTTGCAAGTCTGCTGCCGGAGGCGTGGTCGAGGCCGCCTGATAGATGGCGGCGTCGGCCACCGCGCCAAAAAGAATGGTGTAGCCGTCAGCAGGGGATCGTGCGACCTGGGATATGCCAATGAAGCCGCTATTGCCGGCGCGGTTTTCCACCACGATGGGCTGCTTGAGCGACTCTCCCATCTTCTGGCCGATTGCACGCGCCAGCGTATCGGTGGCTCCGCCGACTGGATAGGGCACAACGATGGTGACGGGACGGGTGGGGAAGGCGGCAGCGGCCGGGCTCGCAGCAGAAAACGCGAAGAGGGCGGCTAGGGCCGAAAGCAGCTTGGTCGTAAAGCGGGACATCGAGATCCTCGGCAAGATAGGGTCAGTCGGTGGCTTTGGCGCCGGACGCCTTGACGATGGCGCCCCACTTGTGGCTTTCTTCCGCGACAAAGGCCTTGAACGCGTCGGGAGACTTGGGCGAGAAAATAATGCTCGCCGCCTCCAGTCGTTGCTGGTTTTCGGGCCGGGTCATCGCGCGCGTGGCTGCGGCGTTCATTTTGTCGATGATTTCTCTTGGCACGCCCGTTCGTGTTCCCAGGCCCCACCATGGAATGACCTCGTAACCGGGTACCCCGGCTTCGTCGATGGTCGGTACGTCGGGCAGGCTGGCGAGGCGTTTTTTTTCAGATACCGCCAAGGCGCGCAAGGTACCCTTTTGGATGTGGGGCAGCGCGCTGGGGGCGTTGAGCAGTGTCATCTGCACGTTGCCCGCCAGCAGATCGTTGAGCGCGGCGGCAGAGCCCTTGTAGGGAACGTGTAGGATGTCCAGGCCTGCCATTTGCTTGAGCAATTCCATCGCCAGGTGGCCCGTGTTGCCGACGCCTTGCGAGGAATAGGCGAACTTTCCGGGATGCGCCCGTACCCAGGAGAGGAATTCGGCGAACGTCTTGGGCGGCGCAGCGCTGGGTACGACGAGGACCAAGGGAGCACTGCCGAGATATGCGACGGGTTCGATATCCTTCGCCGTATCGAACGGAAGGTTAGAGTACAGATACTGATTGATCGCGAAGACGCCCGGAATGGTGACAAAGAAGTCGTATCCCTCGGGCGCCGCCTTGACCACCCGGTTTGCTCCGACGGTGCCGTTCGCGCCGTTGTGATTTTCCACCACGAAGGGCTGGCCGAAGGTCTTGGAGCACTCTTCGGCCACGAGGCGGGCAAGCATGTCGATGGAGCCGCCCGGAGGGCTGGTCGCGATGATCCGCACGGTTCTCGTCGGCCAGGCGTCAGCGGCTCCCCACGCTGTCAAGCTGGTCGGAGCGGCTAGCATTGCCAGGATGGTGGAAGCGGCGGCACGTCGTGACATCTTCATGATCGGCTCCTTATCAGTTGCCACAGGCGGGGGGGCGATAGTGGAAGATCGCGAGGCTCCACGTTCAGCGACGACAGAGCATTGGCGATGGCGTTGGTGATGACGCCGCCTACCGGGATGATTCCGCCTTCACCGGCGCCCTTTGCCCCGAGCGGGTTGTTCGGCGACGGGAACATTTCGAGTGAAATGCCGCGTACGTTCGGAAAGTCGGTGGCCAGCGGGATCATGTAGTCGGCGAGCGACCCCACCAGAAGCTGGCCGTTCTCGTCGTAAGCCAAGTGTTCGGTGAATACACTGCCCATGCCTTGCACGGCGGCTCCGGTCACCTGTCCATGTAGCGTCAGGGGGTTGATCACGCGTCCCACGTCGTCGACCACGAGGTAGTCGAGCACCTCGACCCGGCCGGTTTGCGGATCTACCTTGACGTGGGCCGCGGCCGTGCCGAAGGTGTAAGTGGCCTTGGAGTTGCTGAACGACGCCTCGCTGTCGAAGCGCTCGGAGCCGGCAAACTCGAACAAGGACACACTCTGCCCGTCGGGGGCGATGGCTTTTCCTGCGGTGACCGTCAGCTCCAGCGGATTGCATCCGAGACGGGCGGCGGCGGCTTCGCGAAAAGCAGCCAGCAGGTGGCGCGCTGCGATCATGACGGCCGAGCCGCCCATGACGGTGGCCCGTGAGCCGTAAGAGCCGAAACCGTCTTTCAAGTATGTCGTCGAGCCGTGATAGACGCGCACGCGTTGGAGCGGGATCTCGAGCGTGTCTGCCGCGATCTGTGCCATGACGGTTTCCACGCCTTGGCCGATAGATGACGACCCGACGTAGACCGCCACCGTGCCGTCCTCCTCAAGGGCGGCGCGGGCATGCTCGCGGGGGCCCGATGCACCGCCTTCGATAAAACAGCCTACGGCCAGGCCGTGGTAATGCCCGTCTACCAGCTGTCCGGCCAACGACGCCTTGTCGTCCCAGCCGAATTCCTGCAGGCAGCGGTCAAAGGCTGTGCGATAGTCGCCGCTGTCGCAGGCGGTTTCGGCGAAGCCGTCGTTGGGCAGCACCGTAGGCAGGGGATGGGGCATGTGCTCCGATGTAAGGAGATTGCGACGGCGCATGGCCACCCGATCCACCCCGAGATCCTTGGCGGCAAGCTCCATCAGCCGCTCGCAGAAGAAGCAGCCTTCATAGCGCCCAGGGCCGCGATAGGTGCCCGCGGGCGTCTTGTTGGTCGTAATGGCTCGGGCCTCGAAATGAATATTCGGAACCAAATATGGACCGGCAAGGAATTGCGATACGTTGCGCACGGGGGTCATGCCATTGGGCCGCACGTAAGCGCCGATATTGACGTCAATCGTGCCCCGTATGCCGATGACGGTGCCGTCCAGTTCACAGGCGATTTCCAGCTCGGCCTCCATCTCGCGTGCGTGGGCGATGGCAAGGAAGTGTTCGCGCCGATCCTCGATCCACTTGACGGGCCTGCCGAATTTCCGGGCGGCGAATGCGACCAAGAAGTCCTCGGGGTAGAACTCGCCTCGGGCCCCGAAGCCGCCACCGACGTCGAGCTCGATATAGTCCACCGCGTGTTCAGGCAGGTTCATCATTTGCGCCATGGCGCGGCGGTTGAAGAAGGGCAGTTTGGCGGCGCCCCAGATAGAAAGGTGTTGGCGCGTGTCATCCCATTCGGCGAGCAGGCCGCGTGTCTCCATGGGCATGGCGGTCTGCCGCTGGGTACTGAAGCGCTCCCGGCGCACGTAGGGCGCCCGAGCGAATGCCGAGTCTGCATCGCCGCATGCTGCCGTGAAGACGGACGCGATGTTGCTACCTGTGTCGGGGAATAAGAGCGTCCCACCGGCGGCGGAGGTTTTCGTGTCTACTACGGGCGGAAGCGGTTCAATGTCCACCAGCACTTCAGCCAGCGCATCCTCAGCGAGCTCGGCCGTGTCGGCGAGCACCATGGCGACCGGCTCGCCGACGTAACGGACGCGCTCGCTGGCGATGACGGGTTGGGCATAGGGCGCGATGGTCGGGTTCGGTCGGCGGAACGGGATGGTAGGAATCTCGGCGGCGAGGTCAGTGGCCGTGATAACGGCCCGTACGCCAGGAATTGCCAACGCGGCCGAGGCATCAATGCCTCGAAGCATGCCGTGCGGATAGGTCGACCGAACGATGGCGGCATGCCATTGGCCTTTCCGGTTGAGGTCGCCGATGTAGCAGCCCTGTCCACGCACGAAACGTTCGTCTTCGACGCGCTCGACCGGGCGGCCGACATAGCCGGCGGCGCTGTTCCCAACAGCGCCGTCTGCAGTGACGGGCGAGCTGACCTCGTCCCGGATCTCCCTGGCGAGAAAATCGTCCGCACGTTCCATCAGCGTTCCCCTGCGGCCTGCTGGTAATAAGTACGAGCGTCCAAGGCTGCCTCGATGATGGGCAGATAGCCTGTACAGCGGCACAGGTTGCCCGATAGGACGTCTCGTATGCGATCTTCGTCCACCCACGGATCCTCCGTGAGCAGTGCGTGCAGCGTCGTTAGCATCCCGGGCGTGCAGAAACCGCATTGCAAGGCATGATGTTTGCGGAAGGCGTGCTGAAGCGGGGAAAGCTCTTCGTCCTTGGCGAGCCCTTCCACCGTAGTGACCGAGCTGCCTTCGGCCTGGACGGCGAGCATCAGGCACGAGCGAACGGCGGTGCCGTCCACGATGACAGTGCACGCGCCGCAAACGCCGTGTTCGCAGCCTGCATGGGTGCCTGTCAGCCCCAATTCATTGCGCAAGCAGTCGCACAGCGTCGTGCGCGGGGTGACGTCGACGTCGACTTTGCAGCCGTTTACTTCGAAAAGCACGTTCATGCGTGATCCTCTAGGGTCAGGACCGGTTAGCGGCAGCGGTGAGTGCCCGCGAGACGAGGGTGGCGACCAGGGCGCGACGGTAGTCGGCGCTGGCGTGGATGTCGTCGGGCGGTGAGACTGAAGCGGCGGCGATTTGAGCAGCCTCTTCGATGAGGCTGCCGTCCACGCGATGGCCGGCGATTGCGGCCTCGACACTGGGCAGCCGGCGCGGTATGTCAGTCGCGCCGATCACCGCGACCCGGACATTGCTCGCGAGGCCGGCGTCGGCTTCGTCATACGAAAGCGCGATGCCGGCATAGGCGAAGTCGCCGCGTCGGAGCGCGAATTCCTCGAACGCCCACCGCCGCCTCCCTGGCCACGACGGAAAGTGCACGGCCCGCAGGATTTCGTCGTAAGCCAAGCAGGTGCTCAGTGTTCCGGTGAAGAAGTCCTGCGCCTCCACGTAGCGGGTTCCCGATGGGCCGACGACCTCGAGCCTGGCGTCGCAGGCTACCGCGACGCCAGGCATTTCGGAAGCTGGGTCGGCATGGGAAAGATTGCCACCTATCGTCCCCCGGTTGCGAATCTGGTAATGCGCGATGTGCCCTACCGCCGCGGTGACCAAGGGGCAGGCCCCGGCTAGGCGTGAGTCGTTCTCAATATCGCGCCAGCGTGTCATGGCGCCGATATGAACCCCGGTGTCATCGATCTCGATGCCGCGCAGGCCTGGGATCCGGCCCAAGTCCACGAGCACCGTGGGGTTGGCAAGTCGAAACGCCATGATAGGAATCAGGCTTTGGCCTCCGGCGAGCAGTTTGGCGCCGCCCCCCTGTTCAGACAGGATGGCTACCGCTTCCTCCAACGAAGTGGGACGTCGATACTCGAATGAAGGTAACTTCATCGTTTCCTCGGCCAGCGCTTTAGTTGGGGAGGTATCGTCCGAATTTGGCGCGTACTTCCTTCTCCAGCTCCTCGCTTGCGCGCACGACGATCGGGAATGTGTCGCGCCGCAGGAAGGGCTTGCATGCATCGATGACTACCCGGGCGTTGCGAGGATCCTTTTCCGAATAAGCCATGGGGTCCAGCGCTGAACTCCAGCAGCCACGAAGGACTTCCATGTCCTCTCTCGGATCGAAGCGCGTGCACATGGCCCAAATCACCTTGTCCATGTCGGCGGGGTTGATGTCGTCATCGACGACGACAACGAAGCGGTTGACGTAGGCGCCCGCGTGACACTGCGATGCGATCAATCCGGCTTGTTTTGCGTGGCCTGCATATTGCTGTTTGATCGCGACCGTCAGCCAGAGCCGGCTGCCGCCAGCCGCATGCGCCCAAACGCCCTTGACCTCGGGCACCCCGGCGGCTTCGAGTTGATTCCACACCGCACCTGACCGGTATGAGCCGCGATAGAAGGAGTCATCGTCGGGAGGAATCCCGGGAATGGCTCCCAATAGAATGGGATCGTCGCGCGTCATGAGCGTTTCGACGTGAATCACAGGCTCCTTCTTGAGGCCCCCGGCGTAATACCCCGTCCACTCGCCCAAAGGCCCTTCGTCAATCTTCTCGTTCGGGTAAATGAAGCCTTCGAACGCAATTTCGGCGTAGGCGGGAATAGGCAAGCCGGTCTTCGGCCCCTTGATGACTTGGACCGGCTCCTCGATCAAGCCTCCGGCCGCGTCGAATTCGTTCTTGCCGTGAGGGATCTCCAGCCCGGCGATCATGAACAGCGCCGGGTGCATGCCAGCGACCACCACGACGGGGCAGGGGAGTCCGCGCTCGTGGTACTTGCGCTGAATCATGTCGCCGTGTTTCCCCTTAGAGCACATGACCGTCGCGATTTTCTTGTCGTGCGCCTGTACGCGGTAGGCGCCGTAGTTGATCCATCCGGTATCGGGATCGCGCATGATGACCATGTCGCCGGTGCCGATGTAGTAGCCCCCGTCGTGCTCATGCCACTTCGGCACGGGGATCTTGAACAAGTCGATCTCGTCGCCGGTGTAGACGTTCTCGAGAATGGGGCCAGCCTGGACCTCGACTGGAGGAATGGTCTTGGACTCCTTCATGTACTTGCGCCAGTACTGCACCAGCTCGATCTCGGAGCCATCGACGGGTAGGCCCAGCGTACGGTTGATCCTGCGTACCGAGGTCAATATGTTGGCCAGCACGCGGTGTCCCTTGGGGTATCCGGGTATTTCGTCGAATAGCACCGCGCGATTGCCGATCTTGCGTTGATAGATGTCGACGATGCCTCCGATTTCCCGCTCACGGTCGGCACCCACAATGTGCTGGATTTCTCCCAGCTCATCCATCTCGCGAAGCCAGGCCCGCAGGTCTTGCCTGGGCGCGGAGGAGGTGGCCGTCTTGCCTTCTTGGTGGTTTGTCATAGCTGATTCTGTGTCAGGAAATGAATGAATGGGGCTTGGACAACGAGGAGCGTCCGATTGATGCAGGTCAGTTGGTCGCGACCGAGCGCAGGTTGGCACGCTCGATGACCGTGCGCCATTTGGCGATTTCTTCCCGCATGCGATCGGCAGACTGTTGGGGGCTGGTGGCGAGCGGAGTAAAGCCGAGCTCTTCGAATTTGGCCTGCACGTCGGGCGTACGCAGTATGTTGGTGAGCAAACGGTTGAGCTTGGTGATGACGTCCGTGGGCGTGCCTGCCGGCGCCAGCACGAAAAGCAGCGTATCGGCCTCCTGGCCCGGGTAACCCTCTTCCGAGAGGGTGGGAACGTCGGGCAAGGCGCTGACGCGCGTCGCGCTGGTCACGGCCAGTGCGCGGAGCTCCTTGTTCTTGATTAGAGGAACGGCCGGAGGCAGGCCGGAGAACGTGACCGGGGTATGGCCGCCTATGGTTGCCTGCAAAGCGGGACCGGCACTGGTGTACGGCACGTGGATGATGTCCACATTGGTGCTTTGCTTGAATAATTCGCCCGAAAGATGGGGAGTGGTACCAATTCCTGCCGATCCGAAGCTGAACTTGCCTGGCGTCTTGCGTATTTCCTCGACGAGTTCTTTCACGCTCTTGGCTGGGTGGTTCGCCTTGACCACCAGCACGTTGGGCGAGGCGGACGCGATGGTGATCGGACTGAAATCCTTGACCGGGTCGTAGGGGACCTTGGCTTGGAGGCTGGGGTTCACCACAAAGCTGGAGCTGGTGACCATGATGGTGTAGCCATCCTTGGGGGCGCCTGCGGCCGTTCGGGCGCCGATGTTGCCGCCTGCGCCGCCAATGTTGTCGACATAAAACGATTGGCCGGTGGCCTCGGTCAGCTTGAGGGCCAGGATGCGGCCCATTACGTCCACGACTCCTCCCGGGGCGAAGGGGACGATGATGCGCACCGAACGGGATGGGTAATTGTCCTCGGCCTGTGCGGTATGCGGCGCCGCGAAAGAGAGAAAGGTGGTCGCGAGGAGTACAGCACAAGCCTTGCCATTCATATCACGATCCCCAGCAGTGTGTTGATAATGGGTTTTGTGCCATTAAAGGAACGAAAAAAGATAATGATCCATTTTTTGAACACTGTAAAGGTTGTGATTTTGTTGTTTCAGATAAGACGATGAGTCTGGACTGAGGAAAGCAAGATGGGGAGAAGGTGCCTGGTTGCGCGGCGCCGTTCCAGGTGAGCGCGGAAGAGGAGAAATAGGGGGAGGCGCCTGGTGGGCGGGGGCGCACCCCGGTGGAGAATTGTTAAGGCGCGTTGATGAATTGGGCAGAGCTGATCGGAAAAAATGATTGGGGTTTCAAGGTGCCCCGATCCCCGCCGGATCCGGCCTATGGTATCTGTTCTGGCGCCCAGGGCGTGGAGCTAAGGTCGGCGAGCGATGTTGATGTTCTTGACCTGGGTGAATTCGAATAGCTCTTCCAGGCATTCTTCGCGTCCGAGGCCGGAACGCTTGTAGCCGCCGAATGGAGCGCCGATGGCGTGACTGCTGGAGCCGTTGATCCATACGTAACCGGCTTCTACGCGGTGTGCGGCGGCAATGGCCGTGTCCAGATCGCGTGTCCAGATCGAGCAGGTCAGGCCGTAATTCAGCGCGTTGACTTCTTCGATGAGTTTGTCCTCGTCGCTCCATTTGATGACGACGACGACAGGGCCGAAGATTTCTTCCTGCGCTACCCGCATGTCGGAGCGAACGTCGGCGAATACGGTCGGCTCGACGAACCAGCCGTTGGCGAGTCTGGGATCGTCCGGTCGCTTGCCGCCTAAGACCAGGCGTGCACCTTCGGCCAAGGCTGTTTCGATGTAGTACATGGTCTTGTCGAAAGCGTTCTTGTGGCCGAGGCAGCCCATTGTGGTGGCCGGGTCTTCCGGCAGGCCAGGCCGGTGCGCTGCCGAGATGCCGGCGACGAAGCGCTCGAGAAACGCGTCGTGGATGCTCTCATGGACATAAACGCGACTCGTCGATCCACACGACTGGCCCGCCCAGAGGAAATTCATGCCCCGCACGGCTCCGCTCACGGCAGCTTCCATGTCCGCGTCGGGGTAGACGACCAGGGCATTTTTTCCGCCGAGCTCGAGCAGCGTCGGCTTGATCTGATCCGCTGCGGCGTGAAGGACGGCTTTGCCCGCTTGCTCTCCTCCCGTCAGTGCAACCTTCGCGACGAGCGGGTGGGAGACCAGCGCCGCGCCGGCGTCGCGGTCGCCGTTGACGCAATTCAGCACCCCCGCGGGAAAGATGTCGGCGAACAGTTCCATCATGCGGATGGAAGATAGCGGTGCCTGCTCGGGCGGCTTGACGACGACCGTATTGCCGGCCGCGAGCGGGGCGGCAATACGGGAGCCGGCGAACAGCAGCGGGTGGTTCGAGGGGTAAATGCGCGCGACCACGCCCAATGGTTCTCGTACGGTGAAGTTGAAAGAACCATTGTTCATGGGGATGGTGTCACCCTTGATCTCCGGAATGAGCCCGGCGAAATACTCCAGCATCGCCGCCGCAGCGTGTACGTCGTGCACCATTTCAGAGACTGGGTTGCCGCAGTTCAGTGCATCTAGTAGCGCGAGTTCCCGGTCATGTTCGCGCAATGCTGCCGCGGCTTTGCGCAACAGGGCGGCCCTTTCGAAGATGGGCAAGCGGCGCCAGGAGGGAAAGGCCTTGCGTGCGGATTCGACGGCGGCATGCACGTCTTCGGCCGAGGCATTGGAGACGGTTCCAAGCAGCGCCTGAGTGGCCGGGTTGACGACCGCGAAGCTGCGGCCGCTCGCCGACGCATGCCAGCGACCATCGTAGAAGTGACCGCTGGCCCGCGGGATGACGGAGCCGGTGTGTGCGTTCATGAGCTGCTCTCCAAGAGCTTAACGTCGGGTTTGGACGGGAATCGGCGGGGCGCCGTGGATTGGATCAGGCCGGAATCCCCTCTTTTTCCGGAAGCGCGTCGCGTAGCTTGGATTTACGGGCCACTTCGATCTTAGAGAGCAGTTCCACCGGAGAGACGGGTACGCGGTCGATGTGAACGCCATAGTCGGAGAGTGCGTCCTCGATGGCCGAAGCGATGGCGGCTGGAATGGGAAGGACACCGGCTTCTCCGCAACCCTTGATGCCGAGCTCGTTGAGCGGCGAGGGGGACTCCAGGTGCAATAGTGTGATGGGCGGCATTTCGGTGGCCGTCACGAGCAGGTACTCGGCCAAATTCGTGGTAAGGGGCTGGCCGTTGTCGTCGTAGGCCATGTGCTCGAATAGGGCGTTGCCGATGCCATGGGCGATGCCGCCCAGTATTTGGCCTTCGACCATCTTGGGATTGATGACTGTGCCGCAGTCGTGCGCGAAGACGATGTGCCGCAACGTGACGGTGCCTGTTTCGTCGTCGACCTCGACCTCCACCGCGGCAGACGCGTTGGCGTAAGCCATCAGGTCGATGGTGACGGCTTCCGTGGCTTCGATGCCCGGCGTGCCGGCCGGAAGGTAAAAGCCCGCCATGCCCGCGGAGGCCCGGGCCAGCCTGCCAAAATCCGTTTTCTCCCCCGAGGGGGCGACCACCGCGTTGCCTTCGATGCGCAGGTCCTGCTGTGGAACCTTCAAAACCGAGGCGGCGACGGCCAGCAGTTGTTCCCGCACTTTAATCGCTGCCTTGTGCGCGGAGCTGCCGGCCATGACGGCTTGCCGGCTGTTGAACCCGCCGAAGCCCAGCGATACCCGGGCCGTGTCGCCCGCGGTGACGACGACGTCGTCGATATTGCCGCCCAGCTGCTCGGCTACGACTTGGGCCAGCATGGTATGCAGGCCCTGGCCCATGGCGGCCGCAGCCGTATAAACGTGAATCTTGCCGTCGGTTCCTACCTGCACGCGTACCTGTTCGTACGGGCCACGGCCAGTTCCCTCGACGGAGTTCGCGAGCCCGAGTCCAAGGCGCTTGCCTTGGGCGCGTGCCGCCGCGCGTCGTTCGGGGAAGCTTTCCCAGCCAATCGCCTCGAGCGCCATGGCCTGGCAGCGCGGATAATCGCCGCTGTCGAGTATGACCTGCATGCCGCCTCGGGTAACCAGGGGAGTGGAATAGGGCATGCGTTCGGGCGGGACGAGATTGCGCCGACGGACCTCGGCGCGGTCGAGGTTGAGTTCGCGTGCCACGCGGTCCATCAGCCGTTCCATTGCGAACACGCCTTGGGGCTGGCCTGCTCCCCGCACGGGCGTGACCGGCACTTTGTTCGTGGCAACGCATTTCACGTCCATGCAGTAAGCCGGAATGACGTATGCGAGCGGCATGGCGGCGACCGATCCATAGGGAACGTTGGTGCCACGGGCCGAATAAGCCCCATGGTCGTGCACGACACGTCCTCGCACGCCGAGGATGCGGCCCTCGTCGTCGACGGCTATCTCGACGTCCCAGATCTGGTCCCGTTCTTGGGTGGTGGCGGTAAAGTGCTCCCGGCGGTCCTCGATCCACTTGACGGGGCGCTTGAGCAGCAGCGCGGCCGTCGAAACCGCGGCTTCTTCCGGGTAGAAAACGAGTTTCGGTCCGAACCCGCCGCCGACGTCTGGCGTGATGACCCGGACCTGGTCCGGGCCGCGGCCTAGCAGGTCGCACAGGAACTGCCGTGCGGCCAGCGGCGTTTGCGTCGAGCTCCACATCGTCAGGACGTCGGAGAGTTCGTCGTAGCAGGCGACGACTCCCCGGCATTCGATCGAATGGCTGCCGCCGCGGTGCTGGGACAGGCGTTCTCGGTAGATATGGGGCGCGGACGAGAACGCAGCATCGACGTCGCCATAGGCGAGGCGCAGCTCGGTGACGAGGTTCTGCTCGGCCCAGCTGTGCGCGACGGGACTGTCCGGCGCGAGCGCCGCCTCGCAGTCCGTCACGACCGGGAGCGGGTCGTAGTCGACGAAGACCAAGGTGGCCGCGTCCTCGGCCTTGTAGCGATCTTGCGCCAGCACCAGCGCGATGGGCTCGCCGACGTGCACGACCTCATCCTGGGCAAGGATGGGGCGGTGCAGGTCGAGCTTGATGTTGGGCGCGGGCAGCGCGGTGATGAGCCGGGTTTCTTTCAATAGCGGCTCGATGTCTTGCAGCGTGAGGACGGCAAATACCCCCGGCGCCGCGGCAGCGGCCGACGTGTCGATGGAACGAATCTTGGCGTGCGCGTGGCTGCTTCGCACGAACGCTGCGTGCAGCATGCCAGGAGCATCGATGTCGTCGACGAACCGAGCGCGCCCAGTCAGGAGCTTGGCGTCTTCGATGCGTCCTACCGGTTGTCCGAAGGTCTTGCCTTTCATGCGGCGCCCTCCTTGCGCATCCGTTCGGCGGCTAGCAGGGTCGCCTTGACGATGCCGTCATAGCCAGTGCATCGGCATAGGTTCCCCGAGATGGCGACTCGAACTTCCTCTTCCGTCGGCGCGGGGTTATTGTCGAGCAGCTCTTTGAGCGTGAGGAGCATGCCCGGCGTGCAGAAACCGCACTGCAGCCCGTGCGTTTCGTGTAGGGCCCGCTGTAGCGGGTGCAGTTCGCCGTCGGCTTCGCCCAGGCCCTCTATCGTGGTGATGTCGTGCCCATGTGCCTGGACCGCCAGCATGAGGCAGGACCTCATGGACATGCCATCCACCAATACTGTACAGGCTCCGCAGACGCCGTGCTCACAGCCGATGTGAGTGCCTGTAAGTTTCAGTTGCTGGCGCAGGAAGTCCGCGAGGGTCTTGCGCACGGGAGCCTCGGCGGTGTGCGTGACGCCATTGACCGTCACGCTGATGATGCGCGTCTGTTCCACGTCTGCATCGAGATCGTCGTCGAGCGAAGAAGGGGGCATCACCGTTCCTTACTGTGCTTCGTGGGCTGCACGGGCGCGTTCGGCGGCCGAGCCGAGGGCCCGCCGCATCATGACAACCGCTACCTGGCGCCGGTAATCGGCGCTGACGAATGCATCGTCCATGGGGTCGACGTCACGGCAGGCTTCGGCCGCTTCGCCGAGCGTGGGGGGCGAAGGTACCTGTCCGATCAACCATTGTTCCGCCTGGCGCATGCGTATGGGCGCCGAGTTCACGCCGCCAAGCGTCAAGCTGGCGCGGCTGATTTTTCCGGAACTGTCGAGCAGCAGCATGGCGGCGGCGGACACGATGGCGAAATCGCCATGGCGCCGCGCAAGCTCGACGAAGGACGCGCCGTGCCCCTCGGGCCAGGGGGTGTAGCGCACGCCGACCACCAGCTCGTCGGGTTCGACGTTGGGCATCATGTAGCCGAGCGGGAAATCGCCGAAATCAATTTCGCGCCGTCCCCGGGTACTCGCAATTTCCACGACCGCATCGTAGGCGGCCGACACGGTGACCAGCTCGGCCGAAGGGTCGAGCTGGCATAGCGACCCTCCGATGGTTCCCCGGTTGCGCGTCTGGCGGTGTCCGACATGGCGTAGCGCTTCTGCCATGAGCGGAAGCTTCTGGGTCACCACGGGCGAGAACTCCAGGTCGCGCTGGCGGGTCATGGCGCCGATGTGCAACGAGCTCGAGCTGTCGACGACGCCGGCTAGCTCGGGGATGCGGTTCAGGTCGACGAGGTGGTCGGGGAAGGCGAACCGCATGTTGATCATTGCCATCAGCGATTGGCCGCCCGCAAGTGGCCGCGCATTCTCCAGTGTGGCCATGAGTCCAAGCGCGTCTTCGAGCGTATGCGGATCGTGATACTTGAAGACTGGCGGTTTCATCGTGATCTCACGGAGATGGCGCGGTCATAATATTTTTGGAATTTTATTCCTATTTTGGTACGGCTTCAATGTATTAAGGGATAGCCCCTAGCCCGCCCGAGCGCGCCGGCGAGGCGCGGGGACCGCGCTCGTTTCCGCCTTATGCTGATCGAGGAGGTTCCTCAGGTATTTGGCGGCAGCCTCTCCCTTGAGTGCGGTGCGCCATGCCTCATTCACGATGTTTTCATGCAGGGCGATGGCTTCGGGCGCGGAGGTGGCCATCGCGACACCCACGCGGATGTTCGGGTCTTCGCCCAGCCGGAACGGGCTGATGGTGATCGTTCGCTTGCCGTTCTCGCGGAAGATCTGAAAACCGTTATGCGGCAGCGTGTCGCAAACCACGCCGATCTGCACGCCCATGGAGTTCTCTTCGATCAGGGTGGCGAAGTGTTCGATTTCCTGCCGCGCGATCTCCAACCGCTTGGCGCGTTTACTCTCTGTCAAGGGGCGTCGGCCGATCAGTCCGTTGGTGAGGAATTTTTCGATCTGGACGCTAGACATCAGGTTGACGATGCTGGGGCGGCGTCGCTTGTAAGTTTGTTTGCGAGCGTGAAGGATTTCCATGATAGCGTCGACGTCCGCAAGGGTGCGATCACGCCGAGGGGCATCGTCGGGCACGCTTTCGCGCAATACTTGTTCGAGCGCGACCTCGAATTGGTCGGAGGCGAGCAGGAAAGAAATAGGCCCGGCCAGCACAATGATCTGGTCGGCTTTTTCCTCCAGCTGGCGGGTTCGCTCGAAGTAGCTCACCGCCGAGGGCATGTACTCCATGCCAACCCCGAGCAGCGTAGGCATGGAAACGTCGAGCAGTTCGGATAGCTTCTCGAGCGTCTCGATTTTGGCGAGCTCTCCCTTTTCGAAGCGATACAGCGCGGTGCGCGAAATGCCGATGCGCTGCGCGATTTCGTCTGCGCTCAATCCGGATGCGAGGCGGAATGCTTTGAGCCGCCTGCCTATATCTTCATATTGCAGACCCATGTAAGCCGTCCCTTTATTTGTCGATGCGTGACTCTTTTTGCACGACGGCATCCGATGGCCGCCGGCGAAGGCGTCATCTTACAATGCATGCGGTTTTCGGCACTCACGCCGCCTTTCGCCGGGATATTCGCGCAGTGGGTTCAAAGCGTTTTTTTGTACGGTCAGCCCTTGCGGAACCAGCCCCGTATCGTCGCCCAGAGCGTCGAAAAGAGCAGGGAAAAGCCACTGATGGGCTTGGCCGGCGCAGGGGCGGGCGGGGGACGGTGAGCCGGCGCGGGCACGGCATCCCCCGCTGGAGCCTGCGGGGGCACGCCGGAAGGAGCGGGTGCCGACGGTGCGGGCGCTGGATCTCCCGCGGCGACGAGGTGCGGGATCTGGCCCTCGAGGTTCTTGGAGAACTGCGAGATGATTTGGTTCGCCAGCGTTTCGATCATGCCGGCGCCCCGGCCGTACTGGGCGACGGCCCCGAAAAGGTTGAGGTCCGTGTCGATGCTTACCAGCGTTCCTTGGCCGGCAGGCTCCAGTTGAAAGGCGATGACCGCATTGGCGTTCCCGCGCCCTTTTGCGTCAGACCCTTGCGCCTTCAGCCGGGCGCGATGTGCGGCATGGTCGATCTCTTCGAACACCGCCGTGCATAGGAAGGTCAGCGCCACGGGACCCAGCTTGACAGAGACCTTGCCTTTGAACGTCTTGTCGTCGACGATTTCAACCAGCTCCGCGCCCGGCATGCAAGGAACGATGCGCTCGATGTCCATCAATAATGGCCAGGCTTGTTCAGGCGGCAGGGAGACGTTGAATCGGTTGTTGAACTTCATCGAAGGTCCTCGGGGAAGTCTGGGAATGGGCGCATACGACCAGGGGAGGCAGCGCTCCACCCAATTGTAAGGGGTGTTCCCAAAAAAAATCAATTTTCCAAAAAAAGCACATTCCCGCAAATTAGGGCAATATGGCAGCCTTCGACGCTCTGGATGTTCCGGCTGGGATAGCCGCCCGCTCAATTTGCGAACCCGGGGTCCAGCCGGTAGGCCAGGCGCAGGCAGGCGGCCCAATCTTTGGCACCGCTTGCAGCAGGGTCCTCGACGTTGATTTGGGATGCCCCGAACTCGGCGACTTCGTCCGGAATGAGATAGACCTGCGCGCCGCCGGCCAAGGCGGCGATTTGCCCCCGGCAGGCCATTTCTAGGTAGTTGTGGTCGACGAGCGCCTCTTGAAGCGTTCGTCCGCATACCAGGGCGCCGTGATTGCGGAGCAGGGCGACGCGATGCGTTCCCAGGCTTGCAAGCAGCGGTGCCCGCTGAGACATATTGAATTCATACCCGCCGAAATCGTGGTAGGCCAGGCGTTTGTAGAACTTCACGGCATGCTGGTTGATCATCAATAGTCCGTGTTTTTGCGAGGCGACTCCCATGTTGGCCGGCGTGTGGGTGTGGAAGACGGCGTTGATGTCGGGCCTGGCTTGGAGAATGCCTGCATGAATGACGAGGCTTCCGCCTACCAATGGCGGGCCTCCGTCCATGGGCGTGCCGTCGAAGCGGTATTTGCGCAGGGACGAGGCGGTGACCTCGCAGAACATTTCCGTTCCTTGCTTGATCAGCATGGTGTCGGGTTCGTCCTTGACGCGCAAGGAAAGATGGTTGTAGGTGAGGTCTTCTACGCCGAGGTGGGCGAGCACCCGGTAGCAGGCCGCCAGGTGGATCCGCTGTTCACGTTCTGTCTGTGTCATGGGAATATCCTCAAACGCAATAGACGTCTAGCATGGTGGGGATGTAGTCGTTCACCAATTTGATGTGCTTGCGGAAGATGCGCCACCCATCATCGACGCGGCGCAGGTGATACTTGCTCGAACCGAAAAAGGCGTGGGGATCCCGGCGGCGCGGAAAGACGACGTGGCAGCTCCAGCTTGTGCGTACTACGCAGTGCTCTGGACTACCTTCCTCCAGTAGCGGCGTGCCGATGATATGCGTCGTGCGAGGCAAGGGGGACGATGCCGGCGATTTCCGCGAGCGGATGCGGGCGATGCGATCTTCAAGCCCGGCTCGACTGCTGTAGTAAATGTGGGAAAGCCCTGTATCGGGGTCTTGGTTCAGTTCTTCTTCGGTACGCCACATAGGCATCCAGAATTCGCAGTTCGGGTCGTACAGTGCGAGCCAATCCGTCCATCGGCGCTCGTCGAGCAGCACGGCTTCCAGGTAGACGAGATCGATGGCCGTCCGTTTCAATTCCTCCGGAATCATTGCTGTTCCTCCTGGGCAAGCCCTTCGCACATCAAGCGTCGCCACTCACGGTATGGGGATAGGAAGCACATTTCCTGCTGGAGTTCGAAGCCGCCCTCGACTGAGCCGGTCGGGTGGATGCCCAGTTGGCGGGCCAGATCGCTTGGCGATGTCTGGAAAATGGTGCGTCCTCGCTCGCACCCTTGCCCGTACTCGAAGCCGGGATGGAACGTTCCCCCGCTCTGATAGCCTGCTTGGCAGTCTTCGTAGACCACGGTGTCGTCGGGCGTCGCGAACCCGGAGGGGTTGAAGAAGTCTTCGAATTGCCGTATCCGCCAAGCGCGGCGCTCAGGTGACTCGCCGATGGGGGCCATGCAGTACACCCGCATTTCGGTCTCGTCCACCGAGAGGGGGCGGAAGGTTCGAATGAGGAGCGAGGTGGCGTCGGCGATCTGCATATTGGGAAAAATGATGCAGTTCTTCAGATGTAGCATCCACTCTGCGCGCAGGTCGCCGAGGCGGGCGCGGATTTCTTCGATTACCGGCCAAATGGGACGCTTTTCTGCTTCGGGCTGGCTGAGCCAGTTCAGCGCATGGCCATATTGGAACAGGAAGGTGCCGCCACGTTGCGTTTCGCGCTTGGCCCAATCGAACTGGCGGGCGGCCTGGTTGCCTTTTCCGTCTCGGCGCTTCGCCTGGATGTCTAGAAAACTCGAATGCGTGGACGTAAGGTGGTAATAGTCCATCCCGTTGTCCATTTGCAGCTTCCAATTCCCCCGGTAGGTGTAGACTGCACGCCCAGGAATGAACTCCATGCCGCTCGGGCTCTGTTCCATGTATAGATCAACGAAAAAGCGCAGGTCCCCGAGGTAATCCTCCAGAGAGGGAACGTCCTGCGTTAGGCAGCCGAAGACAAGGCCTTTGTAGGTTTCCACGCGGGCGATCTGAATCAGATCGTGGTCGGCTGCCTTGAATGCGTCGTGATATTGGCCGGACGCTTCCGCCTTAATGGTGAAGTTGCGGCCCATGGTGTCATACGACCATCCATGGTACGGGCAGGGAAAATACTTGCGTCGCCCTTGTTCCTGTATCACGAGCTTCGCGCCCTTGTGGCGACATGTGTTCAGGAATACCCGGATCTTCATGTCTTCGCCGCGGCTGACGATGACGGGAACCCGGCCTATGTATGTGCTGAAGAAGTCGCACGCGTTGGGAACCTGGGACTCCAGGCACAAAAAACTCCAACTGCGCTCGAAGATCAGCTTCATTTCGAGCTCGAAGATCTCTGGATCGGTATAGATATCGCGGTGTATGCGAAAGATTCCATCATCGGGACGATCGTCGACGCATCTCTCCAGTTTCTGTCGCAAGGCCTGAGAAATCATCATGCGCTCCGTTGGGAAAGATGGGGTCAATGGTATAGGCCGGCCGAAGCGGTGGCGCATGAAATTTTCTTAACTGCTGGGATAGAAAAAATCGCTTTAGAGGGCCCGAGCGTTGGCCCAGAATGGTGGCGCAGGCGGTGATCCAACGGCAGTCGAGTTCAACCGACCACGGAGCGAAGTCATCATGCGATATGAATTTTTTCGTTTCCTGAGCAGATGTGTCCTCGGGCTTCTAGCTACCTGTAGCGCCGTTTCGGCCTTGGCCGAAACCTATCCCGCGAAGCCAGTGCGTTTCGTTGTTCCGTTCGCGACCGGAGGTGGAAATGATTTCCTGGCGCGAGATCTCGCCAGCGAATTGCAGGCGAAACTGGGCCAGAGTTTCGTGGTGGAAAACAAGCCGGGGGCCGGGGGCTTGATCGGCTCGGACATCGTCGCGCGGGCGCCGGCCGACGGATACACGATTCTGATGGCGGCGAATTCGGCGGCCATCGTGGACGCAGCCTCGAAGGCTCCGCCATTTAGGCTGGCGCGGGACCTGGCCGGCGTGGCCATGGTCGCGGAAATCCCGATGATCCTTGTCGTTTCCAACAATGTTCCAGCGAAGTCCGTCAAGGAGTTGGTCGCGCTACTGAAGGAGAAGCCCGGGGCCTATAACTACGCGTCCGCCGGGCCTGGCACCATCATGCACATGACGTCGGAGGTTTTCGCGGCAGAGACCGGCACGTCCATGGTGCATGTGCCCTTCAAAGGTGCGAGCCAAATGGTCCCTGAGGTGATCGCCGGGCGGGTGCAAGTCCTATTCGGCGCTGCGAATTCCTTGATTCCTTTCATCAAGTCGGGGCAGGTTCGCGCCCTTAGCGTGGCAGGTGCACAGCGTTGGCAAGGCATGCCGCATCTCCCTACGCTGATGGAGAGCGGGATACCGATCGACCTGAACATCTGGTATGGCGTGTTGGCGCCAAAAGCGACTCCTCGCCCTATCATCGAGAAGCTGAATAAAGAGATCAACGCATATCTGGCCACCGATGTTGCGAAGAAGAAATTAGCGGCGCAAGGCATGGAACCCTTGATGGGTACACCGGAACAGTTTGATGCATTGGTCAAGAACGACGTCGAGCGGTGGACGCGCGTTGCTTCCCAGGTGCGTTTCTCGATCGACTAAGCGAATTCGCCGCGCCTGTTCGGTGCCGACGGAAGTGCAGCCTCAACCTCGGCCTCCGTTTGCGCGGCCTCGCTTCGCAACCAATTCAGGAAGGCGAATAGGTCTTCCCTCTGCTCGATCTTGTCATTGCCCACGACGTAGTATCCGGTGCGAAGGTTTACAGTGGTCGGGATGGGCGCCATCAGCGTTTGCTTGGACAGTTCGTCCAAGGCAAGGACAGGCGTCGTGGCCACGACGCCAAGCCCGTCGAGTGCGGCGGAAATGGCCATGAACGCATGGGTGAAGCGGGGGCCAGAAGAGGTGTCGATGCCCTCCACTCCTACGCCTTCGAGCCAGCTCTGCCAAAAAGACTTATTGCCATACAGGGACTCTCTGTCGTCGTGCAACAGGCAGTGATGGACAAGATCCCCCGGCGTGTTCAGCGGCTGGCGCTTGAGGAGTTCTGGACTGCATAGGGGCGTCAGGCTGACGTTGAATAGGCATTCGCTGTGCAAGCCAGGGTAATCGCCGGCTCCGTAAAGCAATAACAAGTCGACCTCTGTAGCCCATGCATGGATTGCTCCTATCCCTGCCCGGGCGCCCCGTTGGCGATCAAACGGACCCACCCGCGTGGAGATCTGGATGTCGATGTCGGGACGAGCGAGTGCGAAGCGGTATAGGCGAGGCATGAGCCAGCGCATGGAGAACGAGGGCGACGAGCCGACCTTCAGAACCTGCGCTCGTGCGTGAATGCGGACTTGCTCGACGGCTTCCCGCAGGCAGTCCATGCCTGCTTGCAGCCGGGGCAGGCACATGCGCGCTGCGGGCGTCAGCTCGATGCCTTGGTTGAAACGCCGAAACAACTGCACGCCGAGGAAGGCTTCGAGTTGGCTCAGCTGGTGACTGACCGCGGCGGCCGTTACATGCAACTCCTCGGCCGCCTTCTTGAAGCTCAGGTGGCGTGCTGCCGCCTCGAATACGCGCAGCGCGTTCAGGGGTGGCAGGCGCGGTGCCGTCTTCATTCCGCCTTGATGCCCGCCTCTTTGATCAGCGAGCCCCAGCGGTCCTGCTCTTCGCGGACGAATTGGGCCACCTGTTCGGTCGGCAGGTAGGCGGGCGTATCGCCGCTTTTCTCGATCGCGGCTTTGATTTCAGGGTCTGAGAGCGTCTTGCGGACGGCTTCATTGACCGTCCGGATGATGTCGGGTGGCGTATTGGCCGGTGCGAAGAGACCGGTCCAGAACTGAACGTTGAACCCAGGAATCGTTTCCCCTATGGTCGGCACGTCCGGGAAGTCGCGGCTGCGCTCGGGGCCGGTCGTGGCGATGGCGCGGATTTTCTTGGCCTGGATAAACGATTTCGCGGGAGGGATGGTCGAGAAGGAAAAGTCCAATTGGCCAGCTACGAGATTAGACATGGCCGGCCCGCTTCCTTTGAAGGGAATGTGAGTGAACGGGGCCTTTGTATAGAACTTGAGCATCTCGCCCGCCATGTGCGGCGTGGTGCCAATGCCGGCCGACGAGTAACTGAGCCCTCCCGACTTCTTGAACGCCGTTGCGATGAGTTCGGGCAGAGTCTGGACGGGGACGTCCATGTGCACGCTCAACACGAGTGGCGAACGGGTAATCGTCGAAACAGGCAGGAAGTCCTTGACGTCGTAGCCCGCATTGGCCATCAAGCCGGTGTTGATGACGAAAGCCGGGTCCGCGAAAAGAAACGTATAACCATCAGGCGCGGCTCGCATGACGTGGCCCGCGCCTATGGTTCCGCCGGCGCCGGGCTTGTTCTCCACGATGACGGATTGATTGAGGACTCGTTGCAATCCCCTGGCGAGGAGGCGGGCGGCGGTGTCGGTGCCGCCGCCCGGCGCATAGGCGACGACCAGGGTAATGGGGCGTTCGGGATATGCCGCTTGCGCGGACGCGGAAGCAGCGAGCGCGATAGTTAGGGTGGCAGCCGACAAGCCGGGGCGACGAACCGAGAGAGGATGTATTGCCATGCGCAACTCCTGATTCAGAGGGTGGTAAAGGCGGATCAACAACGGCGTATGCAGCGGACCTCAAAGCAAGAATCGTTCCAAATTTGGAAATCAGAACGTTTTTGATACTTTTCTGGGCGGCAGTGCCCGGCTCCGGTGGTGATCATCCCCGGTCCCTTCTTTGTGACGCTTACTTCAATCTCGATTTCCAGTAATCGCGCGCGCGCACGAGCGCCGATGGCGCAACTTGGGAGGCCTTTTGAATCTCCCCAGGCGTCAAGCGGTCTACATGGCCTTGGAGTTGCGCCTGGAATTGGAACTGTGCGTTGATGCAGATCGTGATGGCGCGGAACACCAGTTCCGTGAGACTGCGCGCGACCACGGTCGCACCATGTCGCCGCATCAGCACGCACCAATGAGGCCCCAGCGCGCGCGCGAGTGAAGCGCCATGCTCGGTGTTGCTCAGAAGCAGATTGGTATCGCCGAACTCGTCTTGGCTATCCCAGAACGGGACGTTCTCGCCCATGAAAGCGCCATGCTGATACACCGGAACGATCGCAGTTCCGCTGATGCAGAACGGCATTACAGCGGCGGCGTGATGGTGGCATATGGCGTGCACATCGGGGCGGGCGCGGTAAATCTCGCCGTGGATGAAGCGTTCGATGTAAAGCGATTCGGTGGGCGCCTTGACCGGCTGCGAGCGTGCGTCGTATTCGAGGATGTCCTCCGCGCGGACCAACTCTGGCGCGCGGGAACAGGACATCAGGAAATGGCCTGGGCGCTCCGGGTGCCTGACGGAGACGTGCCCGAAAGCATCGAGCACCTTCTCGTTTGCGAGAACGTGGTTGGCTGTCACGAGCTCCTGTATCAGCCCGTCGACGCTGGACTCGGCGTTCATGATGCCTCTCCCATGGTCAGCACCAGGCGGCCTGAAGCCCGGCGATCGCGTAACTGCACCAGCGCTTCGGAGACCCGCTCTAGCGGGAACAGGGTCACTTTTCCGGGCGCGAGCCTGCCTTCGGCGTAGAGACGGAAAATCTCATTGATGCAATGCGCCATTTCGTCCGGCGTGCGCTTGCGATAGTCGCTTACCTGCAAGCCGCTGACTTCCATATTCTTGAGCATGACGTAATTGACCTTCAGCGTCGGAATGCGTCCGCTCGCGAAGCCAACGACGACCAGGCGCCCTCGCCACGCCACCGCGCGGATCGCGGCGTCGAAGATGTCGCCGCCCAGCGGGTCGATCACGATGTCGGCGCCTGCCCCGCCGGTCTGTTCGCGCACCTGGTCGCGCAGGCTGTCTCTCAGGTTCGGACGGGATAGGTCTACGATGCCGTCGGCGCCTACGGCGAGTACCTGGTCCTGTTTGGCCGGGCTGGAGACCCCGGCCAGGACACGCAATCCATATGCCTTGGCGAGCTGTATGCTCGCCAAGCCGACGCTTCCGGTCGCTCCTAATACGAGAACGGTTTCCCCCGCCTTCGCACGGCCGCGCTCGCACAGGGCAAACCAAGCGGTATCGAATGCGAGCGACATGGCTGCTGCATCGGTGAACGAAAGTCCGTCCGGCAAGATGAAGCAGTCCTTGGCCTGGACGGCGACCTTCTCCGCGTAACCGCCCTGTTCGGCCAAAGTCAGGACTCGGTCTCCCATCCGCAGGCCTTCGACGCCGGGGCCGATGGCGCTGACTACGCCCGTTGGCAGTTTGCCCGGTGCGAACGGGCGTTCGGGCAGGAACTGGTACTTGCCCGTGATGACCAGCGTGTCGACGAAATTGATGGCGGTGGCCCGGACGTCCACGACTACCTCACCAGGACCGGCTACCGGGTCAGCGGTGTCTTCTACGCGCAGGGATTCGATCGGGCAAAAGTCATGGACAAGCGCGGCACGCATGGTCTATTCCTTCGATGGGGCTTGGGTTCCGAATGTGCCTCGGCCGACGGCGACGACCTTTCCCGTGGCGTCGGCGATCTTGACGTCGATCCGGGCGACGGTCCGTCCGAGCTGCAACGTCCGGGCCCAGGCGATGAGGTCTGCGGCGGGCGCCGGGCGCAGGTAATCGATGCGTAAGTCGATAGTCGGTGCCATGCGTCGGATTTGCACCGCCACGGCGGCATGCGCCGTCAGGTCGATAAGGGCGGCAACCACGCCGCCGTGGACATGAGGGGAGTCCGCCGCGCGGCCGAATTCTGGGCGATAGGGCAGGCGCACGGCGACTCGCCCTTCGGCAGGATCGGCTTCGAGCGCCTCGGGCCTGAGGACCGCATGAAAAGGCGGATGCGCGAGTTCGTGACGGAGCCGGGCCAGGGCTTCCTCCGCGGAAGGCGCTGTCATGCCATTTGCTCCGGCTGGAATCGAACCGGCGTGACCTGCAGCCGGCCGTGCTGGATGTCTTCCACCAGGGCGCGCTTATAGACCTTGCCACTGGCAGTCAGCGGGATGTCCTGCAGCTCGATCATGTATTCCGGCATGTCGTAACGTGACAGGCCGGATGCGTCCAGGTGGCGAAGGATGTCTTCGAACGTCGTCGCGTGCCCTTCACGAAGCGAATAGGCTAGGCACACTTTTTCGCCCAGGCGTGCGTCGGGCACCGGAACGGCGGCCGCGCGCGCGATTGCGGGGTGTTGCAGAGTCAGGTTTTCGATCCGTGCCGGATAGATGTTGTGTCCGCCGCGGATGATGAGCTCCTTCTTGCGACCCGTGACGATCAGGTAGCCGTCGGCATCCTGTTTGCCGAGGTCACCGGTCATGAACCAGCCCGAGCGGTTGAAAGAACTCTCGGTGGCCGCTTGGTCGTCGAAATAGCCCAGCATCAAGCTGGCGCCCCGGCCCCCGATTTGCCCGATTTCCCCTGGTCCGGCTTCGCGCTCCGGGTCGTCTATGGACCAAATCTTCACCTCATAGTTTTCGCAGGCTTTGCCTGAAGTCTGGATGATGCGCTCGGGCGGATCGCTCGGAAGCGTGTAGTGGTGCGAGCAGGCTTCGGTCATGCCGTAACCGCTTTGCGGCTTGACGCCGTAGCGCAGCAGTTCGGCAACGACTTCCTTGGGCGCCGATGCGCCGGAGATGCGGAAGCCGGTAAGCCGCCCCACGTTGGCGGCTTTGCGGGCCCGCAGCTCGGAGAGCAAATCGATCGCGTGCGTCGGGACGCCGAACAAGAAAGTGCTGCCGGTTTCGAGCAAGCGATCAAGAATGCTTGAACCGCGCGGTTGGTCGTGCACGACCAGTTCAGCGCCTGAGGCGAATGCCGCGACCATCGCGCCGAAGCCGAGGTTGTGGCTCAGAGGGCTCATGGTGTAGAGCACAGATTCCGGCCCGAACGACCAGTCCTTGGCCATTGCGCGGGCATTGGACAGCAAGGTGTTGTCGCTGTGCATGACCCCTTTTGGCTGCCCGGTGGTGCCTGAGGTGAACGCGAGGTAGACCACCCGATTGGGGTCGTCCGACGGTTCCGGCTGGGGTGTGGTCGCCGACGGCAGCATGATGCCGCTCGTCTGGTCCGTTACGCGTTCGAGGCGGATTAGTCGACGAAACCGTTCCTGGCCTTCGAGCAGCTCGAAAATGTCGATCTTCTTGCCGTCGGCGCCGTATCCCACCTCGCCAATGAATGCCGTGGCGCGCACGCGCTGCATGAGCTCGGCGACATCCTTTGCCGTGTGGTCGCGGTGCAGCGACGGGCAGCACGTATAGGAGTTGCGCGAGCACGCGAGCAGGGCGATGGCGGTCTCGACGCGGCTCGGCATCCACACGCCTACGCGCTGGCCTGGACGGACGCCTGCCGCGTGCAATTCCGCGGCGAGTCCGTCGGCCGCGGCGATCAGCTCGCCATAGGTCAGCCGGCGACGACGGTCGCGGATTGCATAGGCTTGGGGATTGCGCCTTGCCTGTTCGAGCGCTGCCATATATATGGTCTGGTCGGTCCAGTAGCCTGCGGCGTAGTAGGCTCGGATTTGGGAAGCACTCAGTATGGTGAGGGTCGTATTGATCATTTCGTGATGGCTACCCTTGCGGGGCGGGTTGTTCAAGAGCCGGCCTGGCGAGCTTCTAAATGGGCGAGGATGGAGATCGGGGTGATGGGAAGCTCTTTGACGAACCCCGGCGAATCCAGAGCATCGTCGACGGCCGCGGCGATAGCGGCGCCGACGGCGTTGGTTCCACCTTCGCCGGCGCCCTTGAGTCCGAGCGGGTTTAAGGGGCTCGGGGCGTCTTCCGTAATCATTACGTCGATCCGCTCCGGCATTTCCTTGGCCGTGACCAGTAGGTAGTCGGCGAAGGTGGTGTTGAGCGGCTGTCCGCTCTCGTCGTAGGTGAACGCCTCATAAAGCGCGCCGCCGATGCCTTGGGCCAGGCCGCCGACGATTTGGCCTTCGATCAGCATGGGGTTGACGGCGCGACCGACGTCATAGGCGACGAGGTAGCGTTCTACCTTCACAAGCCCAGTGCCCGGGTCAATGCAGACCTGGGCAATGTGCACCCCATAGGGGTAATTCATGTGATCGCTGTAGAACCAGCCCTCGGCCCGCAGCCCGGGGGTGCGCCGACCGACGGTTCTCGAGGACGCGTGAACGTAGCGCGCGATTTCGTCGAGCCCGATTCGCCGTTCGTTCGGCCGGTCGACTCGAAATACGCAGCCCTGCGCCATGTCTACTTCCCCGACATCGACGCCTAACATTTCAGCGCCGATCTGCCGTGCCTGTTCGCGCAGCTTGCGCGTGGCGATCTGCGTCGCCGAGCCTGACATGACAGTAACGCGCGAGGCATGCGCGCCGTTGCCGAACTCGATGAGATCGGTGCGGCTATGCACGACCCGTACCCGGCGGTAATCGATGCCCAGGCCGTCGGCGCAGATTTGCGCCAAGACCGTCTCCATGCCTTGTCCGACGGACGCTGCCCCCGTGACGAGTTCGACCGCGCCGGTGGTGTCGACGGTAAGGCGCACGCCGTCCGAGGGACCGAGCCCGGATTTTTCGACGAACATGGCGATGCCGAGGCCGACCAACTCCCCGGCGGCCTTTCGACGGGCCGCTTCCGCCCTGGCCTGCTCCCAGCCGATGCGGTTCAGGCTCTTCTCCAGCAGGCCGGCGTAATCGCCTGAGTCCAGGATGACGTCGGTGCCCAGCGCGTCCACGGGCCGCGCGTAGGGCATTTCGTCCTTGTGAATCAGGTTGCGCCTCCGGACTTCGATGGGATCCAGTTCCAGGCGTTGGGCGATGGCATCCATGAGGCGTTCGCGTACGAACGTCGTCTCGTAACGGCCTGGAGACCGGTAGGTCCCGCAGGGAGTCTTGTTAGTGAGGCGGTAATGCGCCGCGACCGAATAGGCCGGGACGCGGTAGGGGCCAAGCAGCAACCCCGCCGCCATGTCGGCCACGCGCGCGCCGTGGGTGCGTACATAGGCGCCGTTGTCGTGGTAGATACGGTTTCGGATGCCGAGCAGTCGGCCATCTGCATCGACTGCGGCCTCGATTTTGTGGCGTTGCTGGCGCGAATGATTGGTGGCCATGAGATGTTCGCGCCGGTCTTCTATCCATTTGACAGGACGCCTGAGCCGATACGCGGCCAGGCACACGAGCACGTCTTCAGGATAGAGCTCGCCCCGCACGCCGAATCCACCGCCGACGTGATCGCCGTATACGTGCAGCCGGGACGGGCTGCGGCCCAGCATTTTGGCCATCTCGTCGCGATTCCAGTGATTTTTCTTCGCGCCCCCATACATCTCGAGCACGTCGTGGGCCGCGTCGTAGCGACCGATGGCACCGCGGCATTCGAGCGGCACGCCGGAGTGGCGGCCAATGGAGAGGTCCAGTTCCACGATCGCATGGGCGGCGGCGAATGCTTGTTCGACGTCGCCGTAGCCTTTGCGGATGACGGCTGGCTCCGTGGAGTGGCCTTCGGAAAACTCACCTGGCTCCGCCGAGGCGTCGAGCAAGGCGGGAAGGGGTTCGATTTCCACGCCCACCATTTCTGCAGCGTCTTCCGCCAGATACGGGTCGGTGGCGAAGACGGCCGCGACCGGCTCGCCGACGTAGCGCACCTTCTCCTGCGCCAGGATTGGCTGGCAATAAGGGTCCAGGCCTTTGAGCGCCGTGGCGCGGTAGGGGATGGGCGGAATGTCTGCGACGTCGGCGCCCGTCCATACTGCGACGACGCCAGGCATTGCCCGTGCCGTGTCCGTGTCGACCGCGACGATTCTGCCGTGCGCGACCTGGGCGCGGACCACGCGCATGTGGAGTTGGTGGGGAAAATTCACGTCGCCGGCGAAACGGCCTTCGCCCCGTACCAAGGGTGGGTCTTCAAGGCGCGGGACGGAACGGCCGATGAACTCCCCTGTCTCCTGACCGGAGCCGAGTTCGTGGTGAGCGGGAGTATCCATGTGGGAAGATCTTCAGCGGATGGCGTCGCGGACGCTTCTTACCGCGGCAACGATGTTCTTGTAGCCCGTGCACCGGCACAGGTTCGATGAAAGTACATCCAGCAAGTCCTCGTCGCTGATGTCCGGCGTTTGTTCGAGCACGTTCGTGGCGAGCATGAGGAATCCCGCAGTACAAAATCCGCATTGGAGGGCATGGTGCTCCATGAATGCCTGCTGCAAGGCCGTCAGCCGGCCATCATGGGCCAGGCCTTCGACGGTACGGATCTGCGCGCCTTGCGCCTGCACCGCGAACATCAGGCACGACCGTACCGGCTGGTCGTCGACCAGGACCGTGCATGCGCCGCATACGCCGTGCTCGCACCCAACGTGCACGCCCGTCAGGCCACAATCGTCGCGCAGCGCGTCGACCAGAGTCTTGCGCGGCTCTACGACGACGGCGTATTGCGTTCCGTTTATCGACAAGGTGATTTCGCGTTTCGACATGAGATCGCCGGCCTCGGTCAAGATGCAATTTGAGCCGCGCGCATCAACGCGCGCTCGACGGTGGTTCGCACCAGGGTTTTTCGATAACGGAGCTCGGCGTCTGAGGTGCCGACGGTCGGGTCGACATTCTGCGCGGCGAGCGCGGCCGCTTCCTTGAAGACTTTGGCGTCGAGAGGCCTGCCTTCGCAGGCGCGTTCGGCTTGCGGGATGCGGAGGGGCTGTCCCGCTATGCCGCCTACGCCCACGCGTACATCCCGCATGATGCCTCCACTTGCCGAAAACGTAACCAGGCACATGGCTTGGGCGAAGTCACCGGCGCGCCTGCTGATTTCGTCGAAGCCGAACCGGACGTCGGGCGCTAGAACTGGCAGCTGGACGCCGGTCAGGATTTCTTCCGGGGCGAGCGCAGTGGTCATGTACCCCTGGAAAAAATCTGCCGCGGGAATGATGCGCTTGCCATGGACGCTTTGCGCGAGCATGCGGGCATCGAGCGTCAGTGCTACCAAGCACCACTCGGATGCCCCGTCTGCGTTGGCGAGGCTGCCGCAGAACGTGCCCCGCGTGCGGATGGGGAAGTGGGCGATGTGACGGACGACGGTTCTTAGCAATTCCTTGAGTGGGCCTTGGACCGGCGCAGACGTGCACTGGACATGGCGCACGCATGCGCCGATGTGAAGAAATCCATCGACTTCGCCGAAGCGGCGCAGCTCATCGACACCATTTATGTCGATGAGGTGGTTGGGGCGAGCGAGCCGCAGCGCCATGGCGGGGATCAGGGTTTGTCCCCCGGCGATCACCCGCCCTTCGTCCTCCGAAACGCTTGCCAGGATGGAGAGCGCTTCTTCAAGGGTTCGAGGCGCGTGGTAGGTGAAGGGGCCAGGCTTCATTCCGCCATCCTGAAAATTTTCTTTTGTTCACATATTGGAATTATAATAATTTTTGGAACGTCTGCAATGAGTGATCGCCATGCACCTTCCTCACCACAATCGTTATCCCTATAGCTCGATAAATTCCCGCAGCGACTACAGTTGGCCCGAAGGCAAGCGTCTGGCGTTTTATATCGGGCTGAACATAGAACGTTTCGCTTTTGGTACGGGTTTGACCCACAACCTGACGGTTCCCATCCCCGCGCCGGACCAGCGGGCGTTTTGCTGGACGGAGTACGGCAACCGAGTCGGCGTATTCCGGCTGTTCGATTTATTCGACGACTTGGGGCTGCCCGCCTCGCATTTGATCAACACATCGTTGTTCGATTACGCGCCGGAGATCGTCGCCGGCATCAATGCGCGCGGCGACGAAATCATCGGCCATGGGCGGACCAATGCAGAGCGGCACGGCCACATGTGGGAAGAGGATGAGGCTCGGTTTCTCGCGCAGGTGAGGGACGAAATCGCGGAAAAGGCCGGGCAGAGGGTGAGGGGGTGGATGGCCCCGTGGATGTCGATCAGCCACGTCACGCTGGATCTATTGGAGGAAGCCGGCTTCAAGTTCGTGATGGATTGGCCGGCGGATGACCAGCCGCTGTGGATGAAGACCCGCAACGGCCGCATCATGTCCGTGCCTTATCCCCTCGAGCTCAATGATTCGCCGCAGATGCTGGTGCGGCATGCCACGCCGACGGAATTCGAGCAAATGGTGATCGATCAGTTCGAAGAGATGCTGGAGCAAAGCAGCAAGCAGCCGCTAGTGTTTGGCTTGGCGCTGCATGCCATGGTCGTTGGCCAGCCTTACCGTCTGCGCGCCTTGCGGCGGGCGTTGCAGTACATCGTGAATCATCCGCGACGTCACGAGGTGTGGTTCACGAGGCCGGGCGCGATTTATGACCATTGCCTGGCCCTGCCGGAAGGTACTCTTCCCGGATACCGCACCTGAGGGCTGGCCGAGGGCTGCGCGGCACGCTCCTCGGCTGGCATCAATCGATGACGTCTTGAAGCCAACGCGCCCAGCCCAGCAACTGGGCATCGTGCCCCCGGCGCCCGACCAGTTGAATGCCTAGCGGCAGGCCGTCCGGTCCGGTGCCGGCGGGCACCGTGATGCACGGTACGTGCAGCGAGGTCCAGATGCGGTTGAAAACCGAGCTGCCGGTGTCGGAGAGGCCACGCGGCGCTTGTCCGGGGGCCGAGGGGGTCAAGAGGAAGTCGAGCTCGCCGAGGCATGCATCGAACATATGCCGGCATTGCGCTTGCCCTGCGTAGGCTGCGTTGAGTTCGGCTTCGCTCGCCGCGAGTCCCTGTTCCAGCAGCTGCCTGAGATCGTCGCTGATGTCTTCGCGCCGGGCGAGCCACTCCCATCCCAGAGACATCGCGCTCTCCCTAAACTGCACGGTGATGTGGTGGGTCCTGTGCAGGGCTTCGAACTCGGCCGGCAATTCGAAGGGAAGCGGCCGTGCGCCGTGTTGCGCGAGCAGCTCCTGCAATTGCGCGAAGAGCTCTACCGTTTCGGGCAGGGCCTCGTTCCATGCCGGCGATCGGCAGATGCCTATGCGCGGCAGTCGTTCCACTTTTTTCTCCGGGTCACCCAGGTCCCGTTGGGCCAGAGCGCCGGCAAAGAGTGCGCAGTCCGCTACGCTGCGTGCCATGACGCCAATGGTGTCGAGGCTTTCCGACATGAGCTTCATCCCGGCGCGCGGAATGAGCCCGAAGGTTGGCTTGTAGCCGACGATGCCACAATACGCCGCGGGGCGAATGGTGCTGCCGGCCGTTTGGGTGCCGATGGCGAGGGGAAAGTAGAAGTCGGCTACCGCGGCGGCTGAGCCGCTGCTTGATCCGCCCGGCGTGTGCGCCGGATTGTGGGGGTTGGTGGTCGGTCCCGGTTTGCGAACCGCGAACTCTGTCGTGACAGTCTTGGCCAATGGGATGCCACCTTCACTGCGCGCCCAGGCGACAGCCGCAGCATCTGCCCGCGGCTGGTGATTTTTCCAGATCGGAGACGCGTATTGCGATGGCAGCTCCGCAGTGTCAAGTACGTCCTTCACCCCGAAGGGGATGCCTCCCAGGCGCCCCAAGCCGGCCTGGGATGCTGCCCGGCGGGCCGATGTGGGGTGGAAGTCTACCAATGCCCGGGTTTGTCCTTCGCGGCTTTCGATTCGTTCCAGGCAGGATTCGATCAAGGTTCTGGCATCGAGCCTTCCGCTCTCGATGAGCCGGCGTGCTTCCGTTGCAGTCAGGCGATAGGCGTCCATGTCGTTTCCCTGCTCCTAACCGGGTGGTCGTTGGGGATGATCGCGGCGTGCCGCATTTCATCACGGATCGCAAAGGGTAAGGCGGAACCTGTCAATCTGCCTAGACTTTGCCGATGCAAGGGGGAGTCAGATTTCGTGAAGGGGCCGCTTTGCCGTGCAAGCCTCTCGGAGGCCGGTGCCCGCCAACGTACTCGTTGCGGTTGGCCCCAGGCCGATCGCTTCCTCTATCGGCCTGGCCGGGAATGCTTGCGGGCAGCGGCGACGCGCTGAGCGTTCGCGTGCGACGCATCAGGCGATGCGTGCCATCGCATGGTTCTTTCCGCGGCGCTGCGGGGGGCCCGCGCCATGATCATGGCAATGGTTTGGCGAGACAGTTCGCGGCGCCATGCTGCCTCGGCCTGGCGCATCGCCGCAGCGATGGCGCACGGCCGGCGGCATTCGGCAGCGCTCGCCGCCGCTTCTCCTCGTTGTCGGATTTCTGTGCACCGGAATGGGGCTTCTGGGCCTTCGATGGCGTCGACTACGTCGAGCAGTGTGATTTCAGCGGGAGGGCGCGCCAGCCGAAATCCCCCTTTAGGTCCCGCCGTGGAGACGAGGATGCCGGCGCGTGCCAGGGCCTGCAGGGACTTGTTCAGATAAGCCGCCGGCAACCCGAATCGCGCCGCCAACCTGGCGGTGGATACGGTCTGGTCCTCTCCGATCCAACCCAGCGCTACGCAGCAATGCAGCCCCCATTCCACGCCTTCGCTCATTCTCATGTCGGCACTCTGCAAGGATCAGGATATTCAATATCCAAATTTTATTTGACGCTCGATGTGCGTCATCCCATAATTTTAATCTAGATAAAAAATATCTAGATTGAGCGTGTGTGGAAATGTGCGTGAAAGGGGATGGCGGCCGAGTGAGGAGCGGGCCGCGCGTTCCAGGAGGGATGTCATGAAACGTATCGTCGTGCTGGGAGGCGGCTTCGCGGGCTTATGGAGTGCGATAGGCGCCGCCAGGAGGCTGGACGAGGAAGGCATCGGGCCGGATCGAGTGCGGGTCACGTTGGTGGAGCGGAATGATTTCCACGCCATACGTGTCCGCAACTACGAGGACGATTTGGATGCGACGACCGTGCCGCTGTCCACGGTGTTGGATCCCGTGGGCGTCGAGCGCATTCGCGGGGAGGCGACGGCCATCGATGCGGATCGTCGCATCGTTCAGGTGCGCAGGGAAGGCGAGGAAGTCGAGCTGCGTTACGACCGCCTGGTTTATGCGCTGGGCAGCCGATTGTGGCGTCCACCCATTCCCGGATTGGGAGAGCATGGGTTCGACATCGACACTTACGAGGGCGCCAAGCGCTTGCAGGCGCATTTGCGCGGGTTGGCAGCCACACCCGTCATCGGATCCGTCATGGGCGAAGAAGCGCGAGCGGTCATTGCGGAAGCCCTGGACGCGTTGGGGGTAAAAGTGCGGACGGGCGTTCGTGTCGCCGCGGTCGATTCCGAGGGCGTCGCGCTTGAGGACGGGAGCCGGATCGATGCGTCCACGGTAGTTTGGTGTGCGGGGATGCGGGCGCATGCATTGGGTGCTTCGCTGCCTGGGGCCAAGGACGAACTCGGTCGGATCGAGGTCGATGCCTTCATGCGCGTTCGAGGCGTGCCGGATTTGTTCGCTGCCGGGGATGCCGCACGCGCCGTTCTGGATGGCGAGCACGCTTCTATGATGTCTTGCCAGCACAGCCGGCCCATGGGCCGGTACGCGGGCCACAACGCAGCGGCCGATTTGCTGGGCCGCCCCCTGCTGCCACTGCGGATCCCGTGGTATGCGACGGTCCTTGACCTGGGAGCCTGGGGCGCAGTCTATACCCGCGGGTGGGAACGGCAGGTGATCGCGACGCGCGAGCTCGCCAAGGAAACGAAGATGACCATCAATCGCCGGCGCGTCTATCCGCCGCTCAACGGCGATCGCAGGTCCCTCCTGGAGGCGGCAGCCCCGCTGGTGCAGGGGCCGCCCCCGGTCGGGGAGTAAGCCCCGGGCCAGGCTCAGTGCGTCCCGTACGCAGCCTCGATGCGTTCGCCGATCTCGGCGTCAATGTTCTTCCAGTACCCGAACACGCGTTCGAGCACCGGGGACCGCACGCCGGATTTCAGGGTGCCCACCACGGTGTCGACCAACCGCTCCCGCTGGGCGTCGTCGAAGACGTCGCGCACGAGCGCGCGCGCCTGCACGAAATCGTCGTCGTCTTGGCGCAAGGTGTAGGCTTCGCGCACGAGGCTGCCGTCGACCTCCCAGCTTTCGTCTACCGCGCCGGTATGGTCGGCCCATGCCCGGCCGGCACTATTGGGGGCATACGTGGGCGCGTTGCCCGCATGTTCGTAGGCCATGTGTCCGTCGAACATATAGGTGTTGACGGGAACCTTGGGACGGTTGACCGGCAACTGGTGGAAATTGGTGCCTATGCGGGCGCGCTGGGCGTCGTTGTAGGCGAAGGCGCGGCCGAGCAACATTTTGTCGGGAGACAGCCCGATGCCAGGCACCGTATTGCCGGGCGAGAAAGCCGCCTGTTCTATCTCGGCGAAGAAATTGCTCGGGTTGCGATCCAGCGTCATGACGCCGACTTTGATCAGCGGATAGTCTTTGTGTGGCCAGACCTTGGTGAGGTCGAAAGGATTGAAGCGGTAGGTCTTCGCCTCCTCATACGGCATGATCTGCACTGACAGCACCCACTTCGGGTGATCGCCCCGCGCGATGGCGTCGAACAGGTCGCGCCGGTGATAGTCGGCATCGGCGCCGGCGATGCGCGCCGCCTCTTCGTTGGTCAGGTTCTTGACGCCCTGCTGGCTGTGGAAATGGTATTTCACCCAGAATTTTTCGCCTGCGGCGTTGATCCACATGTAGGTGTGCGATCCGAATCCATTCATGTGGCGATAGGAAAGGGGAATGCCCCGGTCTCCCATCAAATAGGTAACTTGGTGCGCCGTCTCCGGGTTTTGCGTCCAGAAGTCCCATTGCATGTGGGCGTCGCGCAGGCCCGAATCGGGCAGGCGTTTCTGGCTGCGGATGAAGTGGGGGAACTTCATCGGGTCGCGCACGAAGAAGACAGGCGTGTTGTTGCCGACGAGGTCGTAATTGCCCTCGCTGGTGTAGAACTTCAGGGAGAACCCGCGGACGTCGCGCCAGGTATCCGGGCTGCCGGCTTCACCCGCCACCGTGGAAAAACGGGCCAGCATTTCGGTCTTGCAGCCCTTCTGGAACAGCGCGGCCTTGGTATAGCGGGAGACGTCCTCGGTCGTCTCGAAGACCCCGAAGGCGCCCGAACCCTTGGCGTGGGGCTGGCGTTCCGGCACTTTTTCCCGGTTGAAGTGGGCCATTTGTTCCAAGAAATGCACGTCGTGCAAGACTAGCGGTCCGTCACGGCCGACCGTCAGCGAGTTGCGGTCGCTAGGCGCAGGGGCGCCCGCGCCTGTGGTGCTGTGGCCGGGAAGATTGCGTGCGTCGCTCATGGGGTGACTCCTTTCTGCGAGCGCTCCCGAGATGCGCCGAATGGCGGATTCTGTGGGGGCATCAGCTCATCCTACCCAAGGCGGTCGACCACGCATGTGCGGGTTTACGCCAGCTTGTGTAGCCAAATGTAAGGAGAGGTATGGCGGCGTCAGGCTTGGCGCTGCCGGTTTTCCAGGACCAGCCGTACGACACACCAGCCGAGCGGCAAAGCGAGCATGGCGAATCCGGTCCGGTAGCTGCCGCCGAGTTCCGAGACCAGCCCGAACAGGGGCGGGCCCGCCACGACGCCCAGGAAGGTGATGGCCGATGCGCCTCCGGTAACCGTGCCCGCCATGCCGGCAGGCGATCGCCGGGCCAGCTCGGCGAGGTAGACCCCGTTCCAGCCGATGGCCGCTGCGCCAAACGTGGCAAGCAGTACGAGTAGCGCTTGCGTGGACAGCGTGGCGGGAATCAAGGTCGAGACGATGCAGCAAGCCAGGCTCAGGGTGCCCAGCAAAGCCAAGGTCCGCAGCGCCCCGAGTCCACGGTCGGCTACCCATCCCCATCCGATCCGGCCCGCCACGCCGGCGAATTGGCAAACGGATGAGGCCAGGCCTGCGGCGACGAGCGTCATGCCAAGCTCCGCGGTGAGGAAGGTGACGGTGTAGGTAGTGAGCGAAACCTGGACCGCGGAGTAAAGCAGGGAGCAGATGGCCAGTATGCGCAAGGGAGGGTGGGCCCAGACCTGGCGTATGGGAGCTAGCACACCGGGCCCGGAACCCCGGTGCCCGGGTTGCAGCCCCCCGTCCAGGCGCTGGCGCAGCGGTTGGGCGGCCACGGCGCATAGCGCGCAGGCGATGGCCACCGCGGCGATGGCCCATTGCCATCCGGTGCGCATGGCCAGCGGCGGCACCAGCGCGGCGGCCAGCATTCCGCCCAGTGGGACGCCCGTCTGCTTGAGCGAAAAAATCAGCGAGAGATGGCGCGGCGAGCTGGTTTGGGCCAGCAGGTGCGAACTGGCCGGCGTGATGGGGCCGTAACCCAAGCCCAGAACCAGGGCGCCGACGAGCATGGGCGCAAGGTGCGCGGTGCAGGACAGGCCGAGGCCCGACGCCACCAATATGAGCCCGAGCTGGCTGGACCGGATGGATCCCAGGCGGGGGACGAGGCTGCCAGCCAGGAGGCTGCCCAGGACGGCACCGATGTAGGCCGCGCTAATGTAGTAACCGACGAACGTGCCTGACATTCCCAAGGCTGCGCCTACCGCCGGCGCTACCATGGGCAGCGCGAGCAGCGCCATCGAGGCGGTGGCCTGGACGGCCAGTGTCAGGATGAGTCCTAGCATGGGGAGGGAAGTGGAAAGCCAATCGCCGCGCAACGCCCGCCGCGCGGCGTATTCGGATCAGAGGTCGGCGGCGGCGCGCCCGTAGTGATTATTGGCCTGAACCAGCCGGGAGAGCAGCCGCATGAACGTGTCTTGGTCCTTCTTGCTCAAGGGAGCGAGCAGGCGCTTCTGCGCGCGCGTCATGCCTTCCTGGAGCTGGGCCATGACCCGCAATCCTTCTTCCGTAATGAAGGATTGCCGCGAACGGCGATCCTCGGGATCGACCCGACGGGTCAGATAGCCCTTGCGTTCCAACCGCTTCACCACGTCGGCGGTGGTCGTGCGGTCCAAGCCGAGTTCCCGGCCTATGGTTTTCTGGTCACTGCCGGGTTGGAGGGAAAGCGCCGTGAGAATGCCGTACTGGACGGGGGTGATCTCATTGCTGCATTCCTCGAAGAACATCGCGTAGTGGATCTGGTTCAGGCGCCGGACCAGGTACCCCGGACGAGACCAGAGCACTTGCTCGGCGGGGTCGAACAGCGGCGCGGGAGAATCTTTGTCCGAACTTTTGGTCGCGGGTTGTTCATCGATCATCGTGAGAGTGTCGCCAGGTGCATGGGCGCCGGTCGGCGCGCTTTGTTTTGCTCAGTATACTGTGGACCGGCGCTTTCCCCGGGCAGGGGCGTGGTCACCGGCGCGCCGCCTTGAGCTTCGTCAATATTTCGTCCAGCGGGGCGACCATGGCGTATTTCTGCGCCATGTCGAATAAATTGGCCTCGTGTGGGCCCAGCGCGCGGTCCCCCACGCAGTCTGACGGGACGACCGGCCTGAAGCCGTGACACATGGCATCCACGACGCTGGCGCGCACGCAGCCGCTGGTCACTGCACCGGCCACCACCAGCGTGCGCACGCCGCGGTGTGTCAGCCAGGCGGCCAGGTTGGTGCCGAAAAAGGCCGAGGGCACGGTTTTGCGCACCACGAGCTCATCCGGCCGCGGCGTAAGTTGGGGCACGACCTGGCTGGACGGGGAGTTTTCCTTGAGCGCCAGCAGGCTGGGAACTTTCTCGGTGAATACGTTGCGATCGGCATCGTCGTCGGCGAACACGATCCGGGTATGGGCCACGGGCCAGCCATTCTCGCGCGCATGCGCCAAGAGCACGACGGTGCGCTCGATGGCCGGCCCGATGTTGCCCCCACCGAACTGGTCCGGGTCGGCGAAACCGTTGACGAAGTCGACGATGAGCAATCCCGGCTGGCCTTCCAGGGAAAGCGACGCGCCAAAGCCTTGGCGCTGGTAGGTGCCCAGGTCCCGATCGGTCATTTCTGCTCCTTGTCTAGCACTTTGCCCTGGCGCACGACCGGTTGTTCGTCGAGGAAGACGTCGCAGTTGCGCAAGGGGATGTCGATGTGGCAGGCGGTGGTGCGGTTACCGCCGGCTTCGTTATTGGGGCCTAGCGAAAACAGGAAGTTGCCTTCGAACGCGCGGGCGTCCATGCCTATGGTCGCTTCAGGGTCGTACAGCCCGAGGGTGGACCAGCGCGCGCGGGGCTGCAGCCCCCAGCCGATGTGAGAGATGGCGTAGGCCTCGGGATCGTTGAAGGACTCCATGTAGTCGCGCAGGAGCTCGGCCGATAGCCCACCCTCGATGCGAACGGCATAGCCGTTCTCCACGGTCAGGTGGATGGGGTCCTGCACGTAGCATTTTTGGGGCAGGAGAATGTCCCCGCGGTCAATGACGATATGGCCCTGCGCCTGGCCCTCGTTGGGCCAGGTCAGGGCAAAGCCGCTGGGCCAGTGATCCCAGCGGCCGGGTTCGTCCACGAAGCCGTATTCGCTGATGGCGGGGAACTCGCCCAGGGGGCAACGCAGGTCGGTGCCCGCCGCCGAGCGCACGCGCATTTCACGCGCCGCGGCGATGCGCGCCGCAGCGGCCGTCACGCGCTCCTTGTCTTCCATGCTGGGTACCATGCGCATGAGTACTTCGGGCGGTTCCACGGCGAGGAGGATCTTGGTGCCCGTCTGCAGGATTTGATGTTGTTCCGGCGAGAAAAGCAGCGTCATCAGGTCGAGCACGATGTCGCTCGCCTCGAGCATCGCGATGGCGGCGCGGTTGCCGGTGAGGGGCGTAGTGCCGAGGTAGGCCAGCGCATCCCGGCTCAGGGCTTTCTCGCCATTGACGGGCGGCAAGTCCAAGCGGTTGACGATGGCGCCGAGCGACTGGGCGGCGGTCGTGGCGCAGGCAAGCGTCTGCGGGTGCGTGGTGGCGCTGGTGAGGATGGTGACGGTTTGGCCCGGCTCCAGGCGCGACAGCGTCAAGACCTTGCGCCAGGCTTCGATGAACGGATAGTCGCTGATGGCCATGGGATGTGTCCTGTCTAGAAGGTGATCGGAGGGGACGGCGGGTTCATACGGCGGCGCCCAGGAAAGAGCCAAGCGCCTCGTAAAAACCTTCCTCGTTGTCCCAGGGAATCATGTGGCCCGCATCGCGGACGCGCACTGTCTGCATCGAACCCAGCAGCCGGCCGAATTCCTCGACGTCGGCGTCTTCGACGACGCCCCCCCGCTCTGCGGTCATGAGCAATACGGGCTGGCGGATATGCGGCAGGTCGGCATGAATGTCATCCGTGTGGAACCCCTCAAAGCTGGCCAGCACCGCGGTCTCGTCGCAGGTATGGAGCCACTCCGCCCGCAGGCGCAGGTGTTCTTCCGACCAAGTGGGGCAGTACTGCTTCATTTCGGTCCAGTCCATTCCGGCCCGCGCCGACTTCATGGACTCTGTGTACCATTCGAGCTTGGCGGGATAGGGGCGGCGCCCGGGGCCGGAGACCGGAGGATCGACGGCCACGAGGCGCGCCATGGCCGGCATGCCGAGACGTGCGGCGCGTAGGCCGATGCGCGCGCCCATGGAGTGCCCCAGGACGCTGACGCGTTGGAGGTCCAGTGCTTGCGCGAACGCAATGAGGTCGCGCGCCTGGGCGTCGAGGCTGTAGTCCATGCCCGGTTCGGCCGACGACAGGCCGCGGCCGCGCACGTCGATGATGTAAGTATCGAAATGCCGGCCGAGACGTTCGCCGACAAAGCCCCATGTCACGGCAGGGCTGGTGATGCCCGGGACGATGATGATTGGGTCGCGCGATGCGCGATCGCCCGAGGTGCCGCCATAGCGCAGGTAGTGCTGGCGGATGCCGTTGGCGCGGATATTGGCGCCGTAGAGGAAAGTGGTTTCTCCCATGAGCTCGCTCGTCGCAGTGTTATGTTCAGTAGGCGCCCGACAGCAAGGTGCCGGCGCCTGGAACGATGGGTTCCAGGTTCAGCGCCTTGAGCATGGCGTAGGTGGTGGCGATGGCCGCTGTGACGACCGGCTTGCCGGTCTGTGCCTCGACCTTGGCCACCACGGGCAGCGAGGGCATTTGCACGCAGGCCGACAGCACGATGGCATCGACGTTGCGGGTGTCCATGCTCGCCACGATGGCGGGCAGCTTTTCCGGGTCGTGGCGGCCGACTTCTAGGTTGTCCGGGATTTCCAGCGCGCGATAGTCCGCCACCTCGAATCCTTCATTGCGTATGTAGTCCACGACCAATTCGGTAAGCGGCTTCATGTAGGGCGCGACGACGGCGATTCGCTTGGCGCCTATGACGTCCAACCCGTTGATCAGCGCGCCGGCGCTGGTGATGACCGGTGCGTCCCCGCCGTTGGCCGCGGTGTGGCGCTTGAGCCGTTCTTCGGACTGGCGGTGGTAGCCGTGGCCCATGGCCATGATCGCGACCAGGCAGGCATAGCCCAGCACGTCTACCCTGGCGTCGCTCAGTTCGATCGCGCAGCGATCCGACTCGGCATCCATGGCCGCGAGCTCTTCCTTGACCACGTGCTTCATGCGCATGCGGCTCGAATGGAAGGTGAAGCGTTCAGGGCGGATCTGCTGGCGCGCCGTCAGCATCGCCGGGATCTCGGTTTCCATCGTGGTGTTGGAGCTCGGCACGATTTGGCCGATGCGATAAGTCTTGAACATGACGGATTTCCTTGATGTCGGTAGAGGGTTCGGCGCCAGGGTCGGCGCGGATCCTAGGTTGTGTCCGTGACCTCCCGGCCGCTCAGCCTCCCTTGAACCAGCGCTTGATCCGGCCCCACAGCACGTCGAAGAACATCGCGGCCGGGCTGAGCTTGGCCTGCGGCATGGGGGCGCCGTCCGATGGAGCGGCGAGCCGGGCCGATACATTGCGCCCGAACTCCGCGATCATCCGGCGGACGAAGTCCTGCACCAATCCCGATCGGGAGAACTGGGCGAGCGGGCCCTGCAGGGAGTACTGGAGTTCGACGTGTACGCGCGAGCCCGTGCCAGCGGGCTCCACGCGGTAGGCGATGTCGCCCGTTGCCCTGGACTGGCTGAGGGTGTCCTGGCCGGCTCCGCGGAATACCGCGCGCTTGGCCGCATCGTCGCGCTCGAGGCGGGCGGATCCGTTGAAGGCAGCCGACATGGGGCCGAACTTGATGGCCACCTTGCCTTTGACGCGGTCGCCCTCCTGAGACTCGATCGTGGCGCCGGGCAGGCAGGCCGCGACCGCAGGCAGGTCGACCATGAACTCCCAGACTTTGTCGGCGGGGAAGGGAACCTCGAAGCTTTCCTGGATGGCGTTCGCCTTGCCGGCGGCGCTCCGGGCGGGGGGCTCGGAAGCCGCGGCCTGCGGTGCGGCGGCGGACTGCGCGGGAGCGAAAGCTTGGAATGCTGTGGGCTGCGGGGGCGTCGCGGGCAATGCCGCCCCCCCGGCTGCGCGCAGCGCTTGGACCGCGGGATCGGGCTGCGTGCGCAGATCCTCCAGCACCGACATTACCGCGCCCACGATGCCCATGTAGCCGGTGCAGCGGCACAGGTTGCCGGACAGTTCGAGGCGTACTCTCGATTCGTCGGCGTCGGGCAGGCGCAGCACGATGTCCCGGGCGGTGGCTAGCATGCCCGGCGTGCAATACCCGCATTGCAGCGCATGGTGGCGGGTGAAGGCGGCGCGCAGGCGCTCCATGACGGGATCGCCGTCATAGCCCTCGATGGTGGTGACGTGCCGTCCCGAACATGCCGCCGCAAAAGTAATGCACGAGCGCGCGGGCTGGCCGTCGATCAGGACGGTGCAGGCACCGCATACGCCATGCTCGCATCCGAGGTGGGTACCGGTCAGGCGCACGTGGTCTCGCAGAAAATCGCCCAAGTGCGTTCGTGCAGGCACCTTGTGCGAGACAGGCTTGCCGTTGACTTGCAACGCGACTTCTACCACGGTCATGCTCGATCCCCCAAAACCTGTGCCAGGCAGCGTGTGACCGCCGCCGTGTGAAGCTTGCGATGAGGTCCGTCCTTGTCTGGCATGGCGTCCTCGACCGCGGCGGCGATGGCCGACGCAGTTGCCGCGGCCGCCCCTTTTGCAGCGACCTCGGCGGCCAGGGTGGATAGGAGCCGCGGTGCCCCATCGAGCGCGCCGATGGCGATGCGCGCCGTGCGCGTGGCTGGGTCGAACCAGGCGGCGCAGCTGGCGTCGGCGAACTCGCCGGGCTTGCGGCAGAACTTGTAGTAGCCCCAGCGCGCGGCGTGCCCGCCGCGCGGAACGCGTATGCCTGTGATTAGCTCGGTATCGCCGACGACAGTGGTGTAGGCGCCTTGCATGAAGTCTTCGATCGCGACGCGCCGCTTGCCGGTACTGCCCGCGATTTCGATCTCGGCACCCAGCGCCGTCATGGCAAGCACCCAATCGGCAGCCGGATCGGCATGGGCCAGGCTCCCCCCTACGGTCCCGCGGTTGCGCACGGCGCGGTAAGCGATGCCGCCCGCGACGCGTTGCATGGCCGTGCCCCGGAGCGGGGCGTGGCGGCCGTCCTCGATCTCTGCATGCGTGATGCCGGCCCCGATCGAGAGCGTATCGCCTTCCTCGCGTACTTGGCGCAGGTCCTGGATGGCGGAGATGTCGACGACGACCGGCGGCCGGGCGAGGCGCAGGTTCAGCATCGGCCCCAGTGATTGTCCACCAGCCATGAGTTTGGCCCGGCCCCCATGCTCTTTCAGCAGCGCCAGCGCTTCTTCGACCGTGGCGGCGCGGTGGTAGGCGAATGCTGCGGCCTTCATGTCGTGGCCTCCGCATGCGCAAGGTTGCCCGCAGGCGCAGGTTGGGGGGCCGCTTGCGCCCGATCCGACGCGGCGCCGGCTTCAATGGCCTGCAGCACGCGTATCGGGCTCATCGGCGTGCGCGTCAGCTCGGCCGCACCCACTGCGCGCAACGCATCATTGACGGCGTTGAACAGGACGGCAGGCGGCGCGATGGCCCCTCCTTCTCCCATGCCTTTGGCCCCGAACTCAGTGTGGGGCGACGGCGTCTCGAAATGGTGCACGCGGATCCTGGGCACTTCGGTCGCCCCTGGCAAGATGTAGTCCGCGAGCGTAGAGGCCAGCGGTTGTCCGCTTTCGTCGTAAGGCGTTTCCTCGTACAGCGCAGTGCCTATGCCTTGTGCAATCCCGCCTATGGTCTGGCCTTCCACGACCATGGGATTGATCATGGTGCCGCAGTCTTCCACCACGACGTAGTCCAGGATCTCGACCGCGCCGGTCTGCGGATCGACGGCCACGACGGCTGCGTGGCTGGCATAGGTGAAACAGCCAGTGTCCACGGCGGGTTTGTAGCCGACGGTGACTTCCAGCCCAGCGGGGTCCACGTCGGCGGGCAGCAGCTGCGGCCGCAGGTACCAGGCGTCAGCCACGTCGCGTACCGTGACGATGCGTTCCCCGGCGCGAAAACCGGCGCCTTCGGGCGAGATTTCCTCCGGCGCCCCGCCCAGCATATGGGCCGCGATGTGCCGGATGCGCGGCAACAGGCGCTTGCAGGCCTGCGACACCGCGCCGCCCGACATGACCAACGAGCGCGACGCGTAGGTGCCGGTGGAGAACGGCGTCTGCCCAGTGTCGCCATGCAGTACCTTGATGTGGGCGATATCGATGCCCAGGATTTCGTGCGCGATCTGGGCAAAGGTGGTTTCCATCCCCTGGCCGTGCGAATGCACGCCCACGCGTATTTCCAGGCCCCCGTCTGGCGTGACGCGTACGGTGGCTTGGTCGAAACCCGGAATGATGGGCGTGCCCCAGGCCGCGAATACGGACGTGCCGTGCGCGGCCTGCTCCGTATAGGTGGCGACGCCCACGCCGATGAGCCGGCCATCCGGTTCGCCGGCGGCCTGCCGCGCCCGGACCGCCTCCACGTTGATCATTTCCAGCGCCTTGCGCAGGCTGGCCGGATAGTCGCCGCTGTCGAAGTGCTTGTTCGTGACGTTGACGTAAGGCATCTGATCGGGCGTGACCAGGTTTTCGAGCCGTACTTCCCAGGGTTCACGGCCGACGGCGCGGGCAATGGCATCCATGGTTAGCTCGATGGCAAAGCACACGCCCGTGCGCGCGACGCCCCGGTAGGGCACGAAGCCTGGCTTGTTGGTGGCGACGCACTTGGTTTCGCACCGGTAGCCCCGGAAGTTGTAGGGGCCGGGCAGGTTGCCGATCGCCTGGCCGGGTTCCAGCCCGATGGTGAACGGCCACACCGAATAGGCGCCACCGTCGATGGTGATGCGTGCGTCCAGGGCAAGCAATTTGCCCCGGCGGTCGACGTAGGCCGTCATGTCGTAATGGTGCTCGCGCGAGTTGGCGCCGGCAGTGAGGTGCTCGCGCCTGTCCTCGATATAGCGGAATGGCTGCTTGTAGGCCTTGGCGAGCCACGCGACGCACAGCTCTTCCTGCTGGAGCACGCACTTGTAGCCGAAGGCGCCTCCCACGTCGGGCGAGATGACTCGCACCTGGGCCTGCTCCAGCCCCAGGCACTGGGCGAGGACGCTGCGTATCATGTGTGGCACCTGGGTGGCGCTAACCACGACCAGCTGGTCGGCGCGATGGTCCCAGTAGGCCAGCACCGCCTTGCCTTCCATGGGCACCATGCATTGGCGCGCCAAGTCGATCCGGCGGTGCACGACGAGGTCGGCCCGGGCGGCGTTTTCCTCGAAATCCCGGTCCGCCTTCAATGTGACGAATACGTTGTCGCGCCAGTGCTCATGGACGAAGTTTCCCGTGGCGCGCTGGGCGCTGTCGGTGTCGGCGTAGACTGGCAGTTCGTCATAATCGACCTCGACCAGTTCAGCGATGTCTTCCGCCTCGGCCCGAGTAGGGGCGAACGCCATGGCAACGGGTTCGCCGACGAAGCGGACCTTGCCGCTCGCCAGCGGGGGTTGCGTGGATGGCTGGTACGTGGGCAGCGTGGAGTCCGCCGCGATGTCCGCGGCATCGGCCATCATGTGGCGCAACACCACGCAATCCCGCGCCGATTCGGGCACGCGCACGTCGGCGATGCGCGCGTGCGCGACCGGACTGCGGAGAAATGCGACTTCTCTCAAGCCCGGCATGGCCATGTCGGCGACGAAGTTACCCTTGCCGTGCAGGTGCCGCGCGTCTTCCTTGCGCGGCACCCGCGCCCCCACGCCCTGGCGGGCGGAAGAGGCCGTGCACGCGTGCTCTGTCATCTCCTTGCTCCTACTTTAGGTTCGGTTACCGCGAACTGCGCGTGACCGCAGCGAAGGTGTAGTTGTCGAGCGCACTCTCGGCAACCCGGAACCAGCTGGCCTCTTCTTCCTGGAATTTCTTCCAGGCCGGATAGATAGCCTTGAAATCGGGGTTCTTGTCGGACAGCTCGACCCACAGCTCTTGCGAAGCCTTGTAGACGGCGTCCATGACTTCCCTAGGGAAATAACCCAGTTTCGCGCCGCCGGCAATAAGCTTGCGCAGCGCTTCCGGGTTGCGGGCATCGTAGTGGGCCAGCATTTTCATGGTCTGCTCATTGCATGCGCACTCGAAGGCTGCTTGGTAGGTGGGCGGCAGCGAGCGCCATGCCTTTTCGTTCACCATGGTGGTGATCGAGGCGCTGCCCTCGAACCAACCGGGCGAGTAGTAATAGGGCGCGACCTTGTGGAAGCCCAGTTTTTCGTCGTCATACGGACCGATCCACTCGGCCGCGTCGATGGTGCCTTTCTCCAGCGCGGGATAGATGTCTCCGGGCGGGATCTGCTGCGGCACCACCCCCAACTTGGAGAGCACCATGCCGCCGATGCCGCCGATGCGCATGCTCATCCCTTTGAGGTCGGCGACGGACTTGATCTCCTTGCGGTACCAGCCACCCATTTGCACGCCAACGTTGCCGCAGACGAAGTTGACGATGTTGTACTTGGCGTAGAGCTCGCGCAGCATCTTCAGGCCGCCGCCGTACTGGACCCAGGCGTTGTGCTGGCGGGCGTTCAGGCCGAACGACAGGCCGGTGTCGAACGTCAGCGCAGTATTCTTGCCGATGTACGCGGTGCTGAGCACGTGATTGCACTCGACCGTGCCGTTGCTGACGGCATCCATGTTCTGCGGTACGGGAACGAGCTCGCCGCCGGGGAAGGGGCGGATCTCGAATTTGCCGTCGGTGAGCTGGGCTACGCGCTTGCATAACTCTTCGGCGGATCCGAAGATGGTGTCCAGGCTGCGCGGCCAGCTGGTGGACATGCGCCATTTCACCGTGGGATTGCTTTGCGCGATGGCAGGCGCGGCCACGCTGGCGGCGGCTGCCCCAGCGGCTTGAGCGAGAAAGCGGCGTCGTTGCATGTGAAGCTCCTGGTCTGTCGGGTAGGAACGGTGTTGCTGACTGTGCTTGCTACGTGACGCTACGAAAAACGAAGTGTGCTGAATTTTTTACTCAGCATACTGAGGAAAACTCGAGTGTCAATGGGGATTGGCACGAATCGGGCGAGCCTTGTTTTTGGTGGTGGCCATGCGTCCGCTCATAGCTTGAGCAGCCTTGCCGCATTGCCGCGGCAGATGGCCTCCAGTTGGGCCGGCTCAAGCGGTGCGCTATCGATGAACTGGGCGGCGAGCTCAGTCGATTCGTAGGGATAGTCGACCGAGAACATGACTGCCTCCACGCCCATTTCCCCCACCGCCCCGAGCAGCGCGGGGTGCGAGCAGACGCCCGAGGTCGTGATGACGATGTTGGTGCCGATGTATTCCGAAGGCTTGCGCTGCAGGGTGACGCCGAAGGGATATGCAGCAAAGCGGCTGTCGAAGCGCCAGCGTTGGAAGGGCAGCCCTTCTCCCATGTGGCCCAGGATGATCTTCAGGCGCGGAAAGCGGTCGAACACTCCGCCGAAGAGTAGCCGCAAGGCATGGCTGGCCGTTTCCACGGTCCAGCCCCAACTGGCGCCTTGCAGCACGGGGAAATCGCTCAGCGCATGCAGCGGGCGCCACGCGTCGATGGGATGCAGGTACATCGGTACGTCCAGCTCCTGCATGCACGCCCAGAAGTCGTCGTATTCGCGCCCGTCGTAGTAGCGGCCGAGGGTGTGGCCGTTGACCAGCGAGCCCTTGAAGCCCAGCTCTTTCACGCAGCGCTGGAGCTCGCGCGCTGCCGCCTGGGGGTCCTGCATGGGCAGCATGGCGAAGCCCGCATAGCGATCGGGCCGCCGGGCGATGCGTTCGGCGAGGAAATCATTGTTGTCCTTGGCAAGCCCGATGGCCTTTTCGACGTCGGGCTCGGCCTGGACGGCTGGCCCCGACTGCGACAGCACGACGAGCTCGATGCCTGCGCGGTCCATTTCTTCCAGGCGCAGGGCGTCGAAGTCGGCGAGGCGCTGCGCGAGTTCCCGCTGCGCCGATGGCTCAATGTGGGAGAGGAAGCGTTTCGAATAAGCCTCGAAGCCGGGCATCATGAAATGCTCTTCGAGCGCAATCTTGCTGAAGGTCTTCACTTCACTCTCCTATACGGGGTAGACCAGGTCGTTGGCGATGATCGACGATTCGTAAATCACCTGTCGTTCTTGCAGGAGCAATCCTTCGGCGGTCCGCCGCAGCCGGTCGTAATAGGTGCCGGCCAGGTGCAGGGTGGTCGGCCCTTCCACCAGGGTTTGCAGCAGGATGAAGTTGCATTGGGCCAGGATGTCGGTGCCTTCTTCGGCCAGGACGCGCGCCGGGCCGAGGATGTGCACCATGGTGCGGGGCGCGAACATCTGCGTGCGTGCGATGGCGACGGCCCGGTCTTGCAACATCATGCGCCCCTCGGCGTAGACCAGGCCGACCGGCAGGCCGAGCTGGGCGTTCTCGCGCGCGGTGATGCGGTAGATGCAGTCCTCCGTGAAGAAGCGCGGCCAGTCTTCGACCTGGCCGCTGTCCAGCACGGCGCAGTACTCAATGTTGAAGTGCTCGACCTCGGGGCGAAGCTCGGCGGCACGCCGCGGATCTAGCCGGGAGGGAACGTATCCGTTGATTTGCAGCGTAGTCATTGCGGTGTCCATGGGGGGCTCGTCCATCAGAATCCCATTACGCTCCGGTAGTAGCGGTACATACCCCGGATCGCGGCCTCGGAAATGAGCGAGTTCGACGTCCCGATGTTGTCGGCGTCGAGTTTGACGATGTTCAGGTCGGTGCTACTGCGGCGCACGCCCTCTTGCACGAACTTCATGGCTTCGTTGTCCTCGAGGCCGAGGAAGCCCGCAGGGCCCATCAAATTCCCCTGGCGCAGCCGGTGACGGACCATCTCGGGGGTGTCGTCCTCATACCCGAACATCGTCCAAATCATGAGCAAGCTGTGCGGGCCGTTCGGCACGATGTGGCGCACGCCAAGGGTGTTCATCTCGCGCTGGACGACGAGGTTGGGCCATATGGTCTGCATGGTGACCGACCAGGGCGAGTCGAACTCCTTGACGAAGTCGAGGAAACGATCGTCCAGCAATCGCAGGCCGTCGTGGAACGAACGCATTTCCTTTTTCGTTTCCGGGCTTACCGACGCGTACTTGTCGTCTTTCTTGGCCGAGGCCATCGTCCCGTGCCGGTAATGCACCGGGTCGGCGATCATGGCCGATTCGTTGCCCGCCACGAGCAGGCCGAACACCACGAGGAACGAATGGAGCAGGGTGGCGTGGTATGGGTCCTTCAGGTTCTCGTGGTACATCTTCCAGTTGCAGGGCAGCTCGTTCTTGTAATAGCCGAGGATCTTGAGCGGCTTGCCCGGGAACACCACGTCGAAGTCTTTCAGGATTTCAGGCGTCAAATACTCTTCGATCGGCTCGACTTCGGACGAGTACGAAGCGAACACCACGCCGTGGCGCGTGGTGACACGCAGCTTGAGCAGCCCGTGGTCTTCGTTGCGGAAGTCGCGCGGCATGCCGCCCTGCTTGTTGACGCCCCGCTTGAACGGGATTCCCTGCAGATTGCCCTTGAGGTCGTACGACCACTGGTGATAGGGGCAGACGAATTCGCGTGCGTTGCCCATGGGCGTGCGGCAGAATTCCGCTCCCCGGTGGGCGCACCGGTTCTCGAACACGTGGATGCTGCCATCTTCGGCGCGCGTGACCACGACGGGAATCGGGCCGACGTACGAACGCTTGTAGTCGCCAGGAGACGGAATCTCCGCCTCCAGGGCGACGAAGTTCCACGTCTTGCCCTTGAAGATCCTTTCGACTTCCCGGTCGTAGACGGATTGACTGGTGTAGACCCAGTCGGGAATCACATAGTCGCCCTCTTTCGGCCAGGTGTATTGGTCGGCCGGGGCGTCCTTGCTGCTGACTGTGTAATCGAGGACTTCCTGGTTCTTGTACATGATGCTTCTTCCTGTCGATCGCGTGGATCTAAGTGCGCGCCCGCCCGAGGGCCAGGCGCGCGAGCTGCTTGGCTGGTGCGTCGGGATCGCACAGCGCCTGGGGGGCGCAGGCGAGGGGTTGATCGACGGCGTCGCGGAAAGCCCGCAGGTCGCCGCCGGCATTGATGGCGACGACGTGTTCGAGGCGGCCTTCGCGGACGCCGAACAGCAGCGCCTTGCCGGATTCGCATCCGGAAGGCAGCGTGCCGCGGACGTAATAGTCGAGCGCCGGATCACGGTGCCCGAGCATCTGGACGTTGCAGCCGAACTGGTCCGTCCAGAACCAAGGGGTCGCCGCCGGCGCCGTGTCGATGCCCAGCATCGCCGCGGCCGCGATGCGGGCCTGTTCGTTGGCGTTCTGCCAGGATTCGAGTCGCACTAGCGCGCCGGTGGCGGCGTGCGGTCTGCTGGTGCAGTCGCCCGCCGCAAATACGGACGCGGCGCTGGTCCGGCAATGCGCATCCACGACGATGCCGCCGTTGTGCGCGTCGATGCGAAGGCCTGCCTCGCGCGCGAGCGTGACTTCGGGGGCCAGCCCAACGGCGACCACGGCCAGGTCGGCTCGAAGCGTCGCGCCGTCGCCGAGCACGGCGCGCACGCCGCCCGCATCTTCCGACAACGAGGCGAGCGAGGCATTCAGGTGCAACTGCACGCCGTGCGCCGCGGCCCGCTCGCCCAGCCACCGTGACAACAGGGGGGGAAGCGCCCGCTCGAGCAGCTGCGGTGCCTGTTCTACGAGCATGGCTTCGAGCCCGCGCATGCGCGCGGTGGAGGCGATTTCCAGGCCAAGAAAACCGCCCCCGATGATGAGCACGCTGTTTGCCGTGCGCATGGCCTCGCGCAGGCGCAGCGCATCGTCCAGCGTGCGCAGCGTGTGCACGGCGGCGGCCGCCCCGGCGCAGAGGGGAAGCTGTCGCGCGCGGCCCCCCGTCGCGAGCAGGCACGAGGAAAATGAAAGGATGGCTCCGTCCTCGAGCTCCACCTGGCGACGGTCGGCGTCCAGCCGAATCGCCCGGGTGCCGGTTTTCAGGTCGATGCCGTGTTCGGCGTAGAACGATGCCGGCATCAAGGAGACGTCAGGCACTTGTTCATCGGCGAGCACGGCTTTGGACAGCGGCGGGCGTTCGTAGGGCAGATGTGCTTCGTCACCGACTATGATCACCGCGCCGCGGTAGCCCACCTCGCGCAGGCAACGCGCCGCCATGCCGCCGGCCTGCCCGGCGCCGACGATCACGATGGGCGCCGCATGGTCATCCGAGGGAAACGTAGATGCCATCGTCTTCCACCTTCACCGGATAGACCTTGATCGGCTGCGTGGCCGGCGCGCATTTCGCCTCGCCAGTGCGCAGGTCGAACAGCGCCTGGTGCAGCGGACACTCTACACAGCCGTCCTCGACGTACCCGTCGGTCAACAAGGCGTATTGGTGCGTGCAAATGTTGTCGGTCACGAAAAACTCCCCGTTGCTGCGGAACAGGGCCAGGTCCCGGCCCTCGAGTTTGATGGCCAATCCTTCGTCATCACCGACTTCGCCTACCGTGGCGATACGGGTCCAATTCATCGTGCACTCCATTGTCAGTATGCTGAGCTTGTCTTGCGCCGCGTTCCGCGGCGATCTACTCGAGCGAGCTAGCGGCGGCTGAAGCGTCCTCCTACGGCGTGTTTGAGCTGCGACCAAAATGCTTTGGCACCGATGCCCAGCATGTTCAGTTCCGGTGCCGGGGCGGCGGGCCGTGCCGCGGGATGTCCGTCCCGATGCAGGGACTGCTGGGCGGCGGCGAGCACGGCCTGTGCTTGTGCCAATACGGCCTGGGCCTGCAATAGCAAGGCTTGTGCTTCGGGCGTGGCCGTCGGCGTTGCCGTGGGCGCCGTTGGAGGCGTTTGCTCCGCTTGTGGCGCGGATGGCACGGGCTGCGCAGCGCCCTCCGCGGGGCGGGCTGGCACGGCAGCGGCGTGCGGCTGCTGGCCGTGCAGGGAAGCCGCCAGGTTCTGCTCGAACTGTTTGAGGATGTGCGCCGCGACTTCCGCGATCATGCCGCTGCCCCGACCGTATTGCGCGACTGCACCGGATAGCTGGAGCTGCGTCGTGACGGTGACGTCGGTGCCGCCGGCAGGCGCCGGTGCCAATGCAAAGCTGAACTCCGACTGTGCCGAGCCGCGCCCCTTGGGATCCAATCCCGAGCCGCGCAGCCAGGCGACATGGCGGTCGTCGTCCTTCCGCAGTAGTTCGGCGTGGCCGTCAAAGCTCAGCTTGATCGGGCCGAGCCTGACGGTGATCGATCCCAGGTACTTGTTCTCACCCACCTGTTCCTTCAGCCGGGCGCCGGGCAGGCAAGGCAAGACGCGCGGAATATCCAACATGAGCTTCCAGGCGTCTTCCACGGGGAGCGGCACGTGAAATTGGTTCGTGAATTCCATGGGGCATCCAAGATTTAGGAAGAAAGCGCTTGCGCGGGTGGGTCGATGAGTTCGGCCAGCCGGACGGGCGTCAGCGGAAATTCCGTGAGCCGGACGCCGCGATCGCGCAGCGCATCTTCGACCGCACCGATGACCGCAGCGGCCACCGCAACCGTCGCACATTCGCCTATGCCCTTTGCCCCGAGCGGATTCAACGCGGTCGGAGAGGGCTGGAAAATGACTTCGATGTTCGGGACCTCGGGCGCCGTGGGCAGCAAGTATTCGGCGCAGGTCGTGGTCAGCGGCTGGGCATTGGCGTCGTAGCCCATCCATTCGAACAAGGCGTTGCCGATGCCATGCACCACGCCGCCATGGACTTGTCCGTGCGCCAGCTGCGGATTGATCAAATTCCCGCTGTCTTGCACGGCGACATAGCGAAGAATGCGCACCGCCCCTGTCAACGGATCGACCTCTACCTCGCAGGCGTGCGAGGAGCCTGCGTACGCCTGGGCATCGCAGTGGAAATGCACAGTTTCGTCCAGCCCGGGTTCGCTGGCAATGGGCAGTGCGTAGCCCGGCACGCCCTTGAGCAGCATGGCAAGGCGGCCGAGCGACACCCGTTGGTCAGGTTCTGGCCCGATCACTTCCCCGTCGCGCAGCGTCAGGTGTTCGGCGTCCGTCTTGAGGATGGCTGCGGCCACGGTTAGCGCCTTTTCTCGCACGCGGGCAGCGGCCATCGACACCGCCGAGCCGGCCATCATGGCCTGGCGGCTGGCAAAGCCGCCCATGCCGTAGCCGACGTGGGCCGTGTCGCCGGCCACCACTTCGACGGCGCGTGGGTCTACGCCAAGCTGGGCTGCGCACAACTGCGCGAGGGTGGTCTTGATGCCTTGCCCCATGGCCAGTGCGCCGGTGTGGACCATGATGCGGCCGGACGGATGAATCTTGACCCGGGCCGTCTCGTAGGGGCCGCGCCCGGTCGGCTTGACGCTGTTGGCGATGGCGATGCCGCGCAATAATCCCGCTTGCGCCGATTGCTGCCGGCGCGCTTCGAAGCCGTCATAGTCGATGGCCTCGGCCGCACGTCGCTGCAGGGCTGGAAAGTCGCCGCTGTCTATCACCAGGGGCACGCCGGCGCGGGACTTGAGAGGCTTGGTGTAAGGGATCTTCTCCGGCGTGATGAAATTGCGGCGGCGGCATTCCAGCCGGTCTATTCCCAGGGTAGCCGCCAGCTTGTCCATCATGCGCTCCATGGCGAAGGCGGCCTGGGGATAGCCCGCGCCACGGATGGTCGCGACCGGCACCTTGTTCGTATGGGCGACCTGGACCCGCAGCGAGAAGGCCGGGACCGTATAAGGACCGGTCATGGACGATGCTGCGTTATAGGGAACGTTGGTGCCTTGCGGCGTGTATGCGCCATGGTCGTGGATGAAATTCCCACGGATGGCGAGCAGCCTGCCTTCGCGGTCGGCGGCCACCGAGACGCGCCAGTACTGGTCTCGCTCCTGGATCGTGGTGAGGAAATTCTCCCGGCGGTCTTCCACCCATTTGACGGGGCGCCCGAGTGCCCGGGCCACGGCGGGGATGACGATTTCCTCCGGATAAATCATGAACTTGGCGCCGAAGCCGCCTCCCACGTCCGGCGTGATGACGCGCAGCTTGTCCTCCGGCTGGTCTAGCATGTGGGCGATGGTGTAGTGCAGCTCGTGCGCCATCTGGGTGGACGACCACACCGTCAGCGTTCCCGTCGCCGGATCGAGCATCGCCGCCACGCCGCGTCCTTCCATGGGGTGTCCGCAGCCGCGGTGCATCCAGAACTCGTCTTCGATCACGATGTCGGCCGAGGCGAAGGCGGCGTCGCAATCGCCGTAGGCGAGCGTGTAGTCCTGCAGCACATTGCTGGCCAGCTCGGTGCGTACCGGCGGCGCGCCCTCGCGCACGGCGTCGCGGCAGTCCGCGACCGCTTCCAATACTTCGAATTCCGCCTGCACGGCCGCAGCCGCGTCTTCGGCCTCATGCCGGCTCCGCGCCACCACGACGGCATAGGCTTCGCCCACGAAGGCGACTTCGTCCCCGGCGAGCGCGAACGGCGTCGTGTTGTCGGGCAAGGCGGCCAGCGGAAAGCCGAGCGGCATGCGCCAGGAAGTGATGTGGCCGAACAGGTCGCGGCGGGTATAGACCGCCACCACGCCCGGCATGCGGCGGGCCTCCTGCGCGTCGATGGCGAGCAGCCGGGCATGGGCATGGGGGCTGCGGACGAAGCAGGCGTGCAGCGCATCGGGTATCCGGACGTCGTCGAGAAAGCAGGCCTGTCCGCGCAGCAGGGCATCGTCTTCGAGCCGGGGCGAGCTCTCTCCCATGCCGGGCTTGGCGTTGATTTGGAGGTCAGCGTGCATGATGGCTTCGCTCCCGCATGATCCGGGCGGCATGCAGCGCTGCCGCCACGATGTTCTGGTACCCCGTGCAGCGGCACAGGTGGCCGGACAGCACGTCCCGCACCGCGGCTTCGTCCGGGTCGGGATTGCTGTGTAACAGCTCGGTCAACGACATCAGTATGCCAGGGGTGCAATAGCCGCATTGCAAGGCATGATGTTCGTGGAAGGCCTGCTGTAGCGGATGCAGCATGTCTTCGTCGGGGGCGAGTCCCTCGACGGTGGTAATGTCGCAGCCTTCCCCCTGCACGGCCAGCATCAGGCAGCTGCGGGCCGAAATGCCGTCCACCAGCACGGTGCACGCGCCGCAGACGCCGTGTTCGCATCCCACGTGCGTGCCGGTCAGCTTGAGTTCGTTGCGCAGGAAGTCGGCCAGGTGCACCCGCGGCGATGCCTTGCCTTCGCATGGCTTGCCGTTGACCGTCATGCGGATCGTCCTGGCTTTCGGGTCGTGCGTCATAGCAAGGTTTTCCTATCTGATTGCACGCGAACGCGCCTGCCGTACGGCCCGGCCCACCAATCCCCGTGCCAGGCGCTGCCGGTACCAGCCCGGCACGTAGGCATCGGAGGCTGCTTCGACTTCCGCGCATAGGGCGGCGGCCGCATCGATGTCCGCATCCTCGGCGCGGGTCCCGAGCAGCGCGGCTTCGGCACGGGCTACGCGAACCGGGGCGGATGCCACCCCGCCGAGCGTGATCGCGCATCTCCCGACCCGTCCGTCGCCCTCGAACTGCATGAGCACGGCCGCGGAGGCGATGGCGAAGTCGCCATGCCGCCTGGAGAACTCCAGGAAGGACCAGCCGTGGCCGGCGTCCCAGGGCTGCAGCGACACGCCAGTCACCATTTCGTCCGGCTCTAATGCCGGCGTCATGTAATCGGCCGGGAACTCCGCCATCGACAGCGTCCGGCGCCCGCGCACGCTGTCGATATGGATTTGCGCGTCGAGCGCCATCGCAATGGTCGGGATCTCGGCCGATGGGTCGAGCTGGCACAGGCTGCCACCCACCGTCCCGCGGTTACGCGTCTGGCGATGCCCCACGTTCAGTACCGCCTCGTGCAGAATGGGCAAGCGGGAGCGAATGAGGTCCGAGAATTCGACCTCCCGCTGTCGCGTCATGGCGCCTATGCGAACGGTTTGCCCGTCGTCTTCGATGTAGGCCAGGCCCGGAATGCGATTGATGTCTACCAGGCAATCCGGGAAGGCGAAGCGCATGTTGAGCATCGCCATGAGAGACTGCCCCCCGGCGAGTACGCGCGCATTCTCGGTATGCGCGAGGCATCGCAGCGCCTCTTCGAGGCTGCGGGGAGCGACGTAATCGACGTCCGGCGCTTTCATGGCGACGTCAGATCTTGGACAAGTCCAGGGAGGACGGCGCGAACAGCTCTTCCGGCTTCACCAGCCGCACCGAGAGGCCCTGGGAATGGTGGTAGCGGGCGAAGGTCTCGATGACGTGCCGGTTTGCCTCCAGCCCGTAAGGCCAATAGTCGTCTCCCATGAGGGCCTTGGCTTCGTTGTGATGGTGGACCATCCACGGCAGCGTGACCGCAAGGTGGCAGATTTCGTTCAGCTCCTTGACCGCCAGCCGCTTGGCCTCGAGGAAAGCCTTGTACACGCTCACCGGTAGCCACGGGTTCTCCTCGACCAGTGATTTGCGTATGCCCACCATGTGCATGATGGGGAAGATGCGGGTGCGGCGGAAGTAGTCTTTTTCGACCTCAAGGTAGTTGTCGAACAGCCGGCCCACGTTGGGTGCGCCCCGCAGGAAGCAGGACGGCGCCCTCGCGCCGATGTATGCGTCGATCTCGCCGGATTCGAGCATGTCGGACAAGGTCTTGTCGTCCGGGATCTGTTGCAGGTCGATGGCGGGATCGAGCGATATGGGAGCACGTTCGCCGCGGCCGGGCTCTTCGATGCCGCCACGCCGCCAATGGATCTCAGTCGGCTTGACGCCGTATTCGTCCTCCAGGATGCCGCGTATCCAGACGTTGGCGGTGATCTGGTACTCGGGCACGCCTATGGTCTTGCCGCGCAGGTCTTCGGGACTCTTGATGCCGCGATCGGTCCGGATGTAGATGCCGGAGTGCCGGAACACCCGCGACAGAAACGCCGGGATCCCGATGTATTTGTTGTCGCCACGCGCGGTAGTCATCATGTGGCTGCTCATGGATATTTCCGTCACGTCGAATTCTTCGTAACGGAAGGCGCGATGGAAGGCTTCCTCGGGCTCCAGGGGCACAGCGCGCACGTTACAGCCTTCGATGCTCACCCGGCCATCGAACAGTGCCTGGGTGCGGTCGTAGTTGCCGACGGAAAGGCTGAGATTCAATTTGCTCATCGGGATTTCCTCTTGGTGGGATGCGTCGTCAATCTGCAGTCAGGCCAATCTTCTTGGCCAGCGCCGCGAAGCGGTCGATATCGTCGTTGACGATTTTCTGGAACGCCGCGGGCCCTTCGTTCGCCGTGGTGTACCCGAGGTCCTCCAGGCGCTTGGTCATGGCCGGGGTCTGCATGATCGCGGAGATCGTTTTGTAGACGTCCTGCTTGACGTTCTCGGGCGTGCCTGCCGGGACGGCCATGCCTTGCCATTGGCTGAGGTGAAAGCCGGGGGCGCCGCTCTCCGCGATGGTCGGCACATCGGGGACGGCTTTCGAGCGCTCGGCCGAGGTGATGGCCAGCGCGCGGAGCTTGCCCGCCGCGATGTGCGACAAGGCGCCGGAGATGGTGACGACCCCAAGGTCGACCTGGCCGCCGATCACGTCGACGATCGCCGGGCCGCAGCCCTTGTAGGGCACGTGCACGTTCTGCATCTTGAATTCCATGTTCATCATTTCGCCGGCCAGGTGCGGGTCGGTGCCGGCGCCGCAGGAGCCGTAAGAGAGCTTGGCGCCGCTCTTGCGCCCTTCGTTCACGATGTCGGCGAAGGTCTTGAACCGGGAATTGGCCGGCACGACCACGAGCATGGGGGCGTAGGCCACGTTGATGACGGCCTCCAAGTCCTTCTTGGGGTCGTAGCCGAGGTTCTTGTAGATGGCCGGCGCCAGGGAGTAGGCGTCGTTCATCATCAACAGCGAATGTCCGTCCTTGGGTTTGCCCGCGACGATGCGGGTGCCTACCGTGCTGCCTGCCCCGGGCTTGTTGTCGACGATGACGGGTTGGCCCAGCTTGCCGAGCTGGTCGGCGATGAGCCGGGCCAGCATATCGACGCCGCCGCCCACGGCGTAAGGCACGATGATTTCGACGGGCTTGATGGGGAAGGTGGGTGCCGGCTTGATTTCGGCAGCCCGGCCCATGAGCGGGGTGGCGACCAGGACCAGCACGTACAGCAGACGGACGAACATTTTGCTCACCATAATTGGACTCGCTTGGGTCAAGGTTGATGAAATCGGCGCACTCAATGTGTGCCGCAACGCACCAAAATGCTCAGTAGGCTGATTAATATATGCACTATACTGATCATTTTTCCGGTCGCTCATTGGGGGAATCACCTAAAATCCGGTCCGAGGATTTCCCTTCCGGTGCGACCGTGGGCGTGCAGTCTTCAGCAGTGCAATTTCCGGGCCAATGTCGCCCGGAGCGGCCTTGGTGTTTAGTCGTCCGTTCCGGCCGCGTGTCCGTCTTGCCCCTGCGCCTGGGCGACCTTGGGCGACGGCGCCGTCGGGGACGCTTCCTATATATAAGAAGAGGGAAGGAAGGGAGCGGTCCCGCTGGAATCTGGCGCAAAGGATGCGTTGACATCCTGGCTCGATGCGAGCTATTATGGCAAGCTCTCTGGAGTCGGCTCGCCCGGGCCGCGCGTTCTTTGATGCGCAGAACTGCAGCATTCGGCAAAGTGCACGGATGTCTCTTTCAAGCTTCTGCCTTTCTCAAGAGCCGCGTCGCGGCGTTCCTCCCCAGCAGGTTTTCATGCCGCACGATCGTGCGGCCCGTGCATGTTCCTCTTCCGGGTTTCCCGGCGGCGGCTTCCTGCGCGAGGTCGTGTCGGGCGGCTGTTGTAGGTGTCTGGGCCTTGTGACGTAGGCCGCAGACCAAACCCAAAGACCCTAGAAGGTTACGGAAGAGGGCTTATGCCAACTATTAGCCAACTCGTGCGCAAGCCGCGCGAATCCACTCGCGCCAAGAGCAAGTCGCCTGCTCTTGAAAGCAGCCCGCAGCGTCGCGGCGTTTGCACCCGCGTGTACACCACCACCCCCAAGAAGCCGAACTCGGCTCTGCGGAAAGTCGCCAAGGTGCGCCTGACCAACGGTTACGAAGTGATTTCGTACATCGGCGGTGAGGGCCACAACCTGCAAGAGCACTCGGTCGTGCTCGTGCGCGGCGGCCGGGTCAAGGACCTCCCGGGTGTGCGTTACCACATCGTTCGCGGCGCGCTCGACCTGCAAGGCGTGAAGGATCGCAAGCAGGCGCGTTCGAAGTACGGCGCCAAGCGCCCCAAGAAGGCTTGATGCGTCAGGTTTTCGAGCAATAACAGCAATACCGTCCCGTCGCCGCGTCCTGGTGTGCAGGACAGGCACGAGTAAGGGGCCCGTCAGGGCGCAAGCTCTCTAGACTGGCCACGGCCGCCGGGCAAAGCTCGCGGTTCAACTGAAGAGATAGGAAGTAGAAATGCCTCGTCGTCGCGAAGTACCCAAGCGTGAAATCCTGCCCGATCCGAAGTTCGGCAGCGTGGAACTCGCCAAATTCATGAACGTCGTCATGCTCTCCGGCAAGAAGGCCGTTGCAGAGCGCATCGTTTATGGCGCCCTCGAACAAATCCAGGCCAAGACCGGCAAAGACCCCCTCGAGGTGTTCGGTCAGGCGATCGGCAACGTCAAGCCCATCGTCGAGGTCAAGAGCCGCCGCGTGGGCGGCGCCAACTACCAAGTGCCGGTTGAAGTGCGCCCCGTGCGCCGCCTGGCCCTGGCTATGCGTTGGATCCGCGAGGCAGCCAAGAAGCGTGGCGAGAAGTCCATGGACCTGCGCCTGGCGGGCGAATTGATGGATGCCGCGGAAGGTCGCGGCGGCGCGGTCAAGAAGCGCGACGACACCCACAAGATGGCCGAGGCCAACAAGGCGTTCAGCCACTTCCGCTGGTAAGCACAGCACCTTTTGTTTTTCAGTGGCCCGCGGCCGATCGTCGCGGGCCGACAGCCCAGTCACCAAGGAAATCCGATCATGGCCCGCAAGACCCCGATCGAGCGCTACCGCAACATCGGCATCTCTGCGCACATCGACGCAGGGAAGACCACCACTACCGAACGTATCCTGTTCTATACGGGCGTCAACCACAAGCTCGGCGAAGTGCACGATGGCGCTGCCACGATGGACTGGATGGAGCAGGAACAGGAACGCGGCATCACGATCACCTCGGCTGCCACCACCTGCTTCTGGCGGGGCATGGCGGGTAACTATCCCGAGCATCGCTTCAACATCATCGACACCCCGGGGCACGTGGACTTCACCATCGAAGTCGAGCGTTCCATGCGCGTGCTCGACGGCGCGTGCATGGTGTACTGCGCCGTGGGTGGCGTGCAGCCCCAGTCGGAAACCGTCTGGCGCCAGGCCAACAAGTACAAGGTTCCGCGCCTCGCCTTCGTCAACAAGATGGACCGCACCGGCGCGAACTTCTTCAAGGTGTACGAGCAGATGCGCCTGCGCCTGAAGGCCAACCCCGTGCCGCTGCAAGTGCCCATCGGCGCCGAGGACTCCTTCAAGGGCGTGGTCGACCTCGTCAAGATGAAGGCCATCCTGTGGGATGAGGCCAGCCAAGGCACGAAGTTCGAATACGCCGACATTCCGGCCGAGCTGGTCGACACCTGCAACGAGTGGCGCGAGAAGCTCGTCGAGGCGGCTGCCGAGTCGTCCGAAGAGCTGATGGACAAATACCTGGAAACGGGCGAGCTGACCGAGGCCGAGATCAAGGCGGCGCTGCGCCAGCGCACCATCGCCGGCGAGATCCAGCCGATGCTGTGCGGTTCCGCGTTCAAGAACAAGGGCGTGCAGGCCATGCTCGACGCCGTCATCGACTACCTGCCCTCGCCGGTCGACATTCCGCCGGTCGAAGGCACCGACGCCAATGACCAGCCGGTGTCCCGCAAGGCCGATGACGCCGAGAAGTTCTCCGCGCTGGCGTTCAAGCTGATGACCGACCCGTTCGTCGGCCAGTTGACCTTCATCCGCGTGTATTCGGGCGTGCTGAGCTCGGGCGACACCGTCTACAACTCGATCAAGGGCAAGAAAGAGCGCATTGGCCGCCTGCTGCAGATGCACGCCAACCAGCGCGAGGAGATCAAGGAAGTCCGCGCGGGCGACATCGCTGCCGCCGTGGGCCTGAAGGAAGTGACCACGGGCGAAACCCTGTGCGATCCCGAAGCCGTCGTGACCTTGGAGAAGATGGAGTTCCCCGAGCCCGTGATCGCGCAGGCCGTCGAACCCAAGACCAAGGCCGACCAGGAAAAGATGGCCATCGCGCTGAACCGCCTGGCCGCCGAAGATCCGTCGTTCCGCGTCCATACCGACGAAGAGTCCGGCCAGACCATCATCTCCGGCATGGGCGAGCTGCACCTCGAGATCATCGTCGACCGCATGAAGCGCGAGTTCGGCGTCGAGGCCAACGTGGGCAAGCCCCAGGTCGCCTACCGCGAAACCATCCGCAAGGTTTGCGAAGAGTCCGAAGGCAAGTTCGTCAAGCAGTCGGGCGGCCGCGGCCAATACGGTCACGTCGTGCTCAAGATCGAGCCGCTGGAACCCGGTGGCGGCTTCCAGTTCGTCGACGCCATCAAGGGCGGCGTGGTGCCTCGCGAGTTCATCCCCGCGGTGGAGAAGGGTTGTATCGAGACCCTGCAGTCTGGCGTGATGGCCGGCTACCCCGTGGTGGACGTCAAGGTCACGCTGTTCTTCGGTTCGTACCACGACGTGGACTCGAACGAAAACGCGTTCAAGATGGCTGCCTCGATGGCCTTCAAGGAAGGCATGCGCAAGGCCAACCCCGTGCTGCTCGAGCCCATGATGGCCGTGGAAGTCGAGACGCCGGAAGAATATGCCGGTACCGTGATGGGCGACTTGTCCTCGCGGCGTGGCATGGTCCAGGGCATGGAGGACATGATTGGCGGCGGCAAGATCATCAAGGCCGAAGTTCCGCTGGCCGAGATGTTCGGTTACTCCACCGCGCTGCGTTCCGCGACCCAGGGCCGCGCCACGTACACGATGGAGTTCAAGCACTACGCGGAAGCGCCGAAGAACGTCGCCGACGCAATCATCAGCGCCCGCGCCAAGTAATTAGGGCGCTAGGGCAGAGTATTCGTTAAACCTCCAGGTAACTGCAGGAAGAGAGAACATGGCAAAAGGCAAGTTTGAGCGTACCAAGCCGCACGTGAACGTGGGCACGATCGGTCACGTTGACCACGGCAAGACGACGTTGACGGCGGCGATCACGACGGTTCTGTCGACGAAGTTCGGCGGCGAAGCCAAGGCGTACGACCAGATTGATGCGGCGCCGGAAGAGAAGGCGCGGGGCATTACGATCAACACGGCGCACGTGGAGTACGAGACGGAGAGCCGTCACTATGCGCACGTGGACTGCCCGGGCCACGCTGACTACGTGAAGAACATGATCACGGGTGCGGCGCAGATGGACGGCGCGATCCTGGTGGTGTCGGCGGCTGACGGCCCGATGCCGCAGACGCGCGAGCACATTCTGCTGTCGCGCCAGGTGGGTGTTCCGTACATCATCGTGTTCCTGAACAAGGCGGACCTGGTGGACGACGCCGAGCTGCTGGAGCTGGTGGAAATGGAAGTCCGGGAGTTGCTGAGCAAGTACGACTTCCCGGGGGACGACACGCCGATCATCAAGGGTTCGGCCCGCCTGGCGCTGGAAGGCGACAAGGGCGAGCTGGGCGAGCAGGCGATCCTGAAGCTGGCCGAGGCGCTGGATACGTACATTCCGACGCCTGAGCGGGCGGTCGATGGTGCGTTCCTGATGCCGGTGGAAGACGTGTTCTCGATCTCGGGTCGCGGCACGGTGGTGACGGGCCGGGTCGAGCGCGGCGTGATCAAGGTTGGCGACGAAATCGAGATCGTGGGTATCCGCGAGACGGCCAAGACGACGTGCACGGGCGTGGAGATGTTCCGCAAGCTGCTGGACCAAGGGCAGGCGGGCGACAACGTGGGTGTGCTGCTGCGCGGCACCAAGCGTGAGGAAGTCGAGCGTGGCCAGGTTCTGGCCAAGCCGGGTTCGATCACGCCGCACACGGAGTTCACGGCCGAGGTGTACGTGCTGTCGAAGGAAGAGGGCGGCCGGCATACGCCGTTCTTCAACGGGTATCGTCCGCAGTTCTACTTCCGTACGACGGACGTGACGGGTACGATCGAGCTGCCCAAGGACAAGGAGATGGTGCTGCCTGGCGACAACGTGTCGATCACGGTCAAGCTGCTGGCGCCGATCGCCATGGAAGAGGGCCTGCGCTTTGCCATCCGCGAAGGTGGCCGTACCGTCGGCGCTGGCGTGGTCGCCAAGATCATCGCCTAAT
>NZ_CALFCW010000009.1:0-32136 GCF_937950555.1 uncultured Pigmentiphaga sp. | reverse complement strand
GTAGGTCATCGTCAGGCTAATTACCCCAAAACCCCCGCTCGGGCCTCCCGGCGGGGGTTTTACTTTATGCGTCCAGGTCACGCCGCCATCCCCCCACCCATCCTCCCTCCCCACGCCCTTCAGCCCCTCCACCCTCCGAGCACATCACGCCAGGACTGCTCCAAGATCGCCCCAACGGATCTAATACTTGACCTGGATCGAGAGCGTCATCGGCGCAGTGCCCAACTGAAAGCTGGCGCGGGCGTAGTCGGGCGGCCCAAACGTGATCGATGGGTTATTGGAAAAGCCCACGCCTTGCCGAGGCTTGCCTAGCAATCCGTAGCTCACTTTTTCTTCGCCTTCTTGCGCGTGGAACACGGCGATGGCGTATTGGCCGGCCGGCACGTCGCCAAAGTCGCAACGGGCAACGCCCCCCGCGATCGCGGCTTCGACCCGCCGGATGGCCTGCCCTTCCTCCCTCCAACCAGGCTCTCCGGAAAACAAGCCGCAGCGCACGATTCCGCGGTCGTTGGACAGCCCATGGATTTCCGCCGACAGAGGCGTCGCCCGGGCGCACAAGGCCAGTGCGCTCAAGCTCATCGCGGCAACGAATGCTCCGGTACGGCGTCGCCACGACGTGGCAGGATGTCCAGGCTTGCCGCGGCGCTCGGTGGTGTCGCAGGCGGGACGCCCCGCATTCCATGTACGCAGGATTCCAAGCCGCACGGATCTCATCGGGAGGCTCCTTTTGCCGCATCTCCTTTCGGTTCGTAGAGCGCCTCCTCGGGGACGACAGCCGGCGGGCCTTCGCGGGTTTCGGCCCTGCCGGCGCGTTGGCGCGAGGTAAAGAAGGGGCCTCGCGCCTCTACGCTGGAAGCGAAGCGCCGCAATCCGGTGCGGGCAGGCATGTTGACGTAGACCGCTTCCATGCCGCCTTGCCGGAAGTAGGCTTCGTGCCAGAAACCCGTGCCCTTCGGATCCCTAAGGAAGGCTTGCCACCACTGGCGATGGGGATCCGCGCGTGCCCACGCCTCGAGACTTTCGAAATCGCGCCAGTATTGGCGCATGCCCACATGCAGCGGGAACAGGGAGTAGACGACATTCTCATGTGCGAGCAGGCCGTCGGGGTTGGATTTCACGGCGGCGTGGATGCGGGGCCCGAAACCGAGCAGCGTCGCAAGCCCCCGGAACTGGTTCACGCGCATGCCAAGATAGATCACCACGAGATCGGGATAGTCAGAAAGGTCAACGGTAGTGCGATTCATGTCATCGAACGCATCGGGTGGATGATGAGCGGGCGCCCAGGCTGGGGCCGAGTGTGTCTCGAATGGCCGGGGTTTACGGCCGGCGTGCCCTTGCAGTGCGAGTTTAAGTGTGTCGTTACCGAAAGTGACGGTTCAATTAGAGGCGCGGCGATTTCGTAAGCGCCGGATTCCATTGCCCTCTGGCTGCTCGGGATGAGGTACGCTGCCGCGGATGGGCGTCGAGGCGACGCTGATGGCCGGGCCGGCTGGTGTTGCCGACCCGCATCGCGAGAGGAGGACGGCATGAAGCGGCGATCATGGTTTTTGGTTTTGTGCATGGCTTCGCTCGTCGGGGGCGCTTCCCTGCAAGCCCAACCCGTACGTCCGGGCCAGGACGTGCCGGTCTCCCGCGGCGCTTTGCCAGCGGGGGCGGCGCTCTCGACTTGGGCGAAAGGCCTGGAACACCCTTGGGGCCTGGCCCTGCTCCCGGAGGGCGGGGCACTGGTGACGGAGCGTCCTGGCAGGTTGCGGGTGGTGTCGCCCGGGGGCGAGTTGTCCCGCCCGGTTGCCGGCGTGCCCAAGGTCGACGCGCGCGGCCAAGGCGGCTTGCTCGACATAGCCTTGCATCCCGATTTCGCCCGCAACGGATGGGTCTATCTGAGCTATGCCGAGGCAGGCGAAGGTGGCAACAGCACGGCAGTGGCGCGGGGCAGGTTGGTCAAGGAAGGCGGCGGATGGCGGTTCGCGGAGGGACAGGTCGTTTTCCGGCAGTCGCCCAAATTCGATAGCACGCTGCACTTTGGCTCGCGCCTTGTGTTTGCGCGGGACGGAACCCTATTCGTGACCCTGGGCGAGCGCTCCAGCCGCGAAACCCGAGGCGACGCGCAGGGCCTGGACACTCACCACGGCAAGGTGGTGCGGATCCGGGACGACGGTAGCGTGCCGCCCGATAATCCGTTCCTCAAAGACAAGCGCGCACTACCGGAAATATGGTCGCTCGGCCATCGCAACCCGCAGGGCGCAGCCTTGCATCCGGGTACGGGCGAGCTGTGGATGGTGGAGCACGGCCCGCGGGGCGGCGATGAACTGAACATCGTCCGCGCAGGCAAGAACTATGGCTGGCCCCTCTATACCTATGGCAGGGAGTACAGCGGCGGGAAAATAGGCGAAGAGGCTTCCCCGCCGGGCTTTGAACCGCCTATCCACAGCTGGGTACCGTCGGTGTCGCCGAGCGGCCTGGCGTTCTACACGAGCTCCACCATTCCTGCCTGGCGAGGGAGCTTGTTTACCGGTGCATTGAGCGGCCAGGCGCTGGTCCGCCTGGAGCTGGATGGCGAAAAGGTTGTGCGCGAGGAGCGGTTGCTGACGGACCTCGGGCGTCGCATCCGCCACGTGGTGACGGGGCCGGCGGGCGAACTGTATTTGCTGACCGATGCGCGAGACGGCCAAATTCTCGTGATCCGGGGTGGTCGCTGAAAAACAAAGCGCCCGGTCCATGGCGGCCGGGCGCGGATGGAAGAACCGGGACTGGGTCGACCGGGTTACTTCAGGTGCGCGTTGACGATCTTGGTCAACTCGAACATGTCGACGCTGGGCTTGCCAAAGAGTTCTTTGAGCTTGGCGTCGGCGTTGATGTTGCGCTTGGCCTTGGGGTCTTGCAGCTTGTGCTTCTTGATGTATTCCCAGACCTTGCGCGTGACTTCCGTGCGCGGCAGCGGGGTAGAGCCGATGATGGCAGCCAGCGTGGGGCTGGGGGTCATGGGCTTGAGGAAGGCTGCGTTGACTTTGCGCGGCGCCTTGGTTGCGGCCTTCTTGGCCGGGGCGGCTTTCTTGGCGGCCGGGGCTTTCTTAGCCGGAGCGGCTTTCTTGGCGGCGGCTTTCTTTGCCGGAGCCTTCTTGGCTGTGGCCATGCTGTACTCCTAAAAAGGGTTCAATCGTCAGATCGTGGGCAGGGCCACACCGCAGTGCGCGAGAGGCAGACTCCAGAACTGCGGAATAACCCCGCGAGCGCAGCATATCGCCTTGCCGGGCAAAGCCACAACAAAATTCCAACAGAATCGCCGTTTGGCGCGAGTTTTCGACGGCTATGCAACGCTTGGCTGGTCGTTTGCCCCGGTAGAATGAGCGCTTGGTCCATCTCCTGCGCCGCGTTGGCGCCCGCCGATGTTCACTCTCTTTCCGCCTAGATTGCGGGTTTCCCTCTTGTCGCTGGCCGCCGCCGCATTGCTGGGAGCTTGCGCGAGCACGCCGGGAGACCGGTCGGCGGAGATCGAGCGCGCGGAGCCTTCGGGCGCGGCCGCTCTCGCGTTGTCGCAATCGACGTCGGCCGAGGGCGAATTGCCTGCCGGCTGGCGGTCGTGGATCATCCGCCGCGACAAGGCACCGACGCATTACCGGCTGGCGCGGGTGCGGATCGGGGACGAAGAACGCCTGGTCTTGCATGCCGTCGCAAAGGCGGCGGCGAGCGGCGCTTGGGTCCCGCTCGGGCTGCGTGCCCTCGATGCGCCCTATGTGCGCTGGTCTTGGCGCACCGACGCCCCGATCGAACGCGCGGACAGTTCGCGCCCGGAAACAGAGGATGCACCGGCCCGGCTGGTGCTGGCCTTCGACGGAGACTGGAGCAAGCTGCCGCTGCGAGAGCAGATGCTGGCCGAAACGGCGCGCATGCTGCTCGGCCAGGAGGTGCCGTATGCCACCCTCATCTACACCTGGGATGCCCGGCTCCCGGTCGGGGCGACGCTCGTCAACGCCCACAGCACGCGCGTACGGATGAAGGTTGTCGAATCCGGCGACGCAGGGGTGGGGCAGTGGCTCGAATACGAGCGGAACTACGTGCAAGATTACGTCGAACTGTTTGGCGAGGCTCCGGGCAGGCTGATCGGCATCGGCGTCATGACGGACACCGACAATACCCGGAGCTTTGCGGAAAGCTGGTATGGCGACATTCAGCTTTTGACACCAAGTCGGATGGCCCTGCGGGAACTCCCCGACGGCCCGGTCATCGATTGATATTTGGCCGCATGGCGCGGCCGCACGGAGAGCAGGATGGAAGCAGGGGTGGCGCTGCGTTCGCCGCTGGAAGCAATACGCAAGTTTCATGATGACCTGACGTTGCTGAGGCGCGACCTGCACGCGCATCCCGAGCTGGGTTTCGAAGAAGTGCGGACCTCCGGCATCGTGGCGAAAGCGCTGGAGCTGCTCGGGGTGGAAGTCCATCGGGGCATAGGCAAGACGGGGGTGGTCGGCGTGATCCGGGGGCGGCGCTGCGACAGCGGCCGCATGGTGGGGTTGCGGGCCGACATGGATGCGCTGCCGATGAGCGAGGACAACGCCTTCGACCACCGGTCGAGCCGGCCTGGGTTGATGCACGGCTGCGGACATGACGGCCATACCGCAATCCTGCTGGGCGTGGCCCGGTACTTGGCCAAGACGCGCAATTTCGACGGCACGGCGGTGTTGATTTTCCAGCCGGCCGAAGAAGGCTTGGGCGGGGCCCGCGCCATGATCGAAGATGGCCTGTTCGAGATCTTCCCTTGTAACGAAATTTACGCGCTTCACAACTGGCCGGCTTTGCCGGCAGGCAAGGTGGGCATCAATCCCGGGCCCATGATGGCCGCATCGGACCGCTTTGAGATCGTCATCGAAGGGCGCGGCGGCCATGGCGCCCATCCTTACCTGACCATCGATCCCATCGTGGCGGCGGGGCAGATCATCACGGCTACGCAGTCCATCGTGGCGCGCAACGTGAATCCGCTTGATTCGGCCGTCGTGTCCATCTGCTCGGTACAGGCCGGCAACCCCGGCGCGATGAGCGTCATCCCGCGCGAAGCCCGGTTGGTGGGCACCGTGCGGACCTTCCGCCGCACGGTGCAAGAGATGATCGAGAATCGCTTGCGCGAGCTGTCTTCCTCGATCGCAGCCGCCTTTGGCGCCACCGCGACGCTGACCTACGAGCGCATTTATCCGGCGACGATCAATACCCCCCGCGAGGCGAACTTCGTCGCGGACGTGGCGAGCGCCATCCTCGGCAAGGAAAACGTCATCCGCGATTTGACGCCCTCGATGGGCGCCGAGGACTTCTCGCTCATGCTGCAGGGCCGGCCGGGCGCGTATTTCCGGCTCGGGCAGGGGGGCGCGGAGAGCGGCTGCATCCTGCATAGCAGCAGCTACGATTTCAACGACTCGGTGATCCCGATCGGTGCGGGCATCCTGGCGGCGATCGTCGAGCGGAGTATGCCGGTCGTCGATTGAGGCGGGCGCGCCTCCATCCCTTAAAATGAAATGACCGGGCCGACGCGGGTGCGGCGTTCGCGCCCGAAGGCCGGCCGTCCCGACAAGCAGTGGCCGCATCCATGACTATTTCCACCCTCACCATCACCCGCCCTGACGATTGGCATTTGCACCTGCGCGACGGCGAAGCGCTCGAGGCCGTCGTCGGGCATTCGGCGCGCCAGTTCGCCCGAGCCATCGTCATGCCGAACCTCAAGCCACCGGTCACGACGACCGAGCAGGCATTGGCGTACCGCGAACGCATCTTGGCGGCGCTGCGCAAGGGCGGCGCGCAAGCCTCTTCGTTCACGCCGTTGATGACGCTTTACCTGACCGACAACACGGACCCAGAGGAAATCCTCCGCGCGCGCGATTCCGGAGCGGTTCATGCTGTCAAGCTTTATCCCGCGGGGGCGACCACGAATTCGGACGCCGGCGTGACTGACTTGCTCGGCCGCTGCGCCAGGGTGCTGGAAACCATGGAAAAGGTCGGCATGCCGCTGCTGGCGCATGGCGAAGTCACCGACCCGGCGATCGACGTGTTCGACCGCGAGAAGGTGTTCATCGATCGCGTGATGATGCCGCTGCGCCGCGCGTTCCCAGCGCTGAAGGTGGTGTTCGAGCACATCACCACGGCCGATGCCGCGCAATACGTACGCGATGCGGAGGGACCGATCGCGGCAACCATCACGCCCCAGCACCTGCTCTACAACCGCAATGCCCTGTTCCAGGGCGGGATGCGTCCCCACTGGTATTGCCTGCCCGTGCTCAAGCGCGAGACCCACCGCCAGGCCCTGGTGGAGGTCGCCACCAGTGGCAACCCGCGCTTTTTCCTCGGCACGGACAGCGCGCCGCACGCGCGGGGCCTGAAAGAGCACGCCTGCGGCTGCGCCGGATGCTTTACCGGCCTGCACGCGATGGCGCTTTATGCCACGGCCTTCGAAGCCGCCGGCAAATTGGATGCGCTGGAAGCATTCGCGAGCTTTCATGGACCGGATTTCTACGGTCTGCCGCGCAATACCGGCACGCTTCGGCTGGAGCGGGAAGCATTCAGCATCCCAGATGAGTTGCCTTTCGGCCAGCAAACCATCGTGCCGCTCGCCGGCGGGGAGACGCTGCCATGGCGGGTGTCGACCTGACGGCCATTGATTGGGGGCAGCCCTGGTTCGCCGCGATCGCGCACAAGGGCGAGTTGCTGGCGCCCGCCGGCGACGAGCCCCTGTGCGATCGGCTGAACCGGCTCTTGACGGCAGGCGAGCCGGGCGGCGGCCCGAGGGGGCGCATGAGGTTGGCCTCGGGCAAGGCGCTCGTTTTCGTGCCGCCTTCCGACCTGCCCGAGGGGCGGGCCTACGAAACCCACATCTATCAAACCGGACGGGTGCCGACGCGGGACAACCTGCACGACCTCTTCAACGGATTGGTGTGGTTTGCCTTTCCACAGATCAAGGCAAGGTTGAATGCGTTGCAGGCGCGCGCGCTGAAAAAAACGGCCGACGCTTCGGCCGGCCGCGGGGCGCTGCGCGATGCGGTGACGATTTTCGACGAGAACGGGCTCGTGCTGGCCTGCTCCAATGACGACTTGGCCCAGGCGCTGCGTCGCTTCGACTGGCGCACGCTGTTCGTCGAGCGCCGTACCGCGACGCTGATGCAGACCGAGCCCTGGGTGGTCGGGCACGGCCTGCTTGAAAAGCTGGTCCGGCCCTACAAGTCCATCACCGCGCACACCCTCATCATTCCGGTCGACGACTCGTATTTCCGGGCGTCGCCCCACCAGCGCAGGGCAACCATCGACCGATTGGTGGCGGACTGGCTGGAAAACTGGCCTTTCTTCAATACGCGCGACCTCTGCCCCCTGCCGGTGTTGGGGCTGCCTGGCTGGTGGCCCGAAAACACGACGCCGGCCTTTTACGACGATACGGAAGTCTTCCGCCCCGGCCGCTCCCGGCAGCGGTAGAATAACGAAGCAGAGCAGATCAGGCAGTCGCGGCGCCTCCGGCGCCGAGGAAGGTCCGGACTCCGCAGGACAGGATGGCGGCTAACAGCCGTCCGGCGATCGCCGGGCACGCGAGTGCGCGGCGCGAAGCCGAGGAATAGGGCCACAGAGACGAGTCTGCAGAGAGGGCGGGGCGCGAGCTCCGCTCCGGCACGGCCACTCCGTGCCGTTCGCGCGGCCTGGCCGCGGCGAGTCGCTGCAGGGTGAAACGCGGCAACCTCCATCCGGAGCAACACCAAATAGGCATGCGCGCGGCCTTGCGCCGCACAGGGCGGTCCGTCCGAGCATGCGGGTAGGTGGCTTGAGCCGTTCGGCAACGGACGGCCTAGAGGAATGACTGCCCGCGGGGCAACCCGTGTACAGAATCCGGCCTATCGATCTGCTTTGCCTTGTTTCGGCGTTCCAGGGCATCTCCGACGGATATACATCAACTTCCGTGCGCGGATTCGGCGTGAATGAGTACGCCGGGGCCTGCGCCCGCCTCCTTCCCCCTCCCGGGCTGTTCTCCCCTCTCTTTCTTTGCTCGCTTTTTGTTACGTTCTTGCGCCCCGCCGCGGTGCAACCGGTGTTCTTCAGACCCTACCTTCACTTTACCTTCCAATGTCCTGATTTTTCGGAGTATTTCGCAATATGGATGTTGAGGAAGTGCGGCTAAGTCCTTGTTACTAATGAAAAAATCGGCTTGGGCCGGCTTGACCCCGCTTAGTCCCTCCTTTAGAGTGGGAAATAGTAGAATTTTGTGCAAAAAAGTGGGGTGACGGGTCGTGTTTCAGGGCAGCAGCGCGCTCACGCTCGATGCGAAGGGAAGGGTCTCGATCCCTACCCGGTATCGTGACGCGCTGATCGCCCAGGCCGAAGGCCGCCTGACGCTGACCCGCCATCCCGACGGTTGCCTTTTGATCTACCCCCGTCCCATCTGGGAGGAGAAGCGCGAACAGATCGCCGCATTTCCGATGCAGGCGCGCGCGCTGCAACGGCTGCTGTTGGGCAACGCCCAGGACGTGGAGCTCGATAACGCGGGCCGCATCCTGATCGCTCCCGAACTGCGTGCCGCGGCTTCGCTGAGCCGCGACGTCATGCTGCTCGGTCTCGGTGCGCACTTCGAGCTGTGGGACGCTGCCGTTTTGGCCCAGCGCGAGCAGGAAATGCTGGCGCAAGGCATGCCCGAAGTTCTGAACCAGTTTTCTTTCTGACGCCGTGACGACCCCATTCATGCATCGGCCCGTGTTGTTGGAGCCGACGATAGACGCGTTGGCCGTACCTGCCGACGGCGTGGGCGCCGGGGTGTGGGTCGACGCGACTTTCGGCCGGGGAGGGCATTCAGGCGCCCTGCTCGCGCGGCTGGGGCCGGAGGCGCGCCTGGTGGTCTTCGACAAGGATCCCCAGGCGATCGAAGCGGCCCGTGCGCTGGCCGAGCGCGATGCGCGCGTCACGGTCGTACATGCTGGTTTTGGCGCGTTGGCGGAGGAGCTCTCCAGGCTAGGGATCGACCGGATCGCCGGCCTGATGATGGATTTGGGTATTTCTTCGCCGCAAATCGACGACGCGGAGCGCGGATTTTCTTTCATGCGCGACGGCCCGCTCGATATGCGGATGGACACCACGCGCGGCGAGACCGCCGCGCAATGGCTCGCTCACGCGAGCGTAGACGAAATGCGAGAGGTCATAGCACGCTATGGTGAAGAACGGTTTGCTTTCCAGATTGCAAAGGCGATTGCAGTTAGCCGCGAGAAACGGCCTATCACGACCACAGGCGAGCTTGCCGACATCGTGGCTGGCGCCGTCCGCACGAGGGAAAAGGGCCAGCATCCTGCGACCCGCACCTTTCAAGCTATACGGATTCACCTCAATCAGGAGCTTGAGGAGCTCCCGCGCGCGCTAGCCGCCGCGCTCGAATTCCTGGTCCCCGGCGGGAGGTTGGCCGTGATCAGCTTCCATTCGCTGGAGGACCGCATCGTCAAGCAATTCATCGCTGCCGCGTCGCGGCCCGGCGCCGAGACCGCCCGGTTGCCGCTGCGCGAGAGCGAGCGGCCGCAGCCGGTGTTGGTTTCGGTCGGCCGCGTCCTGCCCAGTGAAGAGGAGATCCAGCAAAACCCGCGCGCCCGTTCCGCAGTGCTGCGCGTGGCTGAACGCACGCACGTAGCCTTGCCGGCCGAAGGCGGCAAGGCGTTCCTGAAAGCCCCCGACGTGCCGTCCGGCCGTCGGCGCGCTTCGACCCGGACGCGCACGCCGCGCGCCCACTTCCTCGCTTGCGCATAGGTGGCCGGCATGGGGCGCCTGCTCTTCGTCCTGACGGCCGCCTTGGTAGGCTGCGCGTTGTCGCTGGTCAGCAGCCAGTACAAAGCGCGCAGTCTCTTCGTGGAGCTCGAGCGTGCCCAGGCTGCGGCGCGCGACCTCGACGTGGAATGGCGGCGGCTGCAGCTCGAGCAGACCGATCACGCGAAACACGCCCTGATCGATAAGGTGGCCCGCACCACGCTGAAGATGGAGCCGGTCACGCCTGCCCGCACGATCTACCTGGCGCAGTCGCGCGACGGCCAGGGCGGTCCGGCCTTGCTGCCCTACGGGCCTCCTGGCGTTCCCGTACCCGCCAAGTCTCCCGCGAGAGGTGCACGATGAAGCGCGTGCGTTTTTCGTCCGAGAACCCGGTCCTGAGCCTGAAATTGCCCGCGTGGCGGTCCCGCTTCGTCCTCTTCCTGCTTTTTGCCGGTTTTGCAGTGCTGGTGCTGCGCGCCTTGTATCTGCAAGGGCTTTCGAATGAATTTCTGCAAAAGCAGGGCGAGTCGCGCTACGCGCGTACGCTGGTCTTGCCGGCGTCCCGGGGAAAGATCACCGACCGCAACGGGGTGGTGGTGGCCTCCAGCATTCCGGCGCGCGCGGTATGGGCGATTCCCGAAGACGTCAAGGCACCCCCGGCCAAGCTGGCCGAGCTCGCCAAGCTGCTGGACACGCCGCTGCGGGACCTGCAGCGCAAGCTTGCCAACGAAGACAAGACCTTCGTTTACTTGAAGCGCCAGGTTCCGGTCGAGATTGCCGAGAAGGTGGCGGCGCTGGGCATCGATGGCATCCACCAGCAGCGCGAGACCCTGCGCTATTACCCCGAGGGCGAAGTGCTCGGCCATGTGCTGGGTTTCACCAACGTCGAGGATCGCGGGCAGGAAGGAATCGAGCTGGCCTACAATGCTCAATTGGCAGGCCGTCCTGGCAGCCGCCGGGTCATCAAGGACCGCCTGGGAAGGGTAGTCGAGGACGTACAGGCGGTACGTGCACCGGCCAACGGTCACGACCTGACCTTGTCCATTGATACCCGGGTGCAGTACTTAGTGTTTTCGCAGTTGCAAGAAGCAGTCGAGCGCCACAAGGCCAAGGGCGGCGCCGCCATTGTGGTGGATACGCGCACCGGGGAGATCCTTGCCTTGGCCAATCTGCCCACATACAACCCGAACCAGCGCGAGACGCTGACCGGGCCCCGCCTGCGAAACCGCGCGCTGACAGACACCTTCGAACCCGGCTCTACCATCAAGCCATTCTCGATCGCGTTGGCGCTGGACCTCGGGCGGGTGCAGCCGAACACCGTCGTCGACACCGGCAACGGCCGGATGAATTTTTACGGGCGCACCATTAGCGACACCCGCGGCTACGGCAAGCTGGACGTGGCGGGCGTGGTGCAGAAGTCGAGCAACATCGGCACCACGCTGATTTCGCAGCGCCTGGAAAGCAAAGAGATGTGGGAGAAGTACACCGAGCTCGGCCTGGGCCAGGTTCCCAAGCTCGACTTTCCCGGTGCGGTGGCGGGGCGGCTGCGTCCCTATGAAAAGTGGAAGCCCATCGAGAAAGCCACCATGTCCTATGGCTACGGCTTGTCGGTCTCGCTGGTGCAACTGGCGCAAGCCTATACCGTGTTTGCGCGGGACGGCGACACGGTTCCGCTGACCTTCTTGAAGACTGATCGCCCGGCCCCGGGCACGCGCGTTTTCTCGCCCAAGACGGCGCGCACCATGAGGCAGATGCTGGAAGCGGTGGTCGGCCCCGGCGGCACGGCCGCACAGGCCCAGGTCATGGGCTACCGGGTGGCCGGCAAGACGGGCACGGCGCGCAAGATCGTCAATGGCGTGTACGTCACCAAGTATGTCGCCTCGTTCGCTGGGTTCGCTCCGGTTTCCAACCCACGCATCGTGGTGGCGGTTATGATCGACGAACCCTCTGCCGGCAGCATTTACGGCGGTGCGGTGGCCGGGCCGGTGTTCTCCAAGATCACCGGCGGGACGCTGCGCATACTCGGCGTGGAGCCCGATGCACCGTTCAAATCGCTGGTGATTCCCGAGCATCCCCTGGAGGACAGCCTGTGACGCCAGCGACGTCTACTGCCTCCATGGTCCTTGACTGGCTGCACGGCCGCGCCTCGCCGGGCTCGCACCTGCGCCTGGATTCCCGGGCGGTGCAGGCGGGCGACGTTTTCCTCGCTTATGTCGGTGCGCGCAGCGACGGCCGCGATTTCATTGGCCAGGCGCTCGAGCGCGGCGCTGGCGCGATCGTCTTCGACGACGTGGACCCCGGGCGGACCGCGGTGCTCTTGCAGACCCTGGCGGATAAAGGCGTTCCGGGTTTGCCGGCAGCTGGCCTCAAGCCCGCGCTTGGCGCCATTGCCTCGGGCTGGTACGGCGAGCCTTCGCGCGAGATGCGCGTCATCGCCGTGACCGGTACCAACGGCAAGACCTCCTGCGCGCAGTGGATCGCCCGTGCCTTGACGGAAGGGGGCATGCCCTGCGGCGCCATCGGAACGCTGGGCATACAAATACCGGGCGCAGACGGCGGCTCGCGCTCACTGTCTACCGGCCTGACCACGCCCGACGCCGTGGCGCTGCATCGCGCCCTGGCCGACATGCGGCGCGACGGGGTGGAGGCAGTTGCCATCGAGGCGTCTTCCATCGGTATCGCCGAAGGCCGCCTCGACGGCTTGCACATCGACATCGCCGTGTTTACCAATCTGACGCGCGATCATCTCGACTACCACGGCGACATGGCGGCCTATGAGGCGGAAAAGGCCAAGCTCTTTGCGTGGGAAGGCGTATCCGCCGCCGTCGTGAACCGCGACGACGAGGCGGGCAGGCGGTTGATCCAAGCACTGCGCGCGCGCGGTACGCCGGCGGCACTGACCGAATATGCCCTCGGGGATGTTCCGGCCGACGAGGGCGGGCGCGCGCTCGTGGCCTCCGACCTGCACGCCACCAGCCATGGGATGGTGTTCACGCTGACGTGGCAAGGGCAGTCGGTGCAGATCTCGACGCCGCTGCTCGGCGCCCACAACGTGTCCAATCTATTGGCGGTGGGGGGTGTGCTCTTGGAGCTGGGCTGGAGCGTGCAGCGCGTATCGGCGGCGCTGTCGTCGGCCCAACCGGCTCCGGGCCGGCTGCAGGCCGTGGCAGCCCCGGGACGCCTTCCGGGTGAGGGCGGACCGTTGGTGGTCGTTGATTATGCGCACACACCGGATGCCCTGGCACGCGCGCTGGAAGCGTTGGCGCCCGTCGCCCAAGCCCGCGGCGGACGCCGGATCTGCGTGTTCGGATGCGGCGGCGACCGCGATCCAGGCAAGCGCCCGCAGATGGCGCAGGCGGCGTGCGAGCATGCCGATATCGTGGTGGTGACCAGCGACAACCCCCGCAGCGAGTTGCCCCAGTCCATCATCGACCAGATCCTGGCGGGCGTGCCGGCGGGGCGAGCGGTGTCGTCCGACCCGGACCGGGCGCGCGCCATCCGCGACGCCGTGCGCCGCGCCCGTCCGGAGGACGTGATCCTGCTGGCGGGCAAGGGGCATGAGTCCTATCAGGAAGTCGGGGGCGTGCGCCATCCATTCTCGGACGTCGAACAGGCGGCGCTGGCCTTGGCTGCGTATTGCGCCGATCCCGTCGAGACTGGCTTGATGACGCTGGCTGACGCCGCCCGTGCCATGCGCGGCGTGGTGCACGGGAATGCCGGTGCCGACGGCGTCGTATTCAGCGGCGTCGGCACCGATTCCCGCAACGTTACGCCGGGCGAGCTGTTCGTGGCGTTGAGCGGCGAGCGCTTCGATGGTCACGCGTACGTGCGGGCCGCAGGTGAGGCGGGAGCCGTCGCGGCGGTGGTGCAGCGCCCCGTGCAGGACGCAGGCCTGCCGCAGGTCGTGGTGGCCGACACCCGCCGGGCGCTAGGCGACTTGGCGGCCGCATGGCGCAGCCGTTTTTCGATTCCGGTGGTGGGCGTGACCGGTAGCAACGGCAAGACGACCACCAAGGAAATGATCGCCGCGATTTTCGCGGCGCGCTACGGCGAGCCGCAGCGCCTTGCCACGCAAGGCAATTTGAACAACGACATCGGGGTCCCGCTCACGATCATGCGGCTGCGCGACGCCCATCGCAGCGCCGTGGTCGAGCTGGGCATGAATCACCCCGGGGAGATTGCCGAGTTGGCGCGCATCGCCGCGCCTACGGTGGCGCTCGTGAACAATGCCCAACGTGAGCATCAGGAATTCATGCACACCGTGGAGGCAGTTGCACGCGAGAACGGAGCCGTCATCTCGGCGCTCGCTGCCGACGGTGTGGCAGTGTTCCCCGGCGACGACGCCTACACCTCGATCTGGGCCGAGCTCGCGGGCTCCCGGCGGTGCCTGCGTTTCGGCCTGGTCGGAGACGTCGAGGTCAGCGCGCGGGATATTCGCCCCGAGCCTTTCGCGACCCGTTTCGTGCTCTGCACGCCGGATGGCGAGGCTGAGGTCACCTTGGCGGCAGCCGGCATGCACAACGTGCGCAATGCCCTCGCCGCGGCTGCGTGCGCGCTCGGCGCGGGCGTGGACCTGCCGCACGTCGCCCGCGGCCTGGCGGATTTTGCGCCGGTCAAGGGACGCATGCAGCGCCATCGCCTGCCCGGCGGTGCACTGCTGATCGACGATACGTACAACGCCAACCCCGATTCGGTGCGAGCTGCGATCGACGTGCTGGCCTCCCTGCCCGGGCCGCGCGCCCTCGTGTTGGGTGACATGGGAGAGGTGGGAGACCAGGGGCCGGCCATGCACGCGGAAGTCGGGGCCTACGCGAAAGAGCGGGGCATCGATGCGCTATTCGCCCTGGGCGAGGCGACCCGCGCCACCGCGCAGGCGTTTGGCAGCGGCAGTTTGCATGCGGATGGGGTCGAGCAGCTGGCTTCGGCCGTCATGGCGATTCAGCCGGCATCCGTATTGGTGAAGGGCTCGCGCTTCATGCGCATGGAGCGGGTGGTGCAGGCATTGCAGGCCGGCCGCTCGTCGGATCATTCTTCTATTGGTAATAAGCATGCTGCTTGAACTGGCCCAATGGTTGTCCGAGGACTACCGGGCTTTCTCGGTGTTCAACTACATCACGCTGCGCGCAGTGCTTGCGTGCGCGACGGCGTTGCTCATCGGACTGATCTCCGGGCCGGCGGTCATCCGCAAGTTGACGGCGCTCAAGATCGGCCAGGCCGTGCGCAGCTACGGCCCAGAATCGCACCTGATCAAGAATGGCACGCCCACCATGGGCGGGGCGCTCATCCTCATCGCCATCGGCGTTTCCACGCTGCTGTGGGCCGACTGGAGCAACCGCTTCGTCTGGGTCGTGCTGCTGGTGACGTTCGGCTTCGGCTGGATAGGGTGGTCTGACGACTACCGCAAGGTGGTGCGCCGCGATCCAGAAGGGATGCCGGCGCTCGAGAAGTTTTTCTGGCAGACGCTGATTGGGCTGGTGGCATCGGTTTACCTGGCGTTCGCCATATCGGCTCCCGATGCCGCCGGGACATGGAAGCTGCTGGTGGACTGGGTCACGGGCGGCTTCGGTTATCACCTCCCCGAGCGCGCCGACCTCATCGTGCCGTTCTTCAAGAGCGTGAGCTATCCCTTGGGCGTGATCGGCTTCATCGCACTGACTTGGGCCGTAATCGTCGGAAGCAGCAATGCGGTGAACCTCACCGACGGCCTCGACGGGCTGGCCATCATGCCCACCGTGCTGGTGGGAACGGCGCTCGGCGTATTCGCATACGTGGTCGGCCGCGTGGACTACTCCAAGTACCTGCTCTTCCCGTACATCCCGGGCGCTTCGGAGCTCATGGTGATCTGCGCCGCGATCGGTGGCGCAGGGCTGGCGTTCCTGTGGTTCAACGCCTACCCCGCGCAGGTGTTCATGGGCGACGTGGGCGCGCTCGCACTCGGCGGCGCGCTCGGGACGATCGCCGTGATCGTGCGGCAGGAGATCGTGCTCTTCATCATGGGCGGTGTGTTCGTGGTGGAGACCCTGTCGGTCATCTTGCAGGTGAGTTGGTTCAAGTACACCAAGAAGCGTTACGGCGAGGGCCGGCGCATATTCAAGATGGCGCCGCTGCATCACCATTTCGAGGTCAGCGGCTGGAAAGAAACCCAGGTCGTCGTCCGGTTCTGGATCATCACCATGATGCTGGTGCTGATCGGGCTGGCGACGTTGAAGTTGCGTTAATCGTCAAGTGTCAGGCGTATCGTTGAACATGGAAGCCCCTGTCGAGTCCGTCGCGCAAGCGCCGTTCACCCTGGTCCTGGGCCTGGGGGAAACGGGCTCGGCCGTCGTGCGCTGGTGCGCCCGGTCCGGTGGGCGGATGCGCGTGGTCGATTCGCGCGCCGCGCCGGCAGGGGTCGACGCGCTGCGCGAGGTCGCGCAGCACGCGGAGTTTCGCTTGGGGGGCGCGGCGCTGCGCGAGCGCGACGGCGAACCGAGTTTTGATCCGGAACTGCTTGATGGCATCGAACGGGTGGTGATCAGCCCGGGGCTGTCGCCCCGCTCGGCGCCGGCACGCGAACTCGTCGAGGCCGCACGCGAGCGCGGCATACCGGTGATCGGTGAGATCGAGCTGTTCGCGCAGGCGCTCGCGGATCTTTCGGTCACGCGTGCCTACTCCCCGCACGTGCTTGCCGTGACCGGCACCAACGGCAAGACGACGGTGTCCGCGCTGGCCGGCCGCCTCATCGAGGCCGCGGGCCGCTCCGTGGGCGTGGCCGGCAACATCGGTCCGGCTGCGTTGACCGCTTTGATGGCGGCGCTGGAAGAGGACAGGCTGCCGGAGGTCTGGGTGCTGGAGCTCTCCAGCTTCCAGCTGGAAACGACGCACTCGCTCAAACCCCATGCCGGCGTCGTGTTGAACCTCACCCAGGACCACCTGGATTGGCACGGCGACATGCAAGCCTATGGCGCGGCCAAGGCCAAGCTCTTGGCTGCCTCGGCCGTAGCCATTGTCAACCGGGACGATCCTGCCGTGGCGAAGATGGTCGAGCGCTTGGATGGCGAGCATGTCCGCAGTTTTGGGCGCGACGCGCCGGTCTCGACGGGCGACCTCGGCCTGGATCACAGCCATGGCGTCGCATGGCTCGCCGAATCTGCGCCGGACGACTTCGAGTCGCCTCCCGCCAAGCGCAAGAAAGGGGTGCCCGTGACGCGGCCCCAAGGGCGCCTGAACCGCCTGATGCCGGTCGATGCACTGCACATACGCGGCATGCACAACGCCTTGAACGCCCAGGCAGCGTTGCTCTTGGCCCGCAGCTTGGGGCTGCCGTGGGCGCCGCTGCTGCGGGCGCTGGGCGAGTATCGCGGCGAGCCGCACCGCGTGGAGTTCGTGCGCAGCATCGCGGGCGTGGACTTCTATGACGACAGCAAGGGCACCAACGTCGGCGCTACCGTGGCAGCCCTGGAGGGGCTTGGGCAGCGCTGCGTGCTCATAGCGGGCGGCGTGGGCAAAGGGCAGGATTTCTCGCCGCTGGCCCGTGCCGCGGCGCTGCACGCCCGCGCCGTGGTGCTGATCGGGCGGGACGCGCCGGCCATGGCCGAGGCGCTGGGCAGCGCGGGCGTGCCGCTGGTCCAGTGCGAGGACATGGCGGCGGCCGTGACGGCAGCCCTGGATCGCGCCGAGCCGGGCGATGCCGTCTTGCTCTCGCCGGCCTGCGCAAGTTTCGACATGTTCCGCGACTACAAGCATCGTGCCGACGTGTTCGTCGACGCCGTGCACACGCTCGCGGCGGACCGGGGGGAGGTGTGAGGTGAGCCTGTTCTCCGAACTGACCGGAAGCGTCAATGCCGTGCGGCCGAGCCGCACGCGCATGCTGAACTACGATGCGGCGCTCGTGGCATCCGCGATCGCCTTGCTGCTGCTCGGCCTGGTCATGGTGTATTCGGCGTCCGTCGCGCTGCCCGATTCCCCCAAGTTCGCGAACTACGGCAACTATCACTTCCTCATCCGCCACGCGGCTTATCTGGCGCTCGGCGTCATCGTGGCCGCCGCCACGTTCACGATCCGCATGGACGTGTGGCAGAAGTTTTCCATGACCATTTTCGGCGGCGCGTTGCTGCTGCTGATATTGGTGCTCATCCCTGGCATCGGCAAGGAAGTGAACGGCTCGCACCGTTGGCTGCCCTTGGGCTTCGTCAACTTCCAGCCTTCCGAACTGATGAAGCTGGCGGTGCTGGTCTACGCAGCCGATTACACGGTGCGCAAGCAGGCTTACATGCAGAATTTCGTGCGAGGCTTCCTGCCCATGGCCGCGGCCATGGCAACCACCGGGGTACTGTTGCTGCTAGAGCCGGACCTCGGTGCATTCGTCGTCATCGTCGCGATCTCGATGGGCATCTTGTTCCTCGGCGGCATCAACGGCAAGTTGTTCGGCGGCCTGACGGCCGTGCTGGTGTCGACCTTCCTGTTGCTGATCTGGGCCGCACCGTGGCGCCGCGAGCGGCTGTTCGCCTATCTCGACCCGTGGTCCGAAGCCAACGCGCTCGGCAAGGCCTATCAGTTGTCGCATTCCCTGATCGCTTTCGGGCGGGGCGAATGGTTCGGCGTCGGCCTGGGCGCCAGCGTGGAAAAGCTGCACTATCTGCCGGAAGCCCACACCGATTTCCTGCTTGCCGTCATCGGCGAGGAGCTGGGCTTCGTGGGCGTATTGGCCGTCATCCTGCTCTTCTTCGTCATCGTGCGCCGCGGCTTCGAGATCGGGCGCCAGGCGATCGCCATGGACCGGGTGTTCAGCGGCCTCGTGGCCAAAGGGGTGGCCTTGTGGATAGGCGTGCAGGCGCTGATCAACATGGGCGTCAACCTCGGCCTCTTGCCCACCAAGGGGCTGACGCTGCCGTTCATGAGCTTCGGCGGCTCCAGCATCATCGCCAGCTTGGCCGCGCTCGCCGTGCTGATGCGCGTGGATTACGAGAACCGGATACTGATGCGGGGAGGGCGCCTATGAACGCTCTTCCGCTGCAGGCCAAGCGTGTACAGGAAGAAGCGCGGACGCTGGCCGCCGCGTCCCGCACGCTCATGGTGATGGCCGGCGGGACCGGCGGGCACATCATGCCCGGGCTTGCCGTGGCCGGCGCACTGCGGGCCCGTGGCTGGAACGTCGTGTGGATGGGCAATCCCGACGCCATGGAAGGGCGGCTCGTTCCCCAGCATGGCATTCCCATCGCGCCGGTGCGTTTTTCCGGCGTGCGTGGCAAGGGTCCCGCCACGTTGCTCAAACTCCCCTTCACCTTGGCGAGGGCAGCCGCGCAGGCATGGAGCGGCCTGCGCCGGTACCGGCCGGACGTGGTGCTCGGCATGGGCGGGTATGTGGCCCTGCCCGGCGGCCTGATGGCGCGCCTGCTCGGCACGCCGCTGGTGGTGCACGAACAGAATTCCGTCGCCGGCATGACCAACCGCGTGCTGGCGCGGTGGGCGAACCGGGTGTTGACGGCATTCCCCGGTGCGCTGCCGGGCGAGTTGACCGGCAACCCCGTGCGCCCGGAAGTGGCCGCGGTGGCACCGCCCGAGGAGCGCTTCGCCGGCCGCCAGGGGCCATTGCGCCTGCTGGTCGTGGGCGGCAGCCTGGGCGCACAGGCGCTCAACGAGGTCGTGCCGCGGGCCGTGGCCGCCTTGCCGCCGGACCAAAGGCCGCAGGTGGTGCACCAGGCCGGCGAAAAACACATCGAAGCACTGCGGGCGGCTTATGCCTCTGCAGGCGTCGAGGCGGACTGCCGGGCGTTCATCGCCGACATGGCAAGCGCTTATGCCGATGCGGACCTGGTGATCTGCCGTTCGGGCGCGATGACGGTGGCCGAAGTCTGCGCGGCGGGGGTCGCCGCGCTGTTCGTCCCGTTCCCGCACGCGGTGGACGATCACCAGACGACCAATGCGAAGTATTTGAGCGATGCGCAGGCCGGATGGCTGCAGCCGCAGTCGGCCTTGACGGCTGCATGGCTAGCCGGTTGGCTGCGCCAACGCAACCGGGCCGAATTGGCCGAAACTGCGGCCCGCGCGCGAGCGCTCGCGCATCCGCACGCGACGGAGCGGATCGCAGACATTTGCGAGGCGGCGGTGCGACGCTGAACATCATGAGACATCGAATCAGGAACATCCATTTCGTCGGCATCGGGGGCTCGGGCATGAGCGGCATCGCAGAGGTGCTGCTCAACCTGGGCTACCGCATCAGTGGTTCCGACCTCGCCGACACCGCGACGACCCGCCGCCTGGCTGCGCTGGGCGCCCGCATCATGCAGGGGCACAGCGCCGAAAACATCGAGGGCGCGGACGCCATCGTCACCTCCACGGCGGTGGCTGGCAACAATCCGGAGGTGATCGCGGCCCGCAACAAGCGCATCCCGGTGGTGCCGCGCGCCGTCATGCTGGCCGAGCTGATGCGCCTGAAGCGCGGCATCGCGGTGGCGGGCACCCACGGCAAGACAACGACGACCAGCCTGATCGCCAGCGTGCTGGCGGCGGGAGGCCTGGACCCGACCTTCGTCATCGGCGGCCGGCTCAACTCCGCGGGCGCCAACGCCAAGCTGGGGCAGGGCGAATTCATCGTGGTGGAGGCCGACGAATCGGATGCGTCGTTCCTGAATCTGTTGCCCGTCATGTCGGTTATCACGAACATCGATGCGGATCACATGGACACATACGGCCACGACTTCGCACGGCTCAAGAGCGCATTCGTCGAATTCACGCAGCGCATGCCGTTCTACGGCACGGCAGTCCTGTGCATCGACGACGCCAACGTGAGGGAGATCCTGCCTTTCGTGTCGCGCCCGGTAACGACTTACGGCCTGGGCGCCGATGCGCAAGTGCGGGCCGTGGACGTGCGCGCGGACGGGCCGCGCATGTGCTTCACCGCCCTGAGGCGCGACCGGCAAGTGGAACTGCCCCCGCTGGACATCGTGCTGAATCTGCCCGGCGAGCACAACGTGCGTAACGCACTGGCCGCCATCGCGGTTGCCACCGAGCTGGGCGTATCCGATGACGCGATACGCGAAGCGCTGTCGTCCTTCCATGGCGTGAACCGGCGCTTCACGCACGTGGGCGTGTTCCCCGTCTCGGCCGAACACGGCGGGGGGAGCTTCACGCTGATCGACGACTACGGACACCATCCGGTGGAAATGGCGGCCACGCTTGCCGCCGCCCGTGGCGCGTATCCCAATCAGCGCATCGTGTTGGCTTTCCAGCCGCATCGTTACACACGCACACGGGATTGCTTCGAGGATTTCGTCAAAGTGCTGGGAACGGCCGACGCGTTATTGCTGGCGGAGGTGTATGCGGCCGGCGAGCCGCCCATCGTGGCGGCGGACGGACGGTCCCTGGCTCGTGCCGTGCGCGTGGCGGGACGGGTCGAGCCGGTGTTCGTCGAGGACATCGCCGACATGCCGCAGGCCATCGTCGATTTCGCGCGCGACGGCGACGTCGTCATCACCATGGGCGCCGGCTCCATCGGCAACATGCCGGCCAGGATCGGGGCAATGTTCGCCGCGACATCGAATCAGGAAAGGACACATCAATGAGCGCGCAGTTTGGCAAAGTCGGAGTTTTGTACGGCGGCAAATCCGCCGAGCGCGAGGTGTCCATCATGTCCGGCACCGGCGTGCACCAGGCGTTGCGCAGCGCCGGCGTCGACGCGCATCTTTTCGATACGGGCGTGCGTTCGCTGGCGGAGCTCGCCGAAGAGCGTTTCGACCGGGTATTCATCGCGCTGCACGGCCGCTATGGCGAAGACGGAACCATGCAAGGCGCGCTTGAATTGCTGAAGGTGCCTTATACCGGCAGCGGGCCGCTTGCCTCTGCACTGGCCATGGACAAGACCATGACCAAGCGCATCTGGATGAACGAAGGACTGCCCACGCCCCGCTTCGAAGTACTGGATCGGCAAAGCGACCTGTTGGCGGTTGCCGCCAAGCTCGGGCTGCCCTTGATCGTCAAGCCGCCCCACGAAGGCTCCACCATAGGCGTGACCAAGGTGGAAGACGGGGACGCCATGCGTGCCGCCTACGAGCTCGCGGCCGAGTACGACGAGCAGGTGTTGGCCGAGGCGTTCGTGCAAGGGCGCGAGCTGACGGTGGCCATCCTCGGCTCGGGTGCGCAGGCGCGCGCATTGCCCGTGGTGGAGATCGTGGCCCCCGAAGGCAATTACGACTACGAACACAAATACTTTACGGACGATACCCGCTATCTGTGCCCGGCTCCGCTGCCCGAGGACGTGACGCGCCGCGTCCAGGAGATCAGCGAGGCGGCGTACCGCGCGCTGGGATGCGAGGGATGGGGGCGCGTCGACGTGATGCTCGATGCCGATAATCAACCGTATTTGTTGGAGGTCAATACATCGCCCGGCATGACCGGCCATTCCCTGGTGCCCATGGCGGCCGCCGCCAGCGGCATGAGCTACGAAGCCTTGTGCGTGGAAATCCTGCGGGGTGCACGCTGCAAGATTTCCGGCCGGCCTTCGTAAGCGCTTGAATCGGACACTCTGTGTGGAACGACGCCCGAACCCTGAACCTGATCGCCAATACCCTGTACCTCGCCGCGGCGATGGTGCTGGGGGCGTGCGCGCTGGTGTGGCTGGCGCAGCGGCCGGTGTTCGCATTGCAGGCGATATGGATCGAAGCCGAGGACGGCACGCTCCAGCACGTGACGCCGGCGAGCGTGCACGCCACCATCTCCGGCCGGCTGATGGGCAACTTTTTTACTGCGGACCTGGAGCAGGTCCGGCAGGTGTTCGAGACCGTGCCTTGGGTGCGCCAGGCCTCCGTGCGGCGGCAGTGGCCCCATTCGCTGGTCGTGACCATCCAGGAGCATCAGACGCTCGGGATATGGAACGAGAACCGGCTGCTGAATACGTACGGCGAGTCGTTCACCGCCAATTTGGGCGAAGCCGAGGACGACCGGGAGCTGCCGGTATTCGGCGGGCCGGACGGCTCGGAGAAGCTCGTGGCCCAGCGCTATGCGGAACTGCTGCGTTGGTTCGCGCCGGTCAAGCTCGAACCGCGACGAGTCGTGCTCACGCCGCGCTATGCGTGGCAAGTGCAGCTCTCGAACGGCGCCGTGATCGACCTGGGGCGCGAGCCGACCACGGCGCCGGGCGGCGAGACGGCTTCGCTCGAGGCGCGCGTGCAGCGCTTCGTGCAGGCGATCCCTGTCATCGAAGCGCGCATCGGCCGCGTGGAGCACGCGGACCTGCGCTATCCGAACGGGTTCGCGGTCACCACCGCCAAGCCGGCCGGCGGCGCCGACTCCCTTACCAGGAAACCTGCATCAACCATGCAACCTAACCGAAAAAGACCATGACTCGTGAAACCAAGGATCTGATCGTGGCCCTCGACATCGGCACCAGCAAAGTGGTGGCGGTGGTGGCCGAGATGCTGCCTGAGGGGCGCTTCGAAGTGCTCGGTCTGGGGCAGCATGAGTCGCGCGGCATGCGCAAGGGCGTGGTCGTCAACATCGAAACCACGGTGAACTCCATCCAGCGGGCGCTGGAGGAGGCCGAGCTCATGGCCGACTGCAAGATCCGCGACGTGTTCACGGGCATTGCCGGTAGCCACATCCGCAGCTTCAATTCCAGCGGCATGGTGGCGATCAAAGACAAGGAAGTCACCGCCGCCGACGTGGCACGCGTCATCGAAACGGCCAAGGCGATCAACATCCCGACCGACCAGCAAGTCCTCCACGTGCTGACGCAGGAATTCATCGTCGACGGGCAGGAAGACATCCGTGAGCCGATAGGGATGAGCGGCATCCGCCTGGAAGTGCGCGTGCACATCGTCACGGGGGCGGTCAGCGCGGCGCAGAACATCGTCAAGTGCGTGCGCCGCTGCGGCCTGGAAGTGCAGGACCTGATACTGCAGCCCCTCGCCTCGAGCCTTGCCTGCCTGACCCCGGACGAGAAGGAGCTGGGCGTGGCGCTCGTGGACATCGGGGGCGGCACGACCGACATCGCCATCTTTACGGGCGGCGCGATACGCCATACCGCGGTCATCCCCATCGCCGGCGACCAGATCACCGGCGACATTGCCGCCGCGCTGCGCACGCCCACGCCCGATGCAGAAGAAATCAAGCTGCGCTATGGCGTGGCCAAGCAGGTGCTCGCCAGCCCGGACGATCGCATCGAGGTGCCTGGCCTGGGAGACCGGGGGCCGCGCCAGCTGTCGCGCCAGGCACTGGGTGCCGTGATCGAGCCGCGCGTGGAGGAGTTGTTCACCTTCGTGCAACAGGTGATCCGCGAGTCGGGCTACGACGAGCTGCTGTCGTCGGGCATCGTGCTGACGGGCGGCACGTCGCAGATGCCAGGCATCGTGGAGCTGGCGGAAGACATTTTCCTGAAACCCGTGCGGCTGGGCGTTCCCGAGTATTCCGGCAGCCTGGCGGACGTGGTTCGCAGCCCGCGCTTCTCCACCGTGATGGGTTTGCTGGCCGAAGCCCGCATGCAGCGCATGCGCGGCCGCAAGGCGGCGCAGCAGACGGGAAATGTGTCACAGATTTTCGCTCGTATGAAAGAGTGGTTTTTGGGGAATTTTTGACGCGATGCCCCGTCGCATACGTTCTTTGACACTGTGCAGTCCTTCGAGTCCAACGTTTTTCTTGAAGTAGTGCCTGTTCTTTGAACCATGTTGCGTAGGTCGGTACCGGTCATCGCAAGCTGGCCGGGGCAGTTCAAGTTCTTTGTTTTTTGTAGTTCGTCTTCAACTCTTTTTGTTTTGAGTCTAGGAGGTGCGTGACCGGGGAAGGTGAAACGTGAAGCGCGATCCCATGGCGGGGTCCTTGGTCGATTCAGCCCGATCACATTTCACATTTCACATTTTCCAGCCGCCACCAAAACGCCAGACACTCCGGAGGTTCCTATGAAATTCGAAATGCTAGACACCGATTCCCGCGGGACGGTCATCAAGGTGGTGGGCGTGGGCGGCGCGGGCGGTAATGCCGTCGCTCACATGATCCGCCGTGGCGTGCAAGGCGTGGACTTCATCTGCGCCAACACGGACGCCCAGGCGCTCGCCCACACCAATGCGCCGGTCCAGATCCGTCTGGGCCGCAGCGGGTTGGGCGCCGGCGCCAAGCCCGAGCAAGGGCGCGCCGCTGCCGAGACCGCTCGCGAAGAAATCCGTGATGCCCTGCAGGGCGCCCACATGGTGTTTATCACCGCGGGCATGGGCGGCGGTACCGGCACGGGGGCCGGCCCAGTGGTGGCGGAAGTCGCCAAGGAGCTCGGCATCCTGACGGTGGCCGTGGTGACCAAGCCCTTTCATTTCGAAGGCGCCAAGCGCATGCGCATGGCCGAGGAAGGCATCGAGGCGCTGTCGCAGCACGTGCATTCGTTGATCGTCGTGCTCAACGAAAACCTGTACGAGCTGCTCGGCGAGGATGCGACGCAGGAAGACTGCTTCAAGGCCGCTGACGACGTACTGCACAACGCTTGCGCGGGCATCGCCGAGATCATCAACGTGGACGGTAACGTCAACGTCGACTTCGAAGACGTCAAGACGATCATGAGCGAGCAGGGCAAGGCCATGATGGGCACGGCCATCGCGAGCGGCGTGGACCGCGCGCGCGTGGCGGCCGAGCAGGCCATCGCGTGCCCGCTGCTGGAGGGCATCGACCTGAACGGCGCCCGCGGCGTGCTGGTGAACATCACCGCGAGCCGTTCGCTGAAGATGCGCGAAACCCGCGAGATCATGGACACCATCCGCAGCTATGCCGCGGAAGATGCAACCGTGATCTTCGGCGTGGCGTATGACGATGCGATGGGCGAAGACCTGCGCGTGACCGTGGTCGCCACGGGCCTGGGCCGCAATAAGGTCAAGCCGCAACTGGTGCAGAATGCCATGCCCCAATTGCGCACCGGAACCGACAACGTTCCCGCCTACAACGCCATGGTTGGCAACACCAACTACCATGACTACGACACGCCCACGGTCTTCCGCAATCCGCGCGATGCTTCCATGCGCGTGCAGGCCTTGGAAAGCTCGGGCATGGATCACCTGGACATCCCGGCGTTCCTGCGCAAGCAAGCCGACTGAAGGCGAAAGGCTGATACGACCACCGGAGGCGCGGTCGTCGTTCATCCAATGGACTAGGCCGCGGAGGTGCGGGCGGGCATGGCGTTGCGGTGCCCCCCGCACTTTCGCTTTCAAGCCCGGGGTGCGTTAGGCGGTACGGTTGCCGCCGGACACTTTTTTTGCCCGCTGGTCGTCCATGGACGGGCGTTCGCGTCCTATACTGCCTTTCCGGTGTTTCTTTCCCGTTCTCACCCAAATAACAAGGAGTCCTCCCATGACCATCAAAGTAGGCGATCGAGTCCCCGATGGCACCCTGACCGAGTTCATCGCGGTAGAAACCGAGGGCTGCTCGCTCGGGCCGAACGCATTCCAGGTGGCGGATCTGGTCAAAGGCAAAAAGATTGCGGTGTTCGCCGTGCCGGGTGCCTTCACGCCCACTTGCTCGGCCAAGCACGTGCCCAGTTACCTGCAGCATCACGACGCGCTCAAGGCCAAAGGCGTGGATGAGATCTGGTGCGTGGCCACCAACGATGCCTTCGTCATGGGGGCGTGGGCGAAGGAGCAGGGCAGCCAGGGCAAGATCCGCATGATGGCCGACGGTTCGGCCAAGTGGACTAAGGCATTGGGCCTGGAACTGGACCTGACCGAGCGCGGCATGGGCATCCGCTCGCAGCGTTACTCCATGCTGTTGGACGATGGCGTGGTCAAGCTGCTGAACATCGAGGCACCCGGCAAATACGAAGTCAGCGACGCCGAGACGCTGCTCAACCAGCTGTAAATCTAGCCGCTGTCACGTCGCTTCCCCGCTGTCTCCGCGGCGGGCTTGCTTTCCTAGGCGGTGCCCCAGGGGTGCTCCGCCCATGGGAGGCGCGGTTCTTGCGGGAGACGGTTCTGTTTCCCGCCGCCGACCTAGGTCGGAGCCGCTACAATATAGTATTAACCCGGATACCTCGCCGCCATGCTTTGCCAGCGAACCATACGAAGCGTCACCCGCACGACCGGGGTCGGACTGCATTCCGGCCGGCGAGTGGAAATCACGCTGCGTCCGGCCGCGGTCAATACGGGCATCGTCTTCCATCGCATCGATTTTCCCGAGCCGGTCGACCTGCCCGCTTCGGCCATGGCCATTGGCGATACCCGCATGGCATCAGTGCTGCAGAAAGGGGACGTCCGCGTATCGACTGTCGAGCACCTGATGTCCGCCTGCGCGGGCCTGGGCATCGACAACCTGCACGTAGACCTCACCGCCGAGGAAGTCCCCATCATGGATGGGAGCGCTGGCACCTTCGTGTTCTTGCTGCAATCGGCGGGCATCGAGGAGCAGAACGCCCCCAAGGAGTTCATCCGGGTCTTGAAGCCCGTCGAAGTGCGGGAAGGCGAGGGGGCTTCGGCCAAGTGGGCGCGGCTGGAACCGTATGACGGGTTCGCGCTCGCGTTCTCCATCGATTTTCACCATCCAGCCATCGACGCCACTTCCAATTTCGCCGAGATCGATTTCGCGCGGCATTCCTACATCAAGGAAATCGCCCGGGCGCGGACCTTCGGTTTCATGCAGGACGTCGAGAACCTGCGCGCCGCCGGCCTGGCCCGGGGCGGCAGCTTGGACAACGCGATCGTGATGGACGAATACCGGGTCTTGAACAACGACGGCCTGCGTTACGAAGACGAGTTCGTCAAGCACAAGATCCTGGACGCGATCGGGGATCTCTACTTGGTCGGCAAGCCGCTGATCGCGCGCTACGTGGCCCACAAGTCCGGCCACGGCCTGAACAACCAGCTCGCGCGGACGCTGCTGGCGCAGCGCGACGCCTGGGAAATCGCGACTTTCGAATCCAAGGCGGCCGCGCCGCTCGCCTTCCGCGAAGACTGGGTCACGGCCTGACCCCACCATTGCGGGCGGAGGCTCGGCCCGCGTCGGTCAGCCGGGCGGGGGCTCGTTCTTGAGCAGTTTGGCCACCGCATCGGCCAGCGGGCCGGCACGTAACCGCCCATGGAGCTCCGCGAAGGCTTTCCGGGCCTGCTCGGAGAATTCGCGGGGCGGAGCCGGGGGCGTCGCCGATGCGGGTTCTCCCTCGGACAGCCGGGTAAGCGTTGCTTGAACGCGGACGGTGATTCCGTTAACCTGCCAGCCTTGCCTTTCCAAGGCTGCGACCAGCCGGGGCGCCAACTGGCGCAATTTGGCCGAATGCGTCGCGGCAGGCACACCTAGGGTCAGGTTGCCCTCTTCGAACCGAAGCACGTGGCACGACTCGCCCAGCGGGGCCGGAAGGGTATCGCGTACCAAACGTTCCAAGTCCATCAGGCGCCGGGCCGTGCCCAAAAGGCTTGCTCCCTTGCCGTCGCGCCCGAGGCATGCCAGCGCAGCGGTCTCCTGCGCGGGATCGGTGTAGGTCTGTTTACGCCGCCTGGTCGTCGGGTTGGCGGGTCGATTGCGAAACATGTCGAGGACGAAACCCCAGAAGTATTGGGATTGATCAAAAGGAAACGGGGCGCCGAGCAAGGCGCGTCTTTACTGCAGGAGGCACGTTCCGTGCAGATCATCATAGTGCATCCGCGTCTGTCCGAGGCCCGGACGCTGACGCTGACCCCCAGGCTGATTGCTGGGATGATCGCGGTAGTCGTTGCCGTCGTGGTCATGGGAGCCCTGCTCCTGCACGCCGTGATATCCGGATTCTCTCAGTCGCCGGATGGCGAAACGACGTTGGCCCAGCAAAAGCGGGAGGAAGCCCGTCAACAGGCCGTCATGCGGGAGCACCTGAACTTGCTCGCCAAGCGGGTGGGCGAGATGCAGGCCAAGCTCATGCAGCTCGATGCCCTGGGCGAGCGGGTGGCGGGATTGGCCGGCGTGACGCCCGCGTTTTCCGCCAAGGGGGTGCCCGGCCGAGGCGGCCTGCTGGTTTCGTCCCAAGCCATGTCGCCGCAGGACGTGAGCTCGGAGCTCGACAAGCTCGAGGCCCAGCTGAAGGAACGGGCGGATTACCTCAGCGTGCTCGATGCCCAGCTCACCACGCTGTCGGTGCGCAAGGCCATGACCCCCACCGCGATGCCTGTATCCCAAGGGTTTAACAGTTCGTCTTTCGGTTGGCGCGTCGATCCCTTCACCGGCACCCGCTCCCTGCACGAGGGCGTGGATTTCGTGGCTCCGGTCGGAACGCCGATCGTCGCGGCGGCCGGCGGCGTGGTGCAGGTTGCGGAATACCACCGGGGATACGGCTACATGATCGACATCGATCATGGCAACGACCTGGTCACCCGCTATGCCCACGCCTCCAAGCTACTGGTCAAGCCCGGGGACTTGGTCAAGCGCGGGCAGCGCATTGCCCTGGTCGGCAGCACCGGGCGTTCCACGGGCTCGCACCTGCACTTCGAGGTGCGGGTGGGCGGCGTGGCCGTCAATCCCAACAATTTCCTGGCCCACGGCCCGGGCAAGAAGCCCGTCGAGCAGTTCTCCAAGGTCGTCACGTTGCCGTCGCCAGACGGAGCGCTGGACTAGGGCCGCTTCGGCGGGTGCTGTTCCTACGGCTTGAGTTCGGCGGCCGCCTCTTGCAGGCACTGCATCAAGAGTTCGGTAGCGGGCGACAGCGCGCGCTGCTTGCTCCAGGTCAGCCCGATGGGACGCAACAACCGCGGCAGCTCCAGGGGCAGCACGGCCAGCATGCCGAGATCGCAGTAGTGGCGGGCAGCCACCGGGGAGAGGAGCCCCACGGCCTGGGTCGATTGCAGGTAGCTGGCGATGACTGGCATCGATAGCGTTTCGATATAGTCCCGCGGCATGGGGATGTCGTTGTCCTCGAACGCGGCCTCCAGCGGTTCCCGCGGCAGCGACGCCACCGGTGGCAGCACCCACGGATAGTCGCCCAGGTCGCGCCAGGTCACCGTGGCGGCACCGGCCATCGGATGCTCCCGGCCCACCACGACCCGGCTCGAACCCTCGAACAGGACTGTCTCGGCGAAATCCGTGGACGGCCGGCTGCTGAGGCGGCCAACCAGCAGATCGAGGTTGCCGCGCCGCAGTTCCGGCAGCAGTGTATCCATCGATCCTTCAGTCACCTGCACCGTCGTCGTGGGCGAGCTGCGCTTGAGCGTGGCCAGCGCGAGCGGAACCAGGGACGTGGTCATGGCAGGCATCGCCCCCAGCGCGGTGCGTCCGGAAGCGCCGGACAGCAAGGCGCGCAGCTCGTCCCGCGTCTGTGCCAGCGTATTGAGCATGACGCGCGCCTGCCGTATCAGGCATTCGCCATATGCGTTGGGCTGCACGCCGCGCGCCGTGCGGTCGAACAGCTTGAAGCCCAGCCCCTTTTCCAGCTCGGCCAGCGCCAGGGAGACGGCGGGCTGCGTGATGTTCAGGCTGGCCGCGACTTTTCCCAGATTGCGCAGTTCGTCCAGCGCCACCAGCAATTGGAGGTGACGGGGCTTGAGGTTGGCCCGGATATACCAGTCGAGTCGTGCCATGGAACGGCCATCTATATATATAAGTAAATACTTATGGTGCGTGCGGTATTTTTAAGTAGTTTACTTATATCTGTCCGGGCATTATCGGGGGCTTCGATCAGGAGCCAACGTGACTTTCCCCAAGCCCACATCGATCATCGATCTTCATACTCACGTCATTGCCGACGACCACGACGCCTATCCCCCCGCGCCGCTCGCCGGCAAGCAGTCCGGCTGGTCGCTCGAGCGGCCGGTCACGTATCCGGCCATGCTCCGCGCCATGGACGAAGCAGGCATCGACAAGGTGGCCCTGGTCCAGGCGTCCACTTGCTACGGTCATGACAACCGGTACGTTGCTGATTCCGTGGCGGCGCGGCCCGACCGCTTCATCGGGGTCTATTCCATCGGCCTGACGGACGACGACGCGCCTGAACGCATCACCCATTGGCACGGGCGCGGCCTGCACGGGATGCGCGTCTTCATCGCCGGGCACACGGCTGCCGACCACGGTGCCCGGCTCGACGATCCGCGCGGATTTCCCGCGTGGGAACGGGCGCAGGAATTGAACATTCCCGTATGCGTGCAGCTGCGGGCCGACGGGCTGCCGCAACTGGAGAACATCCTCGAGCGGTTTCCGAAGGTGCGTGTACTGCTGGACCACTTTGCGCGCCCGCGCCTGGATGATGGCCCGCCGTACGCCAGCGCCGCGAATCTGTTTCGGCTGGCGCGCCATGCCAATCTCTTTTTCAAGCTGACGACGCACAACGTGCGCGAATCGAGGGAAGGTGCCGCCACACAGGCCACTTTCCTGCGCAAGGTCATCGAAGTGTTCGGCGCTGATCGCATCGCATGGGGGTCGAACTTCCCGGCCTCGGGGGGCAGCCTGACGTCCTTGCTGGATGAAGCACTGGAGGCAACCGCCAGTCTGTCTGCCGAGGAGCGGGAGTGGATTTTCCACCGCACCGCCCGGGCGTTGTACCCCGCGTTGGGCGCTGCAGGAGAAAACGCATGACGCAAGCCGTGAAACTGCGCACCCTGCTGGGCGACTATCCCAATACGCTGGCCCTCAAGCGCGGGGCGATCGGCTCGCCGCTGGTCAGCTTCGAATTCGATCCCGTCAAGGTGGCCAACCGCGCATTCAAGCGCGTGGTCCGGGAAAATGCGTTCGAGGTGGCTGAACTGGCGCTAGTCACTTTTCTCCAGGCCAAAGCGTACGGCAAGCCGTTGGTGCTCATGCCGGCTGTGGTCGGCGCCGGCCGCTACCAGCATCACTGCCTGGTCTACAACGCCGAACGGGGGCGCCTGCGCGTGGCCGAGCTGGCGGGCAAGCGCATCGGCATCCGTGCCTATGCCCAGACCACGGTGACCTGGGTGCGGGGGATCCTGGCTGATGACTATGGCGTGGACCTGGATGGTATCCAGTGGATGACGTTCGAAGACGGTCATCTGGCCGAGTTTCCCGATCCGCCGGGCGTGGCGCGCGCGCCGCAGGACAAGAAGATGGTGGACATGCTGCTGGCCGGGGAGCTCGACGCCGCGATCATCGGCACGGATCTGCCTGACGATCCCCGGCTGGCACCGGTGCTGCCTGACCCGCACGCGGCCGCGGCGGCCTGGGGCGCCCGGCATGGAATGGTCCCGATCAACCACATGATGGCCATCGACCGTTCGCTCTGCGAGCAGCGTCCCGACGTGGTGCGGGAAATCTACCGGCTGTTGCAGGAAAGCAAGGCCGAGGCCCGGCGTGGCAGCGCCTCCCCCGACCTGACGCCTTTCGGGGTGGACGCGAACCGGCGCGCCCTCGAACTCATCGTGCGCTATGCCTATGAACAGCGATTGATTCCGCAGTGTTACGCCGTCGACGAATTGTTCGACGATGTCACCCGCGTGTTGTGATCGTCCGGCCGAGACCGGAGAAGTGATGACAGATCGGAAGAGC
>NZ_CALFCW010000008.1:0-88261 GCF_937950555.1 uncultured Pigmentiphaga sp. | reverse complement strand
GGTTCGCCGGGAGCCGACATCCCCGCCGTACCGGCAGGCGCGTTGAAGTCGGCCCGTGCCCGCCCAGCGGGCAAGACCGGTGCCACTTCCGGCCTGACTTCCGTCAGCTTGTTCTGCAGCATGTAGTCGTTCATTTCGCGCCAGCCGTTGAAGATGGCCGCCTTGGACATGTGCGGATTGAAGGTGTAGCAGTCTTCCAAGGCCCGTCCGGCCTGCCGGCATGCCCCTCCGATCGCGCGGCCTTCGGCTTCTTTTCTGGCCTCGATTTGGGAGACGGGCTGCAGGCCGAGGTAGTCGCAGCCGGCGAGGGCCAGCAGGGCGCCTGTAGCCAAGATGCAGCGCCATGCACGCAGTTGTCGGCTGGCGGGGGCGAAGGCGGAAGCGGGGAAAAAGTGTCTGGAGCTCATGGTCCGTTTATCGGATGCTTTCGGGCAGAACTGAAGGGCGAGCTCAACTTATGTCGCGCCGTGCCGATATTTGCCGCATGACCGGCCATATTCCCACTCACCTGCCGCGAGACGGGGCGCCCGGCGACCTGACCCAGGGCGACCTCGAGGCGCTCGGGCGGTCGCTACTGTTTCGGGGCTGCCCGGCTGAAGTGCTCGATCGCGTCGGGCGCTTCGCATTCGTCACGCACCTGCCGCACGGGGCCATCTTGCTCCAGCCCGGCGAATCCAACCGCTACGTTTACGTGCTGGTCGAAGGGCAATTGGCGGCATTCCTCGATCCCGGCCTGGCCAAGCGCGTGGCGCGCTTCGTTCCGGGAGATGCCTTGGGCGAGCATGCGCTGGTCGGGCCGGACGGCGGCACGACCTACGTCGTCGCCCAGTGGCCGTCGAGGCTGGTGGCGCTCGATGCAGGGCCATTGCGGGAGATCATGGAGGTGGCTCCGCGCATTGCCCTCAATGCCCTCGATATGCTGGGCGCAAGGTTGCGAGCAGCCAATCTCCGGCATGATCCGCGGGAAGCGGCGAACATCGATTTCATGGCGAGCCGGGATGCCGTCACGGGCGTCCACAACCGGCGCTGGATGGAATCGGCGTTCGCCGCCGAGATCGCGCGCTGCAGCCAGGCAGGCGAACCCTCGTGCGTCGCGCTCATCGACGTCGATGGCTTCGACCGGCTGAACCAGGCGTTGGGGCGCGCCGCTGGCGATGCTATCCTGCGCCAGTTGGCCGATTTGACAAGAAATCTGCTGCCTTCCCTGGACATGCTGGCGCGCGTGTCGGCAGACCGCTTCGCTCTGTGGGTTCCCGCCTCGCTTGCCGATGCGGTCTCGCTGTGCGAGCGACTCCGCGCGCATGTCGGCGGACGCCAGTTCCCGCTGCGCGGGAACATGGGGACGCAGATCACTTTGTCGATCGGGGTGGCTCAGGCCCAGGGGAGTCTCGATGCGACGCTCGCCAAGGCGCAGGCGGCATTGGATCGCGCCAAGGAACGCGGACGGAACACCGTGGAGCCCCCGCCGGCCTGAGCGTTTTTCAACGTCGTGCCGAAGGAGTGCTGCATGGATGGCCTGAGTACCGAGTTCGACAGTCTGCTCCCCCCCTTGAGCTTGAACAGGCGGGGGTTCCTCACCACGTCGCTGGCCGGCGGCTTTGCGTTGGCGGCCGGTCCCGTGATGGCCCAGACGGCGATACGCACCGACACCGCAGGGCTGGTCGCGGGCGAGGTGAAGATCCCGGTGCGGGACGGAGGGATCCCCGCCTATCGCGCGGCGCCGGCCGGCAAGAAGAACGTCCCGGTCATCCTGGTAGTGCAGGAAATCTTCGGGGTGCACGAATACATCAAGGATGTCTGCCGGCGCTGGGCCAAGGCTGGCTACATGGCGGTGGCGCCAGAGCTGTACGCCCGGCAGGGCGATCCCTCCAAGTACACGGAGATCGCGAAGCTCCAGGCCGAACTCGTTAGCAAGGTACCGGACGAGCAGGTGCTGGCCGACCTCGATGCGACGGCCCGGTGGGCGGGCGCCCATGGCGGCAGTCGCACGCGCCTGGGCATTACCGGCTTCTGTTGGGGTGGGCGCATCGTCTGGCTGTATGCCGCGCACAACCCTGCGGTCAAGGCCGGGGTGGCGTGGTACGGGCGCCTGGTCGGGCAGCCCACGCCGCTGCAGCCGCGCAACCCGGTCGACGTGGCGGCGCAATTGAAGGCGCCGGTACTCGGCTTGTACGGCGGCGAGGATGCCGGCATTCCCGTCCCCACCATCAATGCCATGAAAGAGGCTTTGTCCAAGGGCGGCCCGGCTGCGCGCGAGTCGACCTTCGTGCTGTTTCGTAATGCGCCGCACGCTTTCCATGCCGATTACCGCCCCAGCTACCGCGAGGCAGAGGCCAAGGAAGGGTGGAGCCTGGCGCAAGACTGGTTCGCGCGGCACCTGTGAGCCCGACGTCGATGGCCGCGGCGCCGCCCGCGGCGGCTTCGCGGCCGCTATGGCTGGTGCTCGACGCATGCGTGCTGATGTCGAGCATACTGCGGCCGCTTTTGTTGGAGATGGCCGAAGCGGGGTGGTTTCGCCCAGTCTGGAGCGAGCGCATCGGCCTCGAATGGCGTCGCAACGCGTCGCGCATCTGGGGTGTTCCGCCGGAGGCGCTCGAGGCCGAATGGCTGGCCATGTGCCGCCGGTTTCCCGAGGCGGATCCCGGCGACGTGTCAGCCTATGAGGCCGGCCTTCGGTATAGCGATCCCAAAGACCGGCACGTCGTCGCCGCCGGCCTTGCCAGCCGCGCCCGCTCCGGGCTCCAGGTCGCGCCCGAAGTACGGGTGCTGACTTGGAACCTCAAGGACTTCAATCGTTCGGAACTGCGGCGACAAGGCCTTACCGTCTGGGATCCGGACCGACAGTTCGCGGCCTGGGCGAGCGAGGACCGCCTGCGCCTGCTCGCCTCGCTGGCCACGGTGCCCCGCCATGCGCGGGCGCTGGGGCGCGAAGAGCCGGTGCGCGTCACGTTGAAGCGCGAACGCCTGTTCCGTACGGGCAGGCTCCTCGCCGGCGAGCTCGGGATGGAAAACTAAAAACCGGGAAGTTACGTATACTTGCGTTTCTGCAACTGAGTTTCACGAGCTTGCCGTGACCTTAACCTATATTCTGCTCGCCACGGTAGCGAGCGGAGTCCTGTCGGTGATCGTCGCCGGCTGGCTGGCCTTTCGCTATTTCGCGCGCTTTCTCCACCAGATGATCAGTTTTTCGGTGGGGATCATGCTCTCGGTCGCGTTGCTCCACACCTTGCCCGAGGCCTTCGATTCGGACGCCGACACGCGCGTGTTGTTCGCGCTGTTGCTGATCGGCCTGCTCGGGTTTTTCGTGCTCGAGAAACTGGCCGTCCTGCGCCACAACCACCATCACGAACACGACGGACACGGGCATCCGCCGGGCCATGACGCCCATGAAGCGGGGCGGGGCGGGCTGGCGGTGCTCTTGGGCGACGGCCTGCACAACTTTTGCGACGGCATCGTGATCGCCGCGGCCTTCCTGGCCGACCCCATGCTGGGGCTATTGACGACCCTGACCATCGCCGTGCACGAAATTCCGCAGGAGCTTGGCGACTTTATCGTCCTCGTCAATGCCGGCTTTTCCCGCCAGCGGGCATTGGCTTTCAACGCCCTGTCGAGTCTCATGGCCATCGCGGGGGGCGTGGTCGGCTACTACCTGCTCGCCGACTCCAAGCCCTGGCTGCCGTATGTGCTGACCCTAGCCGCGAGCAGCTTCGTCTATATCGCCGTGGCAGACCTGATGCCGCAGATGCAGCGGCGCACGACGCTGCGCGAAAGCCTGCCCCAATTTGCATTGATCGCGGCGGGCGTGGTGATCGTCCACTTGCTGTACTCAGCGTTCCACCACGTTCCGGGGAACGGACACGCCCATGACTTGTCGCCGGTGCATGCGCAGGAGGCGCAGCGCGCTCCACGCTGATTGGCGGCTTTATTCGGGCGCAGACTGCGCCGTCGAGTCGGAAGAAGGTGGTTCCGAGCCGGGTGCCGGTTCGCCGCGGCCCTCGACGATGTAGGCCGCGGCCGCCACCAAGTGGCTGTTGATGCGGCGCAGGTCGCGCAACGCATCCAGGTGCAGTGCACTGGTTTCGGTGGTATCGATGCGCCTGCTACGCAGGCGCTCGAAATGGGCGCGCGTGGCCTTCGCCTCTAGGTCGCGGAAGGCGTCTTCTTCGGCCGCCAGGACGCGTGCGGCGCGCGGGTCGGCAGTCACGAACAGCGACGCCGCCAAGCGCAGGTTGGTCTCCAGGCGGCCGTGCATCTCGTCCAACTCCCTCCGGCCTTCCGGCGAGAAGCTGAGGCCGCGCTGGTTGAGCTTGCCGATCTCATTCAGCAGATTCTTGTCGAGGACGTCCCCGGCGTGCTCCAGGTTCGTGATGAAGGTAAGGATTTCGTTCGCGCGCTGGCGGTCCTCGGCGGTGAGTTCTTCTTGGTCCAGGTTGGCGACGTAGGTCTTGATGGCCCCGTTCAGGCGGTCGAGGACGTCATCCAGCCGCCGGGCTTCGGCGATGCGCTTGCGGTCGGCCGTGGCCAGCGCTTCGCGCGCGTGGTGCAGCATGGTCTGCAGCGTATCGGCCATGCGCAGGGCTTCCCGCGCCGCGTTGCCCAGCGCGACGACGGGCAGGGCGCGTGCGGCGCTGTCCAGGTACATGGGGCGGCCGGGATCCGTCTTGGAAGGGTCGGACGGCAGCCAGCGCTGCAGCAAGGCGGCGTAGGGCGTGAGCAGTGGCAGGAAGGCCGCGGCGAGCGCGAGGTTGAATATGGTGTGGAAGTTGGCGACGGCGCGTGCGTTGTCGCCAGTGAATGCCACCATCCAAGGGTGGATGTGGTGTAGCAGTGCCAACCCGACCAGGACGCCGACGACGCGGTTGAGGAAATTGCCCAGCGGAAGCCGACGCGCCGGCGCATCGTCCCGGGCCGATCCTTCGAGCAGGGGATTGATCGCCGTGCCGAGATTGGCGCCCAGCACCATCGCGAGCGCGCTGTCCATGGGAAGCAGTTCTTGCGCCGCGAACGACATGATGAGCAGCAGCACGGCGACGCTCGAGTGTGCCGCCCAGGCTAGGACTGCGGCCAGCAGGATGGCGAGGCCGGGGTGGCCGGACAGGGCCCCGAGTGCTGTCCATAGTTCAGGTAGCTCCCGGTACGGTGCGAGCTCGGCGAGCAGCAGGTGCAGCGCGAGCAGCAGCAGGCCCAGGCCAATGAGCACGCGCCCGGAATCGCGTATGTGGGTGGCATTGTCGCGGCGGAACATGACGACCCCGACGAGCACGAGGACGGGAGCGATCCGGGCGATGTCGAACGAAAGCACCTGGACGATGAGTGTCGTGCCCACATTGGCGCCTAGCATGGCGGCGAGCGCCGGCACCAGTTTCACCAGGCCGTTCGCCGCAAAGCCTGCGACGATGAGTCCGGTGGCCGTGCTGCTCTGGAGAATGGCGGTGACGCCGAGGCCGGCGAAGAATGCGGAGATGCGGTTGCCCAGGGCGACCCCGAGCATCATGCGCAGGCGCGGGCCGAACGCACGCTGGATGCCTGTCTGCACCAGGTAGATGCCCCAAAGGAGCAGCGCTACGTAACCTGCGATGTCGAATAGAGTGAGATAAGGGTTCATTGCCATGCCGTCCCGCGGGAAGCCGCTTCGCCTCGTCGCCGCGTGCGGCGATCCGCAGGCGGATGCCGGCGTGCGGCACGCCGCGCTATTGCATGTGCCAGCCGTGGCTGACGACGAAAGATTGCCCGGTGAAGGCGGCCGTCGGGAATGTGGCGAGGAAGAGCACGGTTTGCGCGACGTCCTGCAGCGTCGTGAACTCGCCATCCACGGTCTGGCCGAGCATGACCTTCTTGATCACTTCTTCCTCGCTAATGCCCAATTCCCGCGCTTGCTCGGGAATTTGTTTTTCGACCAGCGGCGTGCGCACGAACCCCGGGCAGACGACGTGCGAGCGCACATTGTGGGGCGCCCCTTCCTTGGCCAAGACCTTCGCCAGGCCGAGCAGCCCGTGCTTGGCGGCAACATAGGCTGACTTGAGCGGAGATGCCTCATGCGAATGCACGGACCCGGTATAGATCACGATGCCGCCCCGATCGTTCCGGTACATGTGCCTGAGCGCGGCCTTGGTGGTCAGGAACGCGCCGTCCAGATGGATGGATAGGACCTTCCTCCAGTCGGCGTAGGCGAACTGGTCAATGGGGCTGACGATTTGGATGCCGGCATTGGATACGAGGATGTCCACGCTGCCCAGGGTGTTCACGACGAGCTGGGTGCCTTGCTCCACGGCAGCTTCGTCGGTCACGTCGAAGTCCAGGGCCATCGCCTGGCAACCCTTGATCTTGAGCTCCTCGGCGGCCGCCTGGGCCGCTTGGAGATTGATGTCCGCGATGGCGACGGCGGCGCCGGACGCGGCTAGGGTGCTGGCGATTTCCTTGCCGATGCCGCTTGCGGCACCGGTGACGAGGGCGACTTTTCCGTGAAGCTGCATGTGGAGTCCTTGCAGGGGGTTGGAGGGAGCGCTCAGGACATGAGCGCCGAAGCCAGGAGCTGGTAGCTTCGGATCCGGTCCTGGTGGTTGTGGATCATCGTGTTGACCATGACCTCGTCGGCCGAGGTGGCGCGCGCCAGCGCGCCGATCGATTCGGCAAGCGCTTCGGGCGTGCCGATGTGGATGCGCGTGCGGTTGTATTGCCGCAGCGCCTCTTCGTCGGGCTCGTACCGATAGGCCAGGGCTTCTTCCACGCTGGGCAGCGGGTAGCGCGTGCGCCCCGTGCGCGTGCGCATCATGCTGAGGTCGGCAGTGGCGGCCAGCCTTTCGGCCTCCTCGGCGGTCGGCGCGCAGATGGCCGATACGGCCAGTATGGCCCGGGGTTCGTGGCCGAAGGGGGAAGCGCGGAACTCCTCTCGGTAAAGCCGCATGGCGGTGTAGACGTTCTCCGGCACGATGTGGTGCGCGTAGGCGAAACCGAAGCCGTTGGCAGCGGCGACGCGGGCGCCGTAAAGGCTGGAACCGAGGATCCAGATGGGCGGGCACGGCACCCCTACCGGCGTTGCCCGGACCCGCGAGTGCGGGTGATCCGCCGGCATGGCGTCCTTGAGGTAGCCGATCAGGTCGGATAGTTGGGCAGGGAAGTTGTCGGCATCGGCGTGGCCGCGCCGCAGCGCGCTTGCGGTGACGGGGTCCGTGCCCGGCGCCCGGCCGAGCCCGAGGTCGATGCGGCCGGGAAACATTGCCTCGAGCACGCGGAAGGTCTCGGCGACCTTGAGGGGGCTGTGGTTCGGCAGCATGACTCCGCCTGAACCCACCCGCAGCCGGGAGGTCGCTCCCGCGACGCGGGCGATCAGCAGTTCCGGCGTCGAGCAGGCCAGCATGCCGGTGTTGTGGTGCTCCGCAAGCCAATATCGATGGTAGCCGGCGGCTTCGGCATGGCGCGCCAGGTCGACACTGTTCGCAAGGGCGTCGCTGGGGGTAAAGCCCGAGGGGATGGGGCTCAGGTCGAGAACGGACAGCTTCAGGGGCATGGCGGAAACGGCAAATGGGATGCCTCAAGTGTGAACCCGGCTGCGCTTTGCTGCAAGCCGGCCTCCTCGATGCGCCCTGGGGCGCTGCGCCACGCGTGCCGCGGCGGGCGGCTCAGGCCTTGCGCTGCGCTTCCCGTAGCGTGCGCCACGTGGAGGTCAGGCCGGCCGCGGCAATCAACAGCATGCCCAGCCACGCGAGCGCATCCGGCTGGTCATTCCAGAAGAGATAGCCGAGCAGGATGGAGAATGGAATGGTGCTGTATTGGAGCACGGAAGACAGCGCGGCGGAACCACGGCTGAAGGCGCGGGTCATGGCGAACTGGCCGAAAAGGCCGCACAGCCCCACTCCGAGGAGCGTGAGCCAGCCATAAGGCGTCAGGCTTTTCCAGCCGGTCAGCATGGTTGCGAGTCCGCCCGTCAGGCAGGACGAGAGGGCGAAGAACAACACGATGCGCCATTCCGGTTCGCCGGCCCGGCCCAGCGAGCGCACCTGCATGACGGCGATGGCGGTCAGGCTGCCCGCGGCCAGCCCCGCAAACGCGGCAAGCCATTGGGACTGGTCGACGGTGGGCCGCAGGATGGCGATGACCCCGATGAAGCCGACGACGACTGCCACGGTGCGTAGCCGGTCGGTCATGTCGCGTTCGCGGACGTTCATCCACCCCGCGATGAAGAGCGGTGAGGTGTAGTTCAGCGTGACGGCCGTCGCCAGCGGGAGGTGCCCCATGGCGAAGAAAGACAGCCAGATGGACCCGGAGCCCGCGATATTGCGCATGACGTGCAGCCGCCACGTGGGAGAAATGATGGGGCGCCGGGTGGCCAGCGCCCAGGCCAGGATGCCGACCGCCGTCGGGATGCCGCGGAAAAGAATGATCTGGCCCAGGGAGGCTTGCTCGGATGCGAATTTCACGAACATGGCCATGATCGCGAACATCAGCGAGGCGAACAGCATCCAGAGGGCTTGCATGGACAGGGCAGAGTGGGCTAGGGAGGCCCGATTGTAGCGAGGGTGCGTCGGGATTGGCCTTGAAACCGCTGTCCCGGCTACCATATAGCCCTTGCCGGGAAACGGGTATTGCCGACTCCCCACCTGCGCTGCGGCGGGCGGGGGGAACTTCCGACGCCCGTTGCCGTCTCAGTCGGCGCCGCGCGGGGCGGTTCCCGGTCAGCCGAGGAGGCTCATCGTCTCCTGGCCCACAACACAATCAAACCAAGGTATTCGGAGTTTCCAGCCCTCATGAAACGCATCGTGCTCTTTTTGGCGACCAACATCGCGGTCATGCTGGTATTGACCGCGACTCTCAGCATTCTCGGTGTCAACCGGTTCCTGACTGCCAACGGCCTCGATATCCAGATGCTGGCGATTTTCTCGCTGATCGTCGGCTTTACCGGGTCCACCATTTCGCTGCTCATGAGCAAGCCGATGGCCATATGGAGCACGGGCGCCCGGGTCATTGATCCGAACGCACCGCGCACCGCGGAGGAACAGTGGCTAGTAGACACCGTCCACCAGCTTGCCGATCGCGCGGGCATCGGCCGCCCCGACGTGGCGATTTACGAGGGCGAACCCAATGCCTTTGCAACGGGCGCGTTCAAGAACGATGCGTTGGTGGCCGTATCCACCGGGCTGCTCCGGAGCATGACCGAAGAGGAAGTCAGCGCCGTGTTGGGGCACGAGGTCGCCCACATCGCCAATGGCGACATGGTGACGCTTTCGCTGATCCAGGGGGTGGTGAATACCTTCGTCGTTTTCTTCGCGCGCGTGGTGGGATACGTCGTCGACCGCATCGTGTTGAAGAACGAGCGCGGCGGGGGCATCGGTTATTTCGCCACGGTCATCGTGTGCGAGCTCGTGTTCGGCATCCTTGCCTCCATGATCGTGGCTTGGTTCTCGCGCCAGCGCGAATATCGCGCGGACGCCGGGTCGGCGTATCTGCTCGGTTCGCGCACGCCCATGATCCACGCCCTCACCAGGCTGGCCGGAATGCAGCCCGGAAACCTTCCGAAGACGTTCGAATCGGCCGGCATTATCGGCGGCGGCCAGGGGCTGCGCGCGCTCTTCGCGACCCATCCCCCCATCGAGGACCGGATTCGCGCCCTAATGGCGGCAGGCGGGAAGCGGTAATTCCCCCGCCGGAAAATCGAGGACGCGGCGCCTGGCGCCGCCTGTGAAAATACGAAATGGCCTCGCCGTACGGCGAGGCCATTTTCGTTTGCACGTTGGGAAAATCCGCTCATTACAGCTTCTTTCCCGGCGGGGCTAAGCGCCCCGTCCTTAGCGCCCCGTCTTCAGGCGCAGGTCGTTCCTGACGTTTTGCACGCCTTCCACGCCGCGCGCGACTTCCACCGCGCGGGCAGCTTGGGCCTGGGAATCGACGAAGCCGGACAACTGCACGGTCCCGCGGAAAGTTTCCACGTTGACGTCGGCGGCGCTGACGTCCTTCGCCGCAAGCAGCGCGGCTTTCACTTTCGCGGTAATCGCGGCGTCGCTCGTATATTCACCCGCAGATTGCTGGGTGCGGGTCGACGTGCAGGCGCCCATGACAGCGGTGGAACCGATAATGCCGGCGATAAGCAGGGTACGGATGATCATGGTTTTTCTCCTTGCGTGTTGGTTATCTTCTAAAAACGCCGCTCAAGAGCGACAGGACGGCAAGCACAATGAAAATGAAGAACAAGATCTTGGCGATAGAGGCTGCACCGGCCGCGATGCCGCCGAAACCCAATACCGCCGCGATGATGGCGATGATGAAAAATACGACTGCGTAATGCAGCATGATTGCCCTCCCGTCGTTTCTTGCCGTTGGCGAGGTCCGGGTCAGCAAAAAAAGGACCCGGGGCTTATGGTCAAGCTAACCGCCGGGCGCGCCTGCCACAAGGCACCGGTGTATGGATTTGTAATTTCTCGCCCCAGGCCCAGGCGTGTGTACTTATTGCTTCGTCCGCAGGCAAACAAAAAGCGCCCGCAAGGGGCGCTTTAAAAATGAGATGGGCAGCAAGTTACGTTTTAAATACTTTCGGGCTCGTTCATCACTTTCCGATACCACTCATGGAAATGCTGCATGCCGTCTTCCATGGGCGATTGATAAGGCCCGGCTTCGTCGGCACCGCGTTCCATTAGCGCACGGCGGCCTTTGTCCATGCGTTCGGCGATTTCGTCGTCTTCGACGGCGGTTTCCATGTAGGCGGCCTGCTGCGCTTCCACGAATTCGCGTTCGAAATGGACGATTTCCTCGGGATAATAAAACTCGACGATATTGACGGTTTCCTGCGGCCCTTTTGGATACAGCGTCGACAAAACCAGGGTGTGCGGGTAGATCTCGATCATGTGGGTCGGGAAATGCGTGACCCAGATCGCGCCGAATTCCGGCGTGCTGCCGTTGCGATAGGCAAGCAGGGCGTCGTGCCAGCGCTGGTACACGGGTGACCCGGGATGGGCCAGCGCATTGTGCACGCCGACGCGCTGCAGGCTGTAGTACTCGCCGAACTCCCAGGTCAGGTCGTCGCAGGTGACGAAGCGGCCCAGTCCGGGATGGAAGGGGCCGACGTGGTAGTCCTCGAGATAGACCTCAATGAAAGTTTTCCAGTTGTAGTTGCACTGGTGGACTTCCACGCGGTCGAGCACGTAATCGCTGAAGTCGAACTCGGGACGCCCGAGCAGGGGCGCGAGTTCGGTGGCGACATTGCGGTTGCCGTGGCGCGGGGCTTCGAACAGCGAGCCGTTCCATTCCTGGAGCGGGAAGCGTTGCAGGTCCAGCCCCGGCGTTTCGCTGAACAGCGGCGCGCCGATGAGCTTGCCGTGGGCGTCGTAGGTCCAGCGATGCAGCGGGCATACGATGTGGCCCGGGCGCCCGAGGTTGCCGGCGCAATGCGCCGCTTCCTTCGTTTCGCCGGGGGCATGCTTGCCCAGCATGAGCGCCTGCCTGTGACGGCAGACGTTGGACAACAGCTCGATGCCGCCCTGGTTGCGCACCAGCACGCGGCCGTCGTTTTCCTGGATCAGGGTACGGTAGTCTCCAATCTCGGGAACGCTTTTCTCGTGCCCGACGTAAAGGGGAGACTGGCCAAAAATCACTTGCAGTTCGCGCTCGTAGCGCGCTTTATCGAAATAGGCACTGACTGGGAGCTGCGCTCGGCTCGCCGTCACATGCGCCACGCGACCGATATCGGTCATGACTTCCCTCCGCGAGAGTTGTGAAGCCAATACCCCACAGTGCGACACCGCCCCTTACGCGACCTGGAGCGGCACGGGAACGTCACAAGCTGGTACTGGCGCGAAGAAAATGATCTGCCCGATCAAAGCCGGCTATTGTACCCCGGACGGGGGGATAAGTCCCCGCGGGCACTGGGGGCAGTGCGGGGCCAGTCGCCGCGATCCCGTACAATGCCAGGTTCGGTGCCGTGTGTTGAGAAGGAGGCGTGATTGGCCGAGAAGCAAGTGAATGTGCCGGAAGCGGACAAGGGCGCCGCGGCGGAGGCCTTGCCTCAGGATTTCGAAACCGCGCTCAGCGAACTCGAGGCTTTGGTGGCGAAGATGGAAGACGGCGCCATGCCTCTCGAACAATCCCTAGCGGCGTATCGGCGGGGCGTCGAGCTGGTGCGGGTTTGCCAAGACCGCCTGGCGCGCGCCGAGCAGCAGGTGAAAGTGCTCGAGGGCGAATTGCTCCGCCCGCTCGACGAGGCCGGGGATTGAGTCGATGACCGCCTGCGATGACGGATTTCCCGCGTGGATGGCGGCTTGCGGCGAGCGCGCGGAACAGGCGCTCGCGCGCTGCTTGCCCGACGAGAGCGTCGCGCCCAACACCCTCCACCGGGCCATGCGGTACGCCGTGCTGGGCGGCGGCAAGCGCGTGCGCCCCATGCTGACCTACGCGGCGGGCGAGGCCTGTGGCGCAAGCGGGCCGGCGGGCGAGGCCGCACTCGATGCGGCGGCCGCGGCGGTGGAATTGATACACGCCTATTCCCTCGTCCATGACGACATGCCCTGCATGGATGACGATGCCATGCGCCGGGGCAGGCCGTCCGTGCACGTCGAATTCGGCGAGGCGACCGCCCTGCTGGTGGGCGACGCGCTGCAGGCGCTGGCATTCGACGTGCTGGCAGCCATGCCGGTGGCGCCCGGCTTGACGGTGCAGGCCGTACAGGCGTTGGCTGCGGCTGCCGGCAGCCGCGGCATGGCGGGCGGGCAAGCCATCGATCTGGCAAGCGTGGGCAAGAGCTTGAACCGCGACGAACTCGAGGCCATGCATCGCATGAAGACGGGCGCGTTGCTGCGTGCCAGCGCGGCGCTGGGCGGCATTGTCGTGGGGGCGAGCTCTGCCCAGCGCGCAGCCCTCGACGGCTATGCGCAGGCCGTGGGGCTGGCCTTCCAGGTGGTCGACGATATTCTCGATGTCACTGCCGATTCGGCGCGCCTGGGCAAGACGGCCGGCAAGGATGCGGCCGCCGACAAGCCCACCTATGTATCCATCCTGGGCCTGGAAGAGGCCCGGGCGCTGGCGGAGCGCCTGCGCCTGGCCGCGCACGAGGCGATCGCGCCACTTGGGCCGGGGGCCGCACGCTTGGCGGCGCTGGCCGACTTCATCGTCTTGCGCGATCGCTGAACGGAGATTCCGCACATGCCAACGAAATTGCTGGACCGCATCGACTCTCCGGCCGACCTGAAGAAACTGGACCGATGCCAGCTTCCGGCCCTGGCGGACGAGTTGCGGGCCTTCGTGCTCGAGTCCGTCTCCCGCACGGGCGGCCACCTTTCGTCCAATCTCGGCACGGTGGAGTTGACGCTGGCCCTGCATTACGTGTTCGATACGCCGCATGACCGCATCGTCTGGGATGTCGGACACCAGACCTACGCCCACAAGATTCTGACGGGCCGCCGCGCGGGCATGGCCACGCTGCGCCAGATGGGCGGCATGTCGGGCTTTCCGCGCCGCAGCGAGTCCGAGTATGACGCCTTCGGCACGGCGCATTCCTCGACCTCCATCTCTGCCGCGCTCGGCATGGCGGTGGCGGCGCGCAACGCCGGCATCCAACGCAAACACATCGCGGTCATCGGCGACGGCGCGATGTCCGCCGGCATGGCCTTCGAGGCGCTCAACAACGGCGGCGTCATGCCGGACATCGACCTGTTGGTCATCCTGAACGACAACGACATGTCGATCTCGCCGCCGGTCGGGGCGCTGAACCGCTACCTGGCGCGCCTGATGTCCGGGAAGTTTTATGCCGCCGCGCGCAACGTGGGCAAGGCGGTCCTGTCGCATGTGCCACCCGTGCTCGAGTTCGCGCGCCGGATCGAGGAACATGCCAAGGGCATGGTGACGCCGGCCACCATGTTCGAAGAGCTGGGCTTCAACTACGTGGGCCCCATCGACGGCCACGATCTCGATTCGCTGATCCCGACGCTGCAGAACATGCGCAAGCTGACGGGGCCGCGCTTTCTGCACGTAGTCACCCGCAAGGGGCGAGGCTACAAGCTGGCCGAAGCGGATCCGGTGCTCTACCACGGCCCGGGTAAGTTCGACCCGGCGGTCGGCATCGCCGCACCCGCTACGCCGCCCCGCAAGACGTTCACGCAGGTGTTCGGAGAATGGCTGTGTGACCAGGCGGCCGCCGACTCACGATTGATCGGCATTACCCCGGCCATGCGCGAAGGTAGCGGTTTGGTGGAGTTCGAGCAACGTTACCCCGATCGCTATTTCGACGTCGGCATCGCCGAGCAGCATGCGGTGACATTCGCCGCCGGGCTGGCGTGCGAGGGGCTCAAGCCGGTGGTCGCGATCTATTCGACTTTTCTGCAGCGCGGCTATGACCAGATGATCCACGACGTGGCGCTGCAGAACCTGGACGTGACGTTCGCGCTCGATCGCGCGGGCCTGGTTGGGGCGGACGGCGCCACGCATGCCGGCAATTACGATATTGCCTTCGTGCGCTGCATCCCCAATATGGTCGTGGCCACGCCTTCGGATGAAGCGGAGTGCAGGCTACTGCTTTCGACGTGTTATGCCTATCCGGGCCCGGCCACCGTCCGCTATCCGCGCGGCGCGGGAAGGGGCGTCGTCCCGGCGCCCGGGCTGGACACCGTGCCGCTGGGCAAGGGGGTCGTGCGTCGGGAAAGCGGACGCCTTGGAGCAGGAAAGCCGGGCATCGCCATCCTCGCATTCGGCACCCTGGCCGTTCCCGCCTTGAAGGCGGGCGAAGCCTTGGATGCCACCGTGGCCGACATGCGCTTTGTCAAGCCCATCGACCGCGAGCTCATCCTGGACCTGGCAAGCCGGCATGCGGCGCTGGTCACGGTGGAAGAGGGCTGCATCATGGGCGGCGCAGGCAGCGCCGTCTGCGAGACGCTGAACGAGGCCGGCGTATGCCTCCCCGTGCTACAGCTCGGCTTGCCCGACCGCTTCATCGACCATGGCGATCAGGCGGCGCTGCTGGCCGGGCTGGGATTGGACGCCGCCGGCATCGAGGAATCGATACGCACGCGTTTTCCCGAATGGGCAAAATGAGCTCGACCAGGGTTAGCCCGGTATTTCCATCTGTCCGACAAGCGCAAAATTACTTTTGCTGAAGCGCTTTGCGAAGCGTTGCAGCGAGCTTGGGAATACTTGATGTAAAACCGGTAGATATAACCTGCTGTCGTGGGGAGTATGCGTCAATGCCCGCACCACTGAGATCCCCCAATCCATCGGCGCCGTTGGCCACCCTGCGCGAGATCCTAGGCTACAACGTCCGCGCGTTTCGGGTCGCCCAGAAGATGTCGCAGGAGCAACTCGGGTTCGCCGCCCATCTCGACCGGACGTTCGTCAGTCAGGTCGAGCGGGCGCGCGTCAATATTTCGGTGGACAACATCGAAAAGCTGGCCAAGGCGCTGGATCTCGATCCCGCTCTTTTGTTCAAGCGGCCCACGCTTTGAACGGATGCGGCACGGCCGTCCGGGCCGTGCCTTCGAGGGCGGGACGTGCATACGCGCGTAGAGGGCTTAGTCCCGGAAGTTCTCGAATCCGAGAGGCAAATCCGTCACTTCCTTTCTTAGCATGGCGATCGTCGCCTGCAAGTCGTCGCGCTTGGCGCCTTGCACGCGGACGGTGTCGCCCTGGATGCTTGCCTGGACCTTTAATTTGCTGTTCTTGACCAACGCAACGATTTTCTTCGCGGCGTCCTGCGGTACGCCGTTGCGCACCGTCAGCACCTGCTTGACCTTGTCGCCGCCGATCTTCTCTATCTTGCCGTGGTCGAGGAAGCGCACGTCTACATTGCGCTTGGCCATCTTGTTCAGCAGGACGTCGCGCACCTGGTTGAGTTGGAACTCACTATCGGCATACGCGACCAATTCTTTTTCGCTTTGCTCTACCCTGGCGTCCGAACCTTTGAAGTCGAAGCGGGTGCCGATTTCTTTGTTGGTCTGTTCTACCGCATTGCGCAGTTCCACCTGGTTGGGTTTGCAGACGACATCGAATGTAGGCATGGATATGGCTCCGTGGGAGGCGGCCCGCAGGCCGGTCGATGGGATAGGAAGAATTGTAGTCAAGTAAGATGGCGGGGCTGCGGGAACCCGTCCCGCCCCGATAGGTTTTCCGGTGATTCGATTGGCTGATTCCGATACCCGTTCTTCTTTGCCCGCCCCCGGCGCCTGCGATCTGTCCTCGCTCAATACCTTCGCGCTCGAAAGCCTCGCTCCTGCCTGCGTCTCATTGCACGACGAGGCCGACCTGCCGCGGTTGGCGACGCTGGCCAAGCGCTACGACGCGCTCCTGGTGTTGGGGGGGGGGAGCAACGTCGTGCTGCCGCCCAAAGTCCGCGGGCTGGTCGCCCGGGTGGCGCTGCGGGGCGTGCGCCTGGCAGGCGAAGACGCGCGGATGCGCATCGTCGAGGCCGCGGCCGGCGAGTCCTGGCACGGGCTCGTGGCGCATTGCGTCGAGCAAGGCTGGGGAGGGTTGGAGAACCTGGCCTTGATCCCGGGCACGGTGGGCGCAGCGCCTGTGCAGAACATCGGCGCCTATGGCGTGGAGTTGTGCGAGCGCTTCGCCGGGTTGCGCGCGTACGACTTGCTGCGGGAGGAATGGGTGGACATGGATGCCTCCCAGTGTGGATTCGGCTACCGCGACAGCGTGTTCAAGCGCGAGCCCGGCCGTTGGGTCATCGCCTCCGTGCGGGTGACGCTGCCCAAGCCGTGGCGGCCCGTGCTCGAGTATCCGGACCTGCAGCGCCATCCCCGCCTGGTGGGCGCGCCGTCGCCGCGCGACGTTTTCGAAGCCGTGTGCGAGATCCGGCGCGCCAAGCTGCCCGATCCAGCGGTACTGGGCAATGCCGGCAGTTTCTTCAAGAATCCGGTGGTGCCGGCTGCACAGTACGAGGCCTTGCGCGCGCGCTTCCCCGGGCTGGTGGGGTACCCCCAGGCCAATGGCGGCTACAAGCTCGCCGCCGGCTGGCTAATCGACCAGTGCGGCTGGAAAGGGCGGCGTCTGGGCCCGGTGGGGGTCCACGAACGGCAGGCGCTGGTGCTGGTGAACCATGGCGGGGCGCGGGCCGCCGACGTGCTGGCCCTGGCCGAGGCCATCCGCCGTGATGTGGAAAACCGGTACGGCGTGGTCCTGGAGCCGGAACCGGTCGTCGTGCCGGGCGCCTCGGAGCGCACGTAGCGCCGCGCTAGGCGGCCTTGCGCGTGCGCACGTACCGTTCAATGAATCGCAGCAGCAGCGCCTGGGCTTCGGGCGTGGGGCGCATGTGTGCTTTCAAGGTGTCCAGGTCGAAGCCTTCTTCTTTCAGCCGGTCGGCGTAATGCGCAAGATAGGTGGCCATGATCTCGGTGCAGAACTCCGGATGGAACTGCGTGGACAGCACGCCGTCGCCATACTGCACGATCTGGTGGGCGTCGTGGTCCGAGCGGGCGAGCACGGTGGCGCCGGGCGGCAATTCGACCACGGTCTGCTGGTGGATGAGCTGGGCGGGAAAGTGGCTGGGTAATCCAGCCGTCAGCGGGGCGTTGCAGGCCGGCTCCAGCAATTCGATGTCCCGAGTGCCGACTTCGCGTCCGCGCGGATGGTAGTCGACCCGCCCGCCCAGCGCGTGGGCCAACAATTGGTGGCCGTAGCAAATGCCGTAGATGGGCAGCTTCTCGTCGACCGCCTGTCGCACCCAGGCGGCGGCCCGTTCGCTCCAAGGCGCGCGTTCGGTCACCATGGCGGGCGAGCCCGTGATGATGGCTGCGCGGTAGCTCGAAGGCGGGCGCAGGGCTTCGCCTCGGTAGACAGCGATGATTTCCGCTTCGTCCGGCCGCAGCCCCGCCGCCCGGCAGATCATGTGGCTGAAACTGCCGTGCCGGCCGGCAACCGGTGCGGGAGGCACGCCGGTTTCGATAATGGCTACGGGCGGTGCGGCTTGCTCGGTCATGGCAAGAATGAATGTTGGGGCGGCAGGGGCAAAAACGAGATCGGCGACCCGTGGTCGCCGATCGTCCGTGTGGGCGCCCGTCAGGGGGCGGATGAGGCAAGCATTGCCACCGAACTCATCCGCGCTTGCGGCGAGCGTTTTCGGCAATCCGCATGCGCAGCGCGTTCAGCTTGATGAAACCGCCGGCATCGGCTTGGTCGTAGGCGCCGCCGTCGTCGTCGAAGGTTGCGATGGTCTGGTCGAACAGGGTGTCCTTGGAGTCGCGCGCCACCGTATAGACGTTGCCCTTGTACAGCTTCAGGCGCACCCACCCGTTGACCGACTGCTGGGTGTGGTCGATCAGCACCTGCAGCGCCTTGCGTTCCGGGCTCCACCAGTAGCCGTTGTAGATCAGGCTGGCGTAGCGCGGCATGAGGTCGTCCTTGAGGTGGGCGACTTCGCGGTCAAGCGTGATGGATTCGATCGCCCGGTGCGCGCGCAGCATGATCGTGCCTCCCGGGGTTTCGTAGCAGCCGCGGGACTTCATGCCGACGTAGCGGTTTTCCACCAGGTCGAGGCGGCCGATGCCGTGCTTGCCGCCGAGCTTGTTCAGTTCGGTGAGCACTTGGGCGGGCGTCATGCGCTTGCCATTCACGGCGACGATGTCGCCGCGCTCGAATTCGAGCTCCACGTATTCCGGGGCGTCGGGCGCGGCCTCCGGGGACACCGTCCAGCGCCACATCGACTCTTCCGCCTCGGCCTTCGGGTCTTCCAGGTGCCGGCCTTCGTAGCTGATGTGGAGCAGGTTGGCGTCCATGGAGTAGGGCGCGCCGCCTTGCTTGTGCTTCATCTCGATGGGAATGCCGGCCTTCTCGGCGTAGGCGAGCAGCTTCTCGCGAGAGAGCAGGTCCCATTCGCGCCACGGGGCGATGACTTTGATGCCCGGCTCGAGCGCGTAGTAGCCGAGTTCGAACCGGACCTGGTCGTTGCCCTTGCCGGTGGCGCCGTGCGAGACGGCGTCGGCCTTCACCTCGCGGGCGATCTCGATCTGGCGCTTGGCGATCAGTGGCCGCGCGATGGACGTGCCGAGCAGGTATTCGCCTTCGTAGATGGTGTTCGCGCGGAACATCGGGAAGACGAAGTCGCGCACGAACTCTTCGCGCAGATCTTCGATATAGATGTGTTCCGGCTTGATGCCAAACTTCAGTGCCTTGGTGCGAGCCGGTTCGAGTTCCTCACCCTGGCCGATGTCGGCGGTGAAGGTGACGACTTCGCACTGGTACGTATCCTGCAGCCATTTCAGGATGACGGATGTGTCAAGGCCGCCCGAGTAGGCTAGTACGACCTTCTTTACTTCGCTCATTGATGTTCCCAGGACATGGACGGCCCGCGTGTGGCGGTGCGGCTATTGGCCGGTCTAGGTCACCGGCTATGGAGGCGCCGCAAGGCGCCGCGCCATAACGCGGGATCGTGCAACCGCCCCCCGGCCTAACAAGGGCGATCGGCTATTGTAGCAAGGATGGCGGCCGGCACCATTTGCCGGGGGCCGTGCGCGGGAAATGGCCGGGCCACCGTTGCCGGCGCGCCACCATTTCCCACGCCTGGGTCTAAAGGCGTCCGAGCAGCAGGAATTCCATCAAGGCCTTTTGGACGTGCAGGCGGTTTTCCGCTTCGTCCCAAACCACGCTTTGCGGGCCGTCGATCACTTCGGCCGTGACTTCCTCGCCCCGGTGCGCGGGCAGGCAGTGCATGAAGATCGCGCTGGGATCGGCCACGGCCATCATTTCGCTATCGACGCACCAGTCGGCGAAGGCGGCCCGGCGTTCTTCGTTTTCCGCCTCGAAGCCCATGCTCGTCCACACGTCGGTGGTGACGAGGTGGGCGCCTGCGCAGGCTTGCATCGGGTCGGCGAACTGCTTGAGGCGCTCGGGGCTGACGACTCCCGCGCGCTCCGGCTCGAGCTCATAGCCGGGAGGCGTGGAGACGTGCAGATTGAAATCCAGCAGCTCGGCGGCCTGCAGCCACGTGTTGCACATGTTGTTGGAATCGCCCACCCAGGCAACCGTCTTGCCCTGGATGGGGCCACGGTGCTCGATGTAGGTAAAGATGTCGGCCAGGATCTGGCAGGGGTGGAATTCGTTGGTCAGGCCGTTGATGACTGGCACGCGCGAGTGTGCCGCAAACCGTTCGATCTTGGTTTGTTCGAAAGTGCGGATCATCACCAGGTCCACCATGCGGGAGATGACCTGGGCCGCGTCTTCGATCGGCTCGGCGCGGCCCAGCTGGGAATCGCCCGTGGTCAGGTGGATGACCGAGCCCCCCATTTGGTACATGCCTGCCTCGAACGAGACACGGGTACGCGTGCTGGCTTTCTCGAACACCATGGCGAGCGTGCGGTCGCTCAGGGTGAAGTGCGGTTCGTAGTTCTTGAACTTGCGCTTGATGAGCGCGGCGCGGTCGAACAGATACTCGATTTCCTCACGCGTGAAGTCGTTGAACTGCAGGAAGTGCCGCAACGGGGGAGGGGATTTCTTGGAGGTTTGTTCGGGTTGTGCGTTCATACGACGCCTCTGACAGGGAATCGCCGAATCAGCGTGCAGTGGCCGGCACCGCGCGGCTATCGACTCATCGGCTCGTTTCGCGGAAAGGATCAATGATACCCGAGGGAAGGGCGCCGGTCGCCGGTGACGCGCCGTCGCGTCCTGCGCGCCGCGTCCTTGGCTTGCAAGGAAAGTGGAGGAGGCCTGGGGCGATCAGTTACAATGCTCAGCTCTCATTTGCGGCGTAAACCGCCCCTCGTGCGCCTGCCATCGCTGACGTACGGGCGGCCCGATCAGGCATGCAACCGATCCGGCCGGAGATCTACCGGGTTCACGAGACCTCTTCACCGCGGATTTTCCGCCCACACATCGACGATGGCTGAAAGCGTCAGGCAGTTCATTATCCAGGGCATCACCCACAGCGGCAGCAAGTTTCGTCCCAGCGACTGGGCCGAGCGCCTGGCTGGCGTCATGTCGCCTTTTCGACCCAAGGGCAGCGTGGCGAGCCCCTATACCTATTCGCCCTATGTCGTGCCGACCTTCATCGACGGCGTCAAGTGCGTGGTGGTGGACGAGCGGCTGCGTGCGCTCGAGCCCCTGGCCTGGCAATTCGTGGTCGACTTCGCGCGGGACAACGACTTGCGGACCATGGAGGCCTGCCTGATTCCCGACGCGGCAGACAAGCCTTCCGATCCCGAGCGGGGCTGACCCCGCTCTTTTTTTGCCTTCTTCATGGCGAGGGGCTGGCTGATTGCCTTGGAAGGGGCGAACGAAAGCCTGCCCGTCAGTATCCCGACGGGCAGGCTTTGCTTTCATTTGCGCGGCCCGAAGGCCGCGGCGCCGATCCGGATTAGGCCAGCGCCTTGACGGCGGCGGCCAGGCGGCTCTTGTGGCGAGCGGCCTTGTTCTTGTGGATGATTTTCTTGTCGGCGACGCGGTCGATCACGCTGGTGGCCTTTTGCAGCACTTCCGTGGCGGCGGCTTTGTCGCCGGCCTCGATGGCTTGGCGCACACGCTTGATCGAGGTGCGCAGCATCGAGCGCAGGCTGGAATTGTGCTTGTTGCGGGCCACTGCTTGGCGGGCGCGCTTGCGTGCTTGGGCGGTATTAGCCATGGAAAATTCCGTATCGAGTAAGGCGAAGACACGTCTTGCACACGTTCGCGCTATACGTCGTTCGCGCGGGGAAGGAGCTTCGCAAAGCCAAAGACTATAGCCTTAAATGCCCGTAAAATCAAATGCGACGTGATTCGTCCATTGCTCAACACGTGCATCTGCAACACATCCGCGCGGTGCGCCGCGTAGAAGGTCATCCATGAATTTGCTGCGCGCCGCGGCCACTGTCAGCAGTTATACCTTATTGTCCCGGATTACCGGCCTGGTACGCGACATCCTCATCGCCCGGGCCTTTGGCGCCGGCAGCCTCACGGACGCTTTCTGGGTGGCGTTCCGCATTCCCAACCTGCTGCGGCGCCTGTTCGCAGAGGGCGCGTTTTCCCAGGCTTTCGTGCCCATCCTGGGCGAAGCCCGCGCCCGGCATGCTCCCGAAGACACCCGGCTGCTGCTGGACCGGGTCGCGTCCTTGCTGACCTTTACCCTGATGGTGGTCACGGCGCTAGGCGTCGTGGCAGCGCCGTGGGTGGTGAGCGCCGTCGGCAGCGGCTTGCGCGGGGCCGACCGCGCTGCCGACTTCCACTCTGCGGTCTGGATGACCCGGGTCATGTTCCCGTACATCCTGTGCATGTCGTTGGTCGCGTTCGCCTCGGGCGTCCTCAATACGTGGCGGCGTTTCGGCGTGCCGGCTTTCACGCCGGTGCTGCTGAATCTTTCCATGATCGCCGCCAGCCTGTGGCTCGCCCCGCGTTTTTCCGTGCCCATCCATGCCTTGGCAGTCGGCGTCATGGTGGGCGGTGTGGCGCAACTGGCGGTCCAGTTCGCGGCCTTGGCGCGCATCGGCTTATTTCCGCGCATAGGCCTGGGATTGCGTACCGCCTGGGCCGATCCCTATGTACGGCGCATCGTGCGGCAGATGCTGCCGGCCATCGTGGGGGTGTCGGTCGCGCAGCTTTCGCTGCTCATCAATACCAACATCGCGACCTGGCTGGCGCCGGGCAGCGTGACCTGGCTATCGTTCGCCGACCGGCTGATGGAATTCCCGACCGCGCTGTTGGGCATCGCGCTGAGCACCGTGCTGTTGCCCAGCCTCTCCCAGGCCCATGCGGCGGGGCGACCCGAGGAGTACAGCGCGCTGCTCGACTGGGGCCTGCGGCTCACGCTGCTGCTGGGGCTGCCGGCTTGCCTGGGGCTTGCGCTGATGTCCGAGGGGCTCGTCAGCACTTTGTTCCATTACGGCGCGTTCACGGCTGTCGACGTGGCCCAGACCCGGACTGCGGTCATCGCCTATGCGGTGGGGCTGATCGGGCTGTTGTCGGTGAAGATTCTCGCGCCCGGGTTTTACGCGCGGCAGGACATCCGCACGCCGGTCAAGATCGCGCTGGTCGTGCTGGTGGCGACGCAATGCCTGAACCTGGTATTCGTGCCCTGGCTGCAGCATGCCGGCCTGGCGCTTTCCATCGGCACGGGTGCTTGCATCAACGCGCTGGCCTTGCTCGTAGGGCTGCGCCGGCGCGGAGCGTACCGTCCTGCCGGCGGCTGGGCGGGGTTCCTGGTGCGGCTCGTCGTGGCGTTGGCCGCGATGGGAGCGGCGCTGTGGTTCATTGAACAGCAGATCGACTGGCTGGGCCTGCAGGCCCGCGCCTGGATGCGGGCTGCCTTGTTGCTGGCCGTGGTAGCCGGGTCGGCCGTTGTGTATTTCGGAGCCCTGTTCGCGCTCGGATTCAGGCCGCGCGATTTCCGTCGCCGGGTAGTGAGCGATTAGCGCGTGCCGCCCGGGCAGGGCCGGGGCGTCCGCCCGGGCGGCAACGCGTTCAGAGCAGCGGCACTAGCAGCAGTGCCACGATGTTGACGATCTTGATGAGCGGGTTCACCGCGGGGCCGGCCGTATCCTTGTAGGGGTCGCCGACCGTGTCGCCGGTCACGGCAGCCTTGTGGGCTTCCGATCCCTTGCCGCCGTGATTGCCTTCCTCGATGTATTTCTTGGCGTTGTCCCAGGCGCCGCCGCCCGTGCACATCGAGATGGCGACGAACAGGCCCGTGACGATGGCCCCCATCAGCATGCCGCCCACGGCCATCCGGGCCGCCTCGCCGCCCATCAGCAGGCCGATGACGATGGCCAGCACGATGGGCACCACGACGGGCAGGGCCGAAGGAATCATCATTTCCTTGATCGCGGCCTTGGTGAGCATGTCTACCGCCTTGCCGTATTCAGGCTTGCCGGTGCCTTCCATGATGCCTGGGATCTCCTTGAACTGGCGGCGAACCTCGACCACCACCGAGCCTGCCGCACGCCCGACGGCCTCCATTGCCATGGCGGCGAAGAGATAGGGGATGAGGCCGCCGATGAACAGGCCGATGATGACGGCCGGCTCCGCCAGCGAGAAGCCCACGCTCTTGCCGAGGTGGTCCAGCGCGTGGGTGAAGTCGGCAAACAGCACCAGCGCCGCCAGGCCCGCAGAGCCGATGGCATAGCCCTTGGTGACGGCTTTCGTGGTGTTACCCACGGCGTCGAGCGGGTCGGTGATATTTCGCACCGATTCGGGCATTTGTGCCATTTCGGCGATGCCGCCCGCATTGTCGGTGATGGGGCCGTAGGCATCCAGCGCGACGATGATGCCGGCCATCGACAGCATGGAGGTAGCGGCGACGGCGATGCCGTACAGGCCGGCCAGGGTATAAGCGGCGTAGATGGCCAGGCATACCAGGATGACCGGCGCGGCGGTCGACTTCATCGATACGGCCAGGCCGGCGATGATGTTGGTCCCGTGGCCCGTGGTGGAGGCTTGGGCGACCGAGCGCACCGGCTTGTATTCGGTGCCGGTGTAGTACTCGGTGATCCAGACGATGAGGCCGGTCAGCACCAGTCCGACCACGGTGCAACCGTACAGCCTGCCAAGGCTGCCGCCGTCGTCGAGGGGCGTTCCGCCGAACACCCATGCCGTGAGCGGGTAGAACACGACGAGCGCCAGGACGCCGGCGACGATGAGGCCGCGGTACAGGGCGCTCATGATGCGCTTGCCAGGGCTCGCCTTGACCGCCATGCAACCCAGGATGGACGCGATGATGGAGAACCCGCCGAGCACGAGCGGATAAATCACCGCCTCGAGCGGGGCGACCTCGATCATGAGCGAGCCCAGCAGCATGGTGGCGATGATGGTGACGGCATAGGTCTCGAAGAGGTCGGCTGCCATGCCTGCGCAGTCGCCCACGTTGTCGCCTACGTTGTCGGCGATCACGGCCGGGTTGCGCGGATCGTCTTCGGGGATGCCGGCTTCGACCTTGCCCACGAGGTCGGCGCCGACGTCCGCTCCCTTGGTGAAGATGCCGCCGCCGAGGCGGGCAAAGATGGAGATCAGGGACGAACCGAAGGCGAGGCCGATGAGCGGAAGCAGCCTGTCATGCAGCCCCTCGGCCCCGGAAAGATTGGTGGCGAGCAGGATCCAGAGCAGCACGGTGATGCCGGTCAGCCCGAGGCCGACTACCAGCATGCCGGTGATGGCGCCGCCGCGGAAGGCGACGGTCAAGGCCTGGTTGAGCCCGAGTGTCGCGGCTTGCGCCGTGCGCACGTTGGCGCGCACCGATACGTTCATGCCTATGAAGCCCGCTGCGCCGGACAGGATGGCGCCGACCGCGAAGCCCACCGCACACGCCCAGCCGAGGCCGGGAACGAGGCCGATGACGATGAACAGGATGACGCCGACGATCGCGATGGTGGAATATTGTCGGGCGAGATAGGCTTGCGCCCCCTGCTGGACCGCCGACGCGATTTCCACCATGCGGGTGTTCCCGCTCTCCTGCTTGAGGATCCAGAAAGTGGAAAACGCGCCGAATGCGACGGCCAAAAGGCCGCATACGAGCGCAAACAACAGACCGGTGGCCATGCAACTCCTCCTTTTTTGTTCTACTGCGAAACCTTGACGACTACGAAGCAAACAAAAACGATTGAGCGCAGGCGAAGCGTTCGTCTGCGGGGGCGGCGGGGGGCGCCGCCGCGCGCGGTTACTTGACCGCGTCGAAGAGCCGGGCCTTGATTTCCTCGACGGTGCCGACGCCGGAAATCTTCCGGTAGCGCGGCGCCTGCGGGTCGCCCGACGCAGCCCATTGCGAGTAATAATCCACCAGCGGGCGCGTCTGCTGGCGGTAGACCTCGAGGCGCTTGCGCACGGTCTCTTCCTTGTCGTCGTCGCGCTGCACCAGGGGTTCGCCCGTGATGTCGTCGACGCCTTCGTTCTTGGGCGGGTTGAACCGCAGGTGGTAGGTGCGTCCGCTGGGCAGGTGCACGCGCCGACCGCTCATGCGTTCGATGATTTCCTCTTCCGGCACGTCCACTTCGACGACGAAGTCGAGCGGCACGCCTGCCGCGCGCAGGGCTTCGGCTTGCGGAATGGTGCGCGGGAAACCGTCAAACAGGTAGCCGTTCGCGCAGTCGGGATCCTTGAGGCGATCCTTGACCAGGCCGATGATGATGTCGTCGGACACAAGGCCGCCGGCATCCATGACTTTTTTCGCTTCGATCCCGAGCGGGGTGCCGGCCTTGACGGCGGCACGGAGCATGTCGCCGGTGGAGATTTGCGGGATGCCGTAGCGTTCCTTGAGGAACGCAGCCTGAGTGCCTTTGCCGGCGCCGGGCGCTCCAAGCAAGATTAGACGCATTGATGATTCCTGATTGAGTTGGTGTTCTAGTCCTGTGGCACGATCGGCGCAAACACGGCAGTCCAGGCCCCGCCGGGGCGGCGTTGCGGTATCGCCAGTGTGAAGAGAAGGCCGATGCGTTGCGGCATGCGGTCGTCGGTGTGGTGCCGCCCCCCTTGTGGCCGCGTGTTCCAGGCGCGATTGCCCAAAATTACCTCAAGCGCGCCAGAGCGGTCAAATTAGCTTCTTTCGGCGACTAACCGGCGTACGAGTTCCAAATCGGCCTGGGTGTCGACCCCGGGCGCAGGGGCCTGCGGCGTGACGTGCACCTGGATCGCATAGCCGTGTTCCAGCGCCCTGAGTTGCTCGAGCGATTCCCACTTCTCCAGCCTGCCTTGCGGCAGCGAGGGAAAGCGACGCAGGAAACCGACCCGGTACGCGTATAGGCCGATGTGGCGCATGGCGGGCAGGCCCGGTGCGCAAACGCGTTCGCCTGCGGCTAGCGCGTCGCGCGCCCAGGGAATGGGGGCACGCGAGAAGTACAGCGCATGTCCGTCGGCGCCGCACACGACCTTGACGAAGTTCGGGTTGAACAGCTCCTCGGCCGTGTCGATGGGGTGCGCCGCCGTGGCAATGGCGGCCGCGGCGTGGCGGTCGAGGGTGTGCGCGACCTGCGCGATGAGCGCCGGGTCGATCAAAGGTTCGTCGCCCTGGACGTTGACCACGAGCTGGGTGTCGTCGAGCTCGAGCGCATCGCACGCTTCGGCCAGGCGGTCCGTGCCCGTGGGATGGTCGGCGCGCGTCAGCAGGCTCTCGAACCCATGCGCGCGCACCGCATCCCGGATCGCGGCGTCGTCGGTGGCGACCAGCACGCGGGCGGCGCCACTCGCCTGTGCCTGCCGGGCGACGCGCACCACCATGGGTTCGCCGCCGATGTCGGCAAGCATCTTGCCCGGCAGCCGGGTGGAGGCGGCACGGGCCGGAATGATGGCGATGAACGCGGGCAGGTCAGCCACGGGCGGCCTCGCCGGCTTGCGCTTCGGCCTCTTCCTGCCAGGGCAGTGCCTCGGACTCGAGCATGACCGGTATGCCGTCGCGGATGGGGAAGCTCAGCCGATCGGCGCGGCAAGTCAGCAGCTTGGCCGAGCGGTCGTGGCGCAAGGGCCCCTTGCAAAGCGGGCAGACCAGGATGTCAAGCAGGCGTACGTCCATGGAGTCGGGTTTCCAGCCAGTCGAAGAAGGTGGGGTCGGACAAGTGCGCCGATACGCTGACGACCCATACGCGCGGGTCGTCCAAAAAAGAACATTTTACGGCGTCCTTATCGGTGATGAGTATGAGGTCCGCGTCGATGGCGGCGAACGGAGAATCCGCGTAGTCGTAGTGGTCGGGCAACCCGAGGGCTGCGTCCAGGTGGATGCCCGCCCGGCGTAGGGTCTCGAAAAAGCGCGAGGGATTGCCAATGCCTGCCACGGCTGCGATGCGGCGCGCGGGCGGCAGCGCCTGCAGCGCTCGCCATTCGCCGTCGGCCAGCCGCCGGACGCCGTCGATGACGAGGTCCATATCTACCGCCCGCACCCCGGGCGGCGTAGCCGGTGGCCGCCCGCCGCGGGCGCCGCTGCGGTTGGTGACGATGGCATCGACGTCCCCCAACTTGGAGGCCGGCTCGCGCAAGGGGCCGGCGGGCAGGAGCAGTCCATTGCCGATGCCCCGCTCGTCCTGCACGACGATTTCGACGTCCCGGGCCAGGCCCAGGTGCTGCAGGCCGTCGTCGGAGAGGATGACGTCCACCTCCGGGTGCTGCTCGAGCAATGCCCGGGCGGCGGCGGCGCGGCGCGGATGCACGGCGACGGGAACCCCGGCCTGGCGCGCGATGAGGGCGGGCTCGTCCCCGAACGCGGCCGGATCGATGCTGCCGCACCCTACGCGCGGGGCCGGGCCGATCGATGCGCCATAGCCGCGGCTGACGATTCCCGGATGGCGGCCGCGCTCGCGCAGCGCTTGCGCGGCAGCCACGATGAATGGTGTCTTGCCCGTGCCGCCGACGTAGAGGTTGCCCACGACCACGACCGGCACGCGCAGGCGCTCGGCCCGGCGCCACCCTGTGCGATAGGCCCAGCGCTTGGCGGCGACAGCGGCTGCCGTCAGGCAGGCGAGCGGGCGCAGCAGGCGCGAGAGCCAGCCGCCTTCTTGCCACTGGTGCTGTAGTGTCGCGCGCAGGGCCGAGGATTTCATCGGGAGGCAGGCGCTGCGGTGGATTGTGTCGTGAATCCCACGCGGGAAATCCCCGCGCGGCCTGCGGCTTCCATGGCCCGTACCACGGCTTGGTGCGTGGCTGACGCGTCGGCGTCGATCACCAGCGTCGGGTCTTCACGCCCGGCCGCCGCCTTGCGTATCGCTTCGGCAAGCGGCCCGGCCTCGGATACCGGCAGGGCGCGGCCATTCAGGGCGTAGCGGCCGTCCGCGGCGACGGTCATCGTGATTTGCGGCCCGGGCTCCTGTTCCTGGGCGGAGGCGTCGGGCAGCCGCACGGACAATTGGCTGAAGCGCGAGAAAGACGTACTGGCGGCGAGGAAAATCAGGATCACCAGTAGGACGTCGATCAGCGGGATCAGATTGATGTCGGGTTCGTCGTGCCCGAGATGCCGACGGAAATTCATGTCCAGCGCTCCATTGCCGTGATGCACCGCCGGCCGCGGCCGGCCTGTTTCCAGGGCGGCTCAGGCAGGTTCATGCAAAGCATCCATCAGCCGCGCGGCCGCACGCTCCAGTTCGTGCAGGCTGTCGTTGATGCGCGCGCGGAAATAACGATAGAAGATCATGGCCGGGATGGCGATGAAAATGCCTAGGCCCGTGTTATAGAGGGCGATGGAGATGCCGTGGGCCAACTGGGCGGGATCGCTGCCGGCGGGCGAGTAGGAGCCGAAAATCTCGATCATGCCGACGACGGTGCCGAACAGGCCCATCAAGGGGGCGACGGCCGCGATGGTGCCGATGGCGCCCACGTACCGGCCCAGGCTGTGGGCGACGTTTTCCCCGGCCTGTTCGAGGGCGTCCTTGAGCGCGGGCCGGGAGCGATGCATGTTGCGCAGGCCGGCGGCCAGCACCCTCCCCAGCGGGGAGTCGGCCTCCAGCCTGGCTATGATGTCGGGCGTGACGCGGCGCTTCTGCACCAGCACGAGGACGTCTTCCAGCAGGCGGGGCGGGGCGATGCGGCGCTTGCGCAGGGCGAGCAGGCGTTCGACGATGAGCGTCAGTGCGATGAACGAGGTGGCGATCAGGGGCCAGATGGGCCAGCCGGCCTCGCGGACGATGGCGAGCAAGAAACCTCTCCTTTTCGATGAAGGCGAGAATGTACGAGCGCGGCCGGGTCTGGGCAAGTCGGGCCGCCGGAGGTATCCACAGAATCTGTGGATAATTGTGTGGGTAACTTGGCTTGATCCTACGCGTGATGCCTTTTCCGGTAGGATGCCCGGTTTTTGTTCAGCCCGCGAAATAGTCAAAAATTCAATGAAATCAATCTCTTACGAATTGATTTCGAGTGTCGTGACGAAAAAAATACTTGACATGTACAGTTTACGAGGCTGTGGAAAGGTTCTTGCTCGGAAAGCCTGATGAATAGTGGATTTGCATCTGCACATGACGATTTTTCGCGGGGGATACTGACAATCTCCCAGTTGAACCGCGCCGTAGCCACTTTGTTGGAGCGCAACATCCCGTTGGTGTGGGTCCGCGGGGAGGTGTCCAATTTCACGGCCGCTGCCTCGGGCCACTGGTACTTCACCCTCAAGGACGGGAGCGCGGCGGCGCGGGGCGTCATGTTTCGCGGGCGGGCCATGCTCGTCGGCTTCACGCCACGGGAAGGCGACCGCATCGAAGTCCGGGCGCGCGTGTCGCTGTATGAGCCGCGCGGCGACTACCAGCTGCAAGTCGAGTCCATGCGCCGCGCGGGCCAGGGCGACCTGTTCGAGGCGTTCCTGCGGCTCAAGGAAAAGCTGGCCGCAGAAGGGCTGTTCGATCCGGGGCGCAAGCGCGCGCCCTCGCCCATCCCGCGTACCGTGGGCATCGTTACTTCGTTGCAAGCCGCGGCGTTGCGCGATGTCCTGACCGCGCTCGCGCGCCGCGCGCCCCACGTCGGGGTGGTGGTATATCCGGCTCCGGTGCAAGGGGAGGATGCCGGCGAGCGGCTCGCCCAGGCCGTCGAACTGGCGAACCGCCGGGCCGAGGTCGATACCTTGTTGCTGGTGCGGGGGGGCGGCAGCATCGAGGATCTCTGGGCGTTTAATCACGAAGGCTTGGCCCGGGCCGTGTCCGCCAGCCGGATTCCCGTCATCAGCGGGGTAGGCCACGAGACGGATTTCACCATTGCGGATTTCGCGGCGGACGTGCGGGCGCCGACACCGACGGCGGCGGCCGAGCTGGCGAGCCTGCCGCGCGCACAATGGTTGACCCGGGTCGAACAGGCTGCCCAGGGCCTGCGGCGGGCGCAACGCAGGCGCATGGAGCAGCTGGAGCAGCGATTGGATCGCGCGGCCGCGCAGCTCATTCCTCCGCGCGAGCGGCTGGCGCGCCAGCGAGATCGCCTCGCCAGCCTCGCCCGCGGCTTGAGCGCGGCCTGGTCCGCGGCCCAGCGCGACCGCGCTTCGGAGGTGGGGCTTCTGCGGCAGCGCCTGATCGCGCAGCTTCCCGACCCCGCGCGCATGGCATCGCGCGTGGACGATATCGCCCGCCGCCTGCGCCAACGCCAGGCTTATCAGTTGGCCAGCCTGCAGCAGCGCCTGGCTTCGCATGCGGCGCATCTGCGGGCGCTCGGGCCGGAGCAGACCCTGGCGCGAGGCTATACCATCGTGCGCGATGCCCGCGGCCACATCGTCCGGCAGGCCCATACGCTGGAAGTCGGCGAGCCGCTCGCGCTGAGTTTTGCCGAAGGGGCCGCAGAGGCGTCGGTGACGGCCGTGGAACCGGACCGCGGCACTTTGTGAGCCGGCGCGACGGACCGTCGGCGGGGCGGGTTAACCTTTCGTCACGCGGGGGCTTCCCTACCAACGTGTATTCTTGTCGATAAAATGCATACGCAACCCTCCCAACCAGAATCAGGAGCTCAGATGGAACACACCCTTCCGCAATTGCCGTATGCCCTGGATGCCTTGGCCCCGACCATTTCCAAGGAAACCCTGGAATACCACCACGGCAAGCATCACCAGACCTACGTCACCAACCTGAACAACCTCATCAAGGGCACCGAGTTCGAGAATGCCTCGCTCGAGGACATCGTCAAGAAATCCTCTGGCGGCATCTACAACAACGCGGCCCAGCACTGGAACCACTCCTTCTACTGGAACTGCCTGACGCCCAAGAGCACGCCTCCCTCGGGCAAGCTGGCCGACGCCATCAATGCCAAGTGGGGCAGCTTTGACGCCTTTAAGGACGCCTTCAACAAGCTCGCCGCGGCCAACTTCGGTTCGGGCTGGACCTGGCTGGTCAAGAAGGCCGACGGCTCGCTCGACATCGTCAACACCGGCGCCGCCGGCAACCCGCTGACCACCGGCGACACGCCCCTGTTGACCTGTGACGTGTGGGAACACGCCTACTACATCGACTACCGCAACGCCCGCGTGAAGTACCTCGAAAACTTCTGGGGCATCGTCAACTGGGAATTCGTAGCCAAGAACTTCGGCTGATTTCCGATGCGCCGCATTGCGGCGCCAGCATGCGGCCCCTAGGCCCTAGCGGCCGCATCATGCGCGCTTTTCGCAAGGCAGGCCTTGACGAATGGCGCGCTTTTTTATTGTCCCGGCATCCTTGAAGAACCGACGCCCCGTCACCTGGCGAGACCAGGCTTCCATTACCGTCCGGCGCAAAGGCCGCCAGGTCCTGCGCGTGTCGCGCAAGACGTTCCGCTACGCGCTCGTGTTGTGCGGCGCGGCGGGCGTGGCCCTGCTGTCGCTAGCGTTCGCCCGGCTGGCCGAGATGGCGCTCGAGTGGAATGCACGATGGACGCAGGCCGCTCCATGGGCGGCGCTGTTCGTCATTCCCGCTGCCATGGCGGGGCTGCGCTGGCTGACCATGAAGGTGGCCCCGCTCGCGCGCGGTAGCGGCATCCCCCAGGTCATTGCCGCGACTTCGTTGCCGGCGCCGCTCGCGGCGAGCGGTCTCGTCTCGCTGATGCAGGCGCTATGGAAAATCCCGCTCACGGCCCTCGCACTGCTGGCGGGCGCGTCGGTGGGCCGCGAAGGTCCGTCGGTGCAGGTTGGGGCGGCGGCCATGCTGGGCTGGGGACGCTGGTGGCAGGAGCGTTTCGGGGTCCGGCTTCGCTTTCGCACGAGCGAGCTGATCGCCGCTGGCGCCGCCGGCGGGTTGGCGGCTGCGTTCAATACGCCGCTTGCAGGCGTGGTATTCGCCATCGAGGAGCTGGGCCGGAGCGCCGAGGTGAGGTGGAACCGCCTGGCGCTCTCGGGCGTCCTCGCTTCCGGTTTCATCGCCTTGGCCATCGCGGGCGACAATCCGTACTTCCACGTCGCAGCCAAGGCGAGCTTTGCGCAAGGGAGCTGGGGGTGGACGCTTGCCAGCGGCATACTGAACGGCGCGCTGGGCGGTTTGTTCGCCACCATGCTGTTGCGCGGGGCGCGCGGCTTGGCCCCGGCGCGCTGGCGCGACTGGATCGACGGCCACCCGATACGCGTGGCGGCCATCGCCGGTGTGGTCGTGGCGGTCTTGGGCTTGCTGACGGGCGGCGCCACGTACGGAACGGGCTATGCGCAGACCGCCGCCTTGCTGAACGGCCAGCCCATCGAGAGTGCCTGGTTCGGCATCGCCAAGTGGCTGGCCAGCGTCGTGTCGTACGTATGCGGCATTCCGGGCGGCATATTCACGCCGTCGCTGGCCATTGGCGCCGGCATAGGCGACCACATCGTGCAATTGGCCGGACCGAACGCGGATGGCCGCACCCTGGCGCTGGTCTCGATGGCCGCTTTCCTCGCTGCGGCCACGCAGGCACCCATCACGGCCAGCGTCGTCGTCATGGAAATGACACGCAGCCAGGACCTGACCTTCCACTTGTTGATGGCCACGTTGGTGGCGTCGTGGGTGTCGCGGCAATTCTGTCCGCGGCCGTTCTATCACGCGATGGCATTGCGTTTCTATCAAGATGCCACGCCATCGGCTGGAAGCCGGCGCGGCTCGCAAATGTAATTTTTCGACGCTTGTGCTTCACAACGTCGGTCGTCTGCCCCTTTAATAGCGCCTGCGGCGCACGCGTGCCGTACGGGGGAACCGATGTTGGACAAGAAAAGAGTGGCCGCTTGGTCGGTCGTGGGCGCCATGGTGCTGGCCGCCGTAGGCATGGGTGCATGGTGGGCGGGCAAGCAGGCGGGCAGGCAAGATGATGTGCCCCCCGCCGTCGAGCCGGCGGGGGCTGCCGATCCCTTTGCATTGCTGTCTTGCACGACGCGGGTGTTCGATGAGTCGTTGGCGCTGGCCGTGACTTTTTCACAGCCGCTCGACAGGCGGCAGTCTTTGGGCAGGCTGCTGCGCGTGGTGGATTCCGGCCCGGCGCCTTCCGCGGATGAGGGCGAGGGTAGCGATGCGGTGCGCGGCCGCACGGCACGCCAGCCGCAGCCTGCGGGCGCGATGCCCGAAGGCGCGGTGGTAAAGGGCGATTGGACGATAGGGGACAATCCCCGGGTCGCATACTTTCCATACATCCGACCCAATCGCCGGTACACGGTCGGCGTTTCGGCCGAGGTGAAAGACGCCGGTGGCAAGACGCTGCCCGAGGGGTATCGCTGCGAGGTCGCGAGCGATGCCATGCCGCCTTCGTTCTATTTCGCGAGCCGGGGCGTCGTGCTGCCAGCCGGCCAGAACGGCGGGCTGCCGGTGGTGACGGTCAACGTGCCGGAAGTGGACGTGCAGTTCCTGCGCATCGATCCGGCGCATTTCCCGCGTTTCTTCGAGCAGGTGCTGGGCTTGCGCAGAGCCGCGGCCGTGCGCGCCGAAGAGGATGGCGACCGGGATGACGATGACGACTGGCGCTACAGCAGTAACCGCAGCTTGAAGGGCACCGTCGGAAGCTGGGACCTGGACAGGCTGAAGGACCTGACGCGGAGCGTCTATGCGGGGCGGTTCCTGACGGATGACAAGCCCGATCGACGCCACGTCACCTTCCTGCCGGTGGAGGACATCAAGGAGCTCAAGGATCCCGGCATTTACGTCGCGGTCATGAGCCAGCCCGGACGGTTCCGCGACGAATACCAGGTCACGTATTTCTACGTCAGCGACATCGGCTTGCACGCCCGGGTGTACGCGAAGCAAATCGAAGCCTTCGCCACCTCGCTCAAGAGCGGCAAGGCTATTGAGGACGTCGAGTTCGAATTGCTGGACGGAAACGCCAAGTCGTTGGGCCGGGCCAAGGCGGACGGCCAGGGCCGGGCGTCATTCGTGGGCAACATCGATGCGGCCCGCGTGCTGGTCGCGCGGCGCGGCGCTGAAGTGTCCATGCTCGCGCTGGGCGAGCCGGCGCTGGATTTGTCCGAATTCGACGTGGGCGGTTACCCGTCGCGAGACAACAAGATCCTGGTGTATGCGGGACGAGACTTATACCGCCCGGGCGAGCGCTTCGACGTGTCCCTGCTGGTACGCGACGCAGACGGACATGCCGTGCCGCCCGCGCCGGTGTCGATGGTGCTCAAGCGCCCGGACGGCCGCACGGTGCGCACCGCCACGGCGCAGCCGGACGGTTCGGCGCCTGGCTACTTCCAGTACCACATCGAGTTGCCGGCCGACGCTCAAACCGGCACGTGGCTGCTCGAGGCCCGGCTTGATCCGGCTGCGCGCCTCGCGGATGCATCTTGGAAGTTCCAGGTAGAAGAGTTCCTGCCGGAACGCATGAAGCTGGACCTGAATGCGGACGAAGGCGTGCTCGCACCCGGCCGTCCGCTGAACGTGCGGATTCACGGCGATTATCTCTACGGGGCCCCGGCCGCGGGCAACCGCCTGCTCGGCGTGGTGTCCATTACTCGGGAGCGCTACGCGCTGCCCGCGCAGTGGCCGGGCTTCCTGTTCGGCGATTTCGCCGACGACGATCGCAGGCAGCGACGCGATCTCGACGCGTCCGAACTCGACGACCAAGGCGATGCCGCCGTTGCCGTGCCGGTCGACGTGACCGGCACGGCTTCGCCGATGAAGGTCAAGGCGAGCTTTAGCCTGCTGGAGTCAGGCGGCCGTCCCGTCGTGCGGTCGATCGAGCGCACGGTGTGGCCGGCGCCGGCGCTGATCGCGGTGCGCCCGCTGTTCGATCGCGACGTGGCGCGCGAGGGTGCGCTGGCCGAATTCGAGGCGGTCCGCGTCGATCCAAGTGGCAAGGTGGTACCCCTGCAAGCGGCGCAGCTGCGGCTTTATCGCGAAGAGCGCGTCTATTACTGGCGCTACGATGACCAGCGAGGTTGGAACAGCGGATTCACGGAAACGGACGAACTGGTCGAATCGCGGCTGCTGCCCCTGGTCGACCGCGCGCGGTTTGGCTTGCCCGTCAAGTGGGGACGCTATCGCCTCGAACTGCGGGATCCGGAGTCCGGGCAAACCTTGCGTTATCGCTTTTACGCGGGATGGGGCGCGCAGGACGCAGAGGAGATCGGCAACCGGCCCGACAGGGTGCAGCTCAAGCTTGAGCACGCGCCCGTGCGGGAAGGGGAGACCGTCCGGCTGTCGATCACGCCCCCGCACGACGGGGAGGCGCTGGTCACCGTGGAAGGCAGCCGGCTGCTCTGGAGCCGGCGCACCGGCGTCAAGGCCTCGGGTTCCATCGTGGAGATCCCGGTGGGCAAGGATTGGAGTCGGCACGATTTATACGTCTCGGTGACCGTGTTTCGGCCGGGCAGCCAGGGAGACCGGGTTACGCCAGCACGCGCCCTGGGGCTGATCTATCTGCCGTTGGCCCGGGACGATCGCAAGCTGGGCGTCACGCTCACTGCGCCACCCAAAGTGCTGCCCGAAAAACGGAGCACGGTGAAAATCAAGGTCGACAACGGCGAACCGGGGCGGCAGGCCTATGTGACGCTATCGGCCGTCGACGTCGGCATTCTCAACATTACGCGCTATGCCGCGCCTGACCCCTTTGATTTTTTCTTCGGCAAGCATCGCTATGCGCCGGAGTTGCTGGACATCTACGGCAAGCTGATCGAGAAGATGGACGGCACGCCAGGCAGGCTGAAGTGGGGCGGCGATGCGGCGATGCGCGATAGCCGCAGCATGCCGGCCAAAGTCAGGCTGGTGGATTTGTTCAGCGGGCCGGTGCGGCTCGACGAGCGGGGCGAGGCGGAAGTGCCGCTCGACGTGCCGGATTTCAACGGCACGCTGAAGCTAATGGCAACGGCTTTTACCGCGGACCGGTTCGGCAGCGCCCAGGTGGATATGGTGGTCGCGGCGCCGGTCGTCGCCGAATTATCCACGCCCCGCTTCATCAGTCCCGGCGACGATGCCGCCATCGCGCTCGACATCACGAATCTAAGCGGCGCGCCGCAAACGCTGACCGTGGACCTGGAGGGGGAGGACCCGGTCCGGATACGCGGCGGCGCGCACCAGGTACGGCTCGAGAACCAGCAGCGGACGACCTTGCGTTTCAGTGCCGAGGCGACCGGCGCACATGGCCTGGGCCGGTTGCGGCTGACCGTGACTGGGGAAGGCGGCTCGACCCCTTTGCGCATCGTGCGCGAATCGTTGCTGCAGGTCCAGCCGCCGGCGGCGGCTCGCCGGGACGTGCGGCGCATCCGGCTGGGGCAAGGCGAGAGCATCGCGCTGGACCCGGCCTGGATCGCCGGCCTTTATCCGGACTCGGTCTCCGTGGGGGTCGCGATATCCAACCAGCCGCCGTTCAACCTCAAGCGCGTCGTGCAGGACCTGCTCGACTATCCCTACGGTTGCCTCGAGCAGACGGCAAGCGCGGCCTATCCCCACGTGTTCATCGATGAGGCGCAGGCGCGGGCCCTCGGCCTGACGCCGCTATCGCGCGCCGAACGCGAGCGCGCGATCGAGCAGGCCGTCAGCCGCATGGCAGGCATGCAGCGGGCCGCGGGCGGCTTCGCGCTGTGGGGAGACGGCGCGCCGGAAATCTGGATTTCCGCTTATGCGGCCGGGTTTCTACAGGACGCGCGATCGGCCGGCTTCAATGTGCCCGATGTCCTGGCCCGCCGCGCCATGGACTGGCTGCTCGGGCAGGTGCAGCAGGGGCCCGCCAACTTCCCGGCGCTGCCGCAAAGCCTGCGCACGCAACAGGAAACGGGCGAAGGCAAGCGGCTGCGGGATGGGGACTACAACCTGCTGCGGGATAGCCATCGCCGATTCGCGGAGCTGGCCCACGCCGCGTACGTGCTCGCGCGCGAACAGCGGGCGCCGCTCTCGACGCTGCGCGTGCTGCACGACAATTACCGCGACCGGGCGCACTCTCCGCTGCCGCTCGTCCACCTGGGCATTGCGCTCAAGCTGATGGGCGACGAGTCGCGCGCGCAGGTCGCGTTCGACGAGGCGATGCTGCGGGGCTACGGCATTGATGCCAATCGCCACGGCGGCTACGGCGAGTGGCTGGGAGACTATGGCTCGGCGGTGCGCGATTACGCGTTGTCTTATGCGCTCATGATGCGGCATGGCATTGCGCATCCCCGGCGCGAAGCCTTGTTGAATGACGTAGCGGGAAGGCTGGGCTCGCGCGCCTATCTGTCCACCCAGGAGCAGCTGGCACTGTTCCTCGCCGCGCGCGCGGCCGGCGGAGGCAGCGGGGAGCCGTGGGCGGCTAGCCTGCGCACGGCGGACGGCAGTCAACGGCTGGAGGGGCGCGATACCGAGATGCGAAGCTTTACGGCGGCCCAGGTCGTGGCCGGCGTCGAGGTCGCGAACAGCCGGACCGAACCGCTGTTCCTGGAAATCGACGTGCAAGGCTACCCGCGTGGGCGCGAGGCGCCGCAAGCGGCAGGCCTCACCATCGAGCGTTCGTGGTTCGAGGCGGACGGCAGTCCCTGGAACGGCCGGCCGCTGCGCACCGGCGAGGTGTTGATCGTCAAGCTGGACGTCACTTCTGATCACCGGATCGAAGATGCGCTCATCGTGGACCGTGTGCCTGCCGGGCTGGAGGTGGAAAACCTGAACCTCGGCCAGGGGGCTGATTTCGAGGATTGGACGATCGGCGGGGCGAAGGTCGCGGAGGCGCTTCGCGACTCACGCATCAAGCATCGCGAATACCGCGACGACCGTTACGTGGCCGCGGTGAGCGTGCGGGGCCCCGTGACGGTGTTCTATCGCGCGCGCGTCGTGACGCCTGGCCGCTTCGTCGTGCCGGCGCCCGTGGTCGAAGATATGTATCGGCCGCAGATACGCGCGGTTGGCGCGTCCTCCGGGCCCTTGGTGATCCACGACCTGCGCGCGGGAGCGCGCTAGGCGTGGCGCCTGCCGGTGTTGGTGCCGATGGATGTGCGTCCGCAGCTGAGATGGGCTCGCGATGAATCGGCTGGGTAAGACGGCGGTCGTCCTGGCGGCGGCGCTCGGGGCGCTGTGGCTGGCCGACTGCCTATATCCGCTGCCGGAGCAGGCCTTCCGGGCCGCGGATGGCGCGACCGTGGTGACGGCGGCCGACGGCAGCCCGCTGCGTGCCTATCCGAGCCGGGACGGGGTGTGGCGCTACCCGGTTTCGCCAGAAGACGTTTCGCCGCTGTACATCGAGGCCCTGCTGACCTACGAGGATCGCTGGTTCGCCTGGCATCCGGGCGTCAACCCCTATGCCATGCTGCGTGCGGCATGGCAATGGGCGACTTCGGGGCGCATCGTCTCCGGAGGCTCCACCCTGACCATGCAGGTCGCGCGCATGGTGGATCCCGCGTTGCATTCCGCGCCGCGCAGCATCGGGACCAAGCTGCGCCAAATGGCCCGGGCGCTGCAATTGGAGTGGCACCTCTCCAAGCGGGAGATTCTCGCGCTGTACCTGAACCGCGCGCCCATGGGCGGCATCGTGGAAGGCGTGGAGATGGCCAGCCGTGCCTACCTGGGCAAGCCCGCCAAGGCGCTCAGCCACGCCGAAGCCGCGCTCTTGACTGCCTTGCCCCAGGCACCCTCCCGCCTGCGGCCGGATCGTTCGCCGCAGGCCGCCCAAGCCGCGCGCGACAAAGTGCTTGCCCGGGTGGCCGCGCGCGGGAAATGGACCGCAGAGGCGGTCGCGGATGCACGCATGGAACGGGTGATCGTACAAGCGCCGCGGGGCCAGTGGTTGGCGCCGCTGGCGGCGGAGCGGCTGCGGCAGCGCTGGTTGCGCGCGTCTGCCGGTGCGCCGGAGCGCGCGGTGCGCTCCACGCTGAATGCCGAGTGGCAGAGCATCGTCGAAAACATGCTGCTCGATCGCGTGCATACGTTGCCGCCGCGCGTATCGATGGCCGTCTTGTTGATGGACAACGATACGTTGGAGGCCCGGGTGTATGCGGGCTCCGCGGATTTTTCCGACCCGCGGCGCGCTGCGCACGTGGACATGGTGCGGGGCGTGCGGTCGCCCGGGTCTACGCTCAAGCCATTTCTCTACGCGATGGCGCTGGACGAGGGGTTGATTCATTCCGAAAGTTTGCTCGTGGATGCGCCGCAGACGTTCGCCGGCTATCGTCCCGGGAATTTCCAGGCGGCGTTCTCGGGCGCCGTGAGCGCATCGGAGGCCTTGCAGCGCTCGCTCAATGTTCCCGCCGTCGACCTGTTGGATCGCATCGGCCCGGCGCGGTTCGCCTCGACCTTGCGCGCGGGAGGCCTGCGCCTGAGGATCCCCGCGGGCGCCGACCCTAACCTGAGCCTGATCCTCGGCGGTGCGGGCACCACGCTCGAGGAGTTGGTGGGTGCGTACCGGGCCCTGGCGCGGGGTGGGGTGGCCGGCCGCGTGAGGCTGTCACCGGACGAACCGCGGATCGAATCCCGCATCATGAGCGAAGGCGCCGCCTTCATCGTGCGCGATATCCTCGAGGCTGGCGGCCGGCCCGGCAGGCCATTCCACGACGGGGGCCGGGGCCTGGCCTGGAAGACGGGCACCAGCTTCGGCTTCCGCGATGCGTGGGCGGTGGGAGTGACCGATGCGTGGACATTGGGCGTCTGGGTCGGCCGCCCCGACGGTACGCCCAATCCTGGCTTTTTCGGCGCCAACGTCGCGGCACCCTTGCTGCACGACCTCGTTGCGGCGTTGCCCGGCTCCCCTCCGGGCCCCCGCGTACCGCCGCCGTCCGTGGGCGCAGCGGCGATCTGCTGGCCCTTGGGCATGCGCGCGGATCGCACGCCCGACGGACTATGCCTGCAACGGCGCGAGGCCTGGGTGCTCGACGATACGGCTCCGCCTACGCCGCCCGACCGGCTGGCGCAGGGCGGCAGCCTTGAGACGATCTGGATCGATCCGCGTTCGGGACTGCGCACCGCGCCGGGCTGCAGCGTCCCCGGCGAGCCTGTGCTAGCGGCGCGTTGGCCGCTCGCCTTGCAGCCTTGGGTCGAGGCCGGCCGGCTGCCCCGCGGGGCGCGCCCGCGTTGGCATCCCGCGTGCAAGGAGAGGGGGGGCGAGGCCAGGGCTGGCATCAAGCTCGAGGGCTTGGAGTCGGGCGCGACGCTCAGGCCGGTGCCGGGCCGCGAACGCATCGACGTTGCAGTGCGCGCGTTGGGCGCTGAGGGAGCATTATGGTGGATGGTGGATGGCCGCCCGGCACTCCGGACCGATGGCGGGCGTCCGTTATCCCTGGGCTTCACCGAGGATGGCCACCATACCGTGACGGTGATGGACGAAGCCGGTCGCTACGACAGCGTGCATTTTTCTGTGCGGGGCCTTTCCCAGGCGGCACACCACTGACAGAGGCTTTGGGGCCCAGCGCACTGTTCCGGACTTATGATGGACCCGGACTTGCTCCGGCTGTGGATTGGATGTTTAATATTCGAACAATAGTTCGCAGTTAGAACTTTTTGATTTCGCAACAGGTACGCCACCTGCTCTCTTTCCAACAGAAGCAGGCATCGCGCGGAGACATACATGATCAACAAAATCGTGGCTTCGGTTGCCGAAGCGCTGGCCGACGTCAAAGACGGCTCGACCATATTGATTGGCGGTTTCGGCACGGCCGGGCTGCCCAACGCGCTCATCGACGGTCTGATCGAGCAAGGCGCGAAAGACCTCGTCGTGGTCAACAACAACGCGGGCAATGGTTATACGGGGCTGGCAGCGCTGCTGCAGACCGGGCGGGTGCGCAAGATCATCTGCTCTTTCCCGCGCCAAACCGACTCCTATGTGTTCGACGAGCTCTACCGCGCCAAGAAGATCGAGCTCGAGCTCGTGCCGCAGGGCAACCTGGCCGAGCGCATCCGTGCCGCGGGCGCCGGCGTGGGCGCGTTCTTCACCCCCACCGGCTTTGGCACGCAGTTGGCCGAAGGCAAGGAAACCCGCAACATCAATGGCCGCGATTACGTGCTCGAGTATCCGATTTACGGCGACGTGGCGCTGATCTCCGCTTATAAGGGAGACCGCTGGGGCAATTTGGTCTATCGCAAGACCGCGCGCAATTTCGGCCCCATCATGGCGACCGCCGCCAAGATGACCATCGCCCAGGTGCATGAAACCGTGGAGCTGGGGGAGCTCGATCCCGAAGCCGTCGTCACCCCCGGCATTTTCGTCAAGCGCGTCGTGGCCGTCGGTCCCCAGGGCAGCGCGCCTGCCAACGCCGCCTGACCCGCAGCTTGAGGAATCCGCAATGAACAAGATGAATCGAGACCAAATGGCCCAGCGCGTGGCGCGCGACATTCCCGAGGGCGCCTATGTGAACCTGGGGATCGGGCTGCCTACCCTGGTCGCCAACCACTTGCCGGCCGACCGCGAGGTCGTGCTCCATACCGAGAACGGCCTGCTGGGCATGGGCCCGGCTCCCGCCAAGGGCGAGGAGGACTGGGACTTGATCAACGCCGGCAAGCAGCCCGTCACGACGCTGCCGGGCGCATCGTTTTTCCACCATGCCGACTCGTTCGCGATGATGCGCGGCGGCCATTTGGATATCTGCGTGCTCGGCGCGTTCCAGGTGTCGGTCAAGGGCGATCTCGCGAACTGGCACACCGGCGCGCCCGATGCCATCCCCGCGGTCGGGGGAGCGATGGACCTCGCCATCGGCGCCAAGCAGGTGTTCGTCATGATGGAGCTGCTCACCAAGACCGGTTCCAGCAAACTGGTGGAAACCTGCACGTATCCGCTGACCGGCGTGGGCTGCGTGAGCCGCGTCTATACCGATATGGCGGTGTTCGACATCAAGAAGGACGGTGTCTACGTGACCGACCTGGTCGACGGCCTCTCTTTCGACGAGTTGCAGCGCCTGTGCGGCGTTTCCCTGCGCCGGGGCTGATGCCATGACGGCCCCCGGCCTGGCAGGGCAGTCGCGTTCCCAAGGCTTGGGCGAGCTCCAAGCCCCGGACGCGTTTGTCTATACCGCCCATGCCGCCCGGGTGGTGTTCGGCGCAGGCAGCTTGCGGGATTTGGAGCGGGAGGTCGATTTGCTGGGCTGTCGCCGGGCGCTGATTTTGTGCACGCCGGGCCAGCGCAGGCATGCGGAAGACCTCGCCGCGCGCCTCGCGGCAAAAGCCGCCGGCGTGTTCGACGGCGCGGTGATGCACGTGCCCGCGGAGGCCGCGCGCCGGGCCCGCGATGAGGCGCGCAGGCGAGGCGCCGATTGCGCCGTGGCCCTAGGCGGCGGCTCCACGGTGGGCTTGGGCAAGGCCATCGCGCTTGAATCGGGCTTGCCGATCGTGGCGATTCCGACCACGTATGCCGGTTCGGAAATGACGCCCATCTACGGCATCACGGAAAACGGCGTCAAGAAAACCGGCAAGGATGCGAAGGTGTTGCCGCGCACCGTCATCTACGATCCGGAGTTGTCCTGCGGCCTGCCCGTCGGTTTGTCGGTCACCAGCGCGATGAACGCGATGGCGCACGCAGCCGAGGGCTTGTACGCGCAAGACCGCAACCCGGTCATGTCGCTGGTGGCCGAAGAAGGGCTTGCCGCCTTGGCGCGCGCGATACCTGAGATCGTCCGCTCGCCGCGGGACGTCGCCGCCCGCTCACGGGCGCTGTACGGCGCCTGGCTGTGCGGGACGGTGCTCGGCAACGTCGGCATGGCGTTGCACCACAAGCTCTGCCACACGCTGGGTGGAAGTTTCAACCTGCCGCATGCGGAATGCCACACCATCGTGCTGCCGCATGCCATGGCTTACAACGCCGTCGCAGCACCGGACGCCATGGCCCGCATCGCGCGCGCCATCGGCGCGAGAGATGCGGCCGGCGGCTTATATGATCTTGCGCGCGACCACGGGGCTCCCGTCGCGCTGCGGGATCTGGGCATGGCGGAGGCCGATCTCGATCGCGCCGCCGACCTCGCGGCATCCAATCCCTATTGGAATCCGCGGCCCATCGAGCGCACGGCCATCCGTGCCTTGCTTCAGAATGCCTGGGCGGGCGTGCGCCCGGGAGATTATTGATGTCAGTCGCAAACCCCTAGAACAGTTTTTCCCCATTCGAGACAGACCATGACTACACATGCCTTCATCTGCGACGCGATCCGTACCCCCTTCGGCCGCTACGGCGGCGCCTTGGCCTCGGTGCGCGCCGACGATCTCGCCGCCATCCCGCTCAAGGCCCTCGTGGAGCGCAATCGCAACCTCGACTGGGGAGCGGTCACCGACGTCATTTTCGGGTGTGCCAACCAGGCCGGCGAAGACAACCGCAACGTGGCCCGCATGGCGCTGTTGCTGGCGGGCCTGCCGCTGGAAGTGCCCGGTGCGACCATCAACCGCCTGTGCGGCTCCGGCCTGGATGCCGTGGGCACGGCGGCGCGGGCGATCAAGTCCGGCGAGGCCGGACTCATGATCGCCGGCGGCGTCGAGAGCATGAGCCGCGCGCCCTTCGTGATGGGCAAGGCGGAAACGGCTTTCTCCCGCAACGCCCAGATCTACGACACCACCATCGGCTGGCGTTTCGTCAACAAGCTGATGAAGGAGCAATACGGCGTCGACTCGATGCCCGAAACCGCGGAAAACGTGGCAACCGAATTCAACATCGACCGCGAGTCGCAAGACCGCATGGCCTTGGCCAGCCAGGCCAAGGCGGCCGCTGCGCAGAAATCCGGGTTCTTCGACGCGGAGATCACGCCGGTGACCATTCCGCAGAAAAAGGGCGATCCCATCGTGGTCGCCAAGGACGAGCATCCTCGCGAGACCAGCATGGAGGCGCTGGCGCGCCTGAAGGGCGTGGTGCGTCCTGACGGTACGGTCACGGCCGGCAATGCGTCCGGCGTGAACGACGGCGCGTGCGCGCTGTTGCTGGCGAGCGAAGCCGAAGCCGCCCGGCACGGCCTGACGCCCCGTGCGCGCGTGGTCGGCATGGCGACCGCCGGCGTGCCGCCGCGCATCATGGGGATGGGCCCCGCGCCGGCGACGCGCAAGGTGCTGGCCCAGACCGGGCTCACGCTGGACCAGATGGACGTGATCGAGCTCAATGAAGCCTTCGCGGCCCAGGGCCTGGCCGTGCTGCGCGATTTGGGCCTGGCCGACGACGATCCCCGCGTGAACCCCAATGGCGGCGCGATCGCGTTGGGCCACCCCCTGGGCGCCAGCGGCGCCCGCCTGGCCACGACGGCGGTCAACCAACTGCACCGCATCGGCGGCCGTTATGCCCTGTGCACGATGTGCATCGGCGTGGGGCAGGGCATCGCGGTCATCCTCGAACGCGTGTGACGCAGGGCGCTGGCGGCGCGGGCGCCGTCAGCGCAACGCATGCGCCGTCCCGTAAAGCAGCGCGAGGACGGCAAGGCCGGTCGCCATCGAATAGAGCCACCACAGCAGGGGAATGCGCACGTCCAGGCAGCGTACGGGCGAGACATAACCTGCCCAGGTGCGCAGGGCGCCGTAGCCCGAAAGCACTGTCCCCGCGGCCGCATGGATGCCGACGTAGCAAAGCATCGCGGCCGTGACCGCGGCATAGGCATGGCCGGCGGGGTCGGGAACGGCGTCCAGCACGATTCGGCCCAGCGCCCACACGGCCGCCGCGCCCCCGATCGCGGCGCCGGTTTGCCAAGCCACACACGCTTTGCGGGCACGTAAGCTCCTGCGTCGCCGGGCCATCCATGCAGCGGCCGTGGCGGCAATGAGCGCTCCCGCCGCCGACAGCGGGGCGGGGGCGTCCGCGGCCACGCAGGCCGGGGGCGGCCAAAGCGGGGAGACCACCCACAAGTACGCATAGCCGAACGACAAGGACGCGAATATTGCGGCGTCGGCAACCAACATCAGCTGGACGCCAGTCCATCCCGGCGGGTGGCGCGCCACCGTGTGCGGCAGCAAGCGGAGTCCGTTGCCGACGTCCACGGCAGATGGGTCCGTCCGCAGTCCGGTGCGCCATCCCCAGCATGCCAACAGCCCTGCCGCCAGTGTTGCCGCAGCAGGAACCACGATGTATGCCTTGAAGAGCAGCGCCAGGAAAAACACCATGAGCGCCCCGGCTGACGCGAGGGGGAGCCAGCTCGAGCCGGGCAGCACGAGCAGGTAGGCGGGACGTCCTGTGCGTACTTCTACCGCCAGGGTTTCGCGTTGATTTCGGCCGGGATCGGCGAGATAACCTTTGCCGCTCGCCAGGTCGGCGCCCAGTCCTGGCCGATGCCAGAGCGGGTGCCCGCCGTGCGCTTCCGGCTGCGCGGTGAGATCGGGAATGGCGCCGAAGTTGTAGCTCGGCGCGGGCAGTGCCATGGCCCATTCCAGGCTACCCGATCCCCAGGGGTTGCGGCCTGCACGCCGGCCAACGCGTACGTGAAGAAACAGGTCGAGCAGGAATAGCGCGAACCCCGCTGCCTGGAGGAATCCACCGATGGAGGAGGTGACGTTCAGGCTTTCCCAGCCGCTGTCTGCGGGATAGGCATGCATGCGTCGCGGCATGCCCAGCATGCCCGTCAGGTGCATGGGCAGGAAGGTGAGGTTGAAGCCGCCGAAGATGAGCCAGAACGCCCAGCGTCCGAGCACAGGCGAGGGCATGCGCCCGCTGACGTGCGGCATCCAGTAATACGCCGCCGCAAGGAGCGGGAAGATCATGCCGCCGATGAGTACGTAGTGCAGGTGGGCCACGACGAAGTGCGTATCGTGTGCCTGCCAGTTGAACGGCAGCAGCGCCAGCATCACCCCGGTCATCCCTCCCAAGACGAAAATGGCCAGGAAGCCCGCCAAGTACAACATCGGCAGCCGAAACACAGGGCGGCCCGTGTAAAGCGTGGCCAACCAGCAGAAGAACTGGACCGCGGTAGGCAAGGCAACCAGCATGCTGGCCACGGAGAAAACGAGGGCCGAATGGTCCGCAATCCCCGCGGTGGTCATGTGATGGCCCCACAGGGCGAAGCTGATGATGCCCATGGCTGCGATACTGGCCACGATCCACCGGTAGCCCGCCAGCGGACGCCGCGCGAAAGCGGGGAGCATGGTCGAGACCAGCCCGGCAGCCGGCAGGAAAATGATGTAGACCTCCGGGTGGCCGAACATCCAGAAAAGGTGTTGCCACAACAGTGGGTCTCCCCCCCGCGCCACGTCAAAGAAAGGCCAATCGAAGGCCCGCTCTGCCTCCAGCAAGATGCTGCCGAGGATCAGTGGGGGAAAGCCGACCAGGATCATGGCCGAGGTCACCAGCATGTACCAGGCAAATAGCGGCATGCGGGACAGGGGCATGCCGGCAGCCCGCAAGCGCAATATGGATGCCGCCAGTTCCACGCCGCCGCACAAGGCGGAGATTTCCGAGAAGGTGACGCCAATTAGCCAGACATCGGCATTGACGCCGGGGCTGTAAGTGCTGCTGGAAAGCGGCGTGTACATGAACCACCCGCTGCGGGGCGCGAGTCCTGCGGCCAGGCCGCCGAGCAAGATGAGGCCGCCGAACAGATAGCACCAGTATGCGAAAGCGCCGAGCCGCGGATAGGCGAGGTCCCGCGTCCCCAACATTTTGGGCAGGAGGTAGATGGCGCATCCCTCGAGCATGGGGATGGCAAAGAGGAACATCATCACCGTGCCGTGCATGGTGAAGATCTGGCTGTAGGCTTCGGCGCCGAGGAAGCCGGACTGGGCCGTCGCAAGTTGGGCGCGCATCATCATGGCGAGCACGCCGCCGACCAGGAAGAAAACGAGCGCGGTCAGGATGAATCGCAGCCCGACGGTCGTGTGGTTGACGGCCGCGAGGCTTCGCCAGCCCCGCGGGTTGCGCCAGATGCGCTCGAATGCCCGGTGGCGCGCAAGGGCCGAGGGCGCCCCGGTCATTGCGGGTCTCCGCCGTCTATCGGCGTGCCGACTTGCGGCAACGTGGCCAGCACGCGCGCAAGCTCGGAAGCTTCGTGAGCGTGGACCTCGAGCATCATCTGGGCGTGACCGGCACCGCAGAATTCCGCGCACAGCCCGCGGTATATGCCCGGGCGGTCTGCTTGCAGGCGGACCTCGTTGATGCGTCCCGGGACGGCATCGACTTTGCCGCCCAAGCGCGGGACCCAGAAGCTGTGAATGACGTCCGGCGACGAAACGCGAAACTTGACCGGAACGCCCGCAGGTATATGGACCACATTGACCGACCGCACCAGCGGCAGCTCCGTCTCCGGATAGCGGGCTTCCCAGTGCCACTGGCGCGCCCGGATCTGCACCGTGAACGGCGGGGCGGCCAATCGATCGGCCATGCTCCAGCCGGCGTACGCCCCCATGCCCAGGAAACCCGAGAGCACCAAGGAAGGAAACAGGATCCCCCCGCCCAACAGCCAGGTCCGCTCACTCGGCCCGGCAGAGCGGGACTTGCGGAGCGTGCCGTGGCAGGCGAGCGCAATCATGCCCAGTGTGATCGCGATGCTGGTCCCGGCCATGATCCACCACAGCCAGGCAATGGCGCGCGCGGAGGGCCCGGCCGGATCCAAGGTGGAGAAAGGCGTGGCGGCACTCGCCGCGGCCGTTGCGAGGCACGCCAGCACCGCGAGGAGGCATGAAACTTGCCGTTGTGGCGGTCCGGCGCGGCGGGCCCGTGGGATGCGCCTACCCGCATCCGCGCCCGTCGCCCATGTCGCATCGAGGCCAACCGCCATGGAAAAATTCGGACTGCCCCTGCCTTTGGATACGCCTACGCGCGTCTCCGTCGCTCGCCACCCCGTCCACCCCATGCTGGTGACTTTTCCTATCGCCTTTTTCCTGGGGGCGCTCGCTTGCGATGGGGCATTTCTCTGGACCGCCGACGGGTTTTGGGCCCGGTGCGCGCTTTGGCTGGTGGGCGCCGGCCTGGTGATGGGGACGCTCGCCGGGCTCGCCGGCACGGTGGAGCTCCTGGCCGTGGAAGGCATACGCAGGCGCGCGGCGAGCTGGAACCACTTCGTGGTGGCCGTGCTGCTGCTCGCCGTGCAGGCGATCAATTGGCTGCACCGGCTACAGGGCGTGGAGGAAGCGGTGATTCCTTTCGGCATGTTCCTCTCTGTACTGGGCGCCTCATTGGTGGCGGTTGCGGGGTGGTTGGGCGGAAAACTGGTGTTCGAACATCAGGTGGGTGTCGGCGGCCACGGGAAGGACTGACTCAGCCTCCCAACAGCCCCCATGCCGGCTTCGCGAGCGCCAGCCAGAACACCATCGTCATCAGGCATGCGGGGATAGCGATCTGCAACGCCAGGCGGACACGGGAGAGTCCCGCGACGCGATTTCCCAGTCCGGCCACCCGGCTGCCGCAATACAGGTGAAAAAACACCATCAGCGTGACGGCGAGGAGCTTGGCTACCAGCCATTCGTCCCGCACCATGCGCAGGTATGCGAGCCCGGTGCCCGAAACGACGGCCAGGATCGCCGCTGGCGAGGCGACGACGGCGAAAGTGAAACGGGTCATGATGCGCACGCGGTGATAGCGGCTCCTGGTATCGGCCTGGGCGTGCATGATGAACAGGCCGGGCAGGTAGAGCAGCGCGGCGCACCAGACGAGCAAGGAAACATAGTGCAGAGCCTTGAGCCATAGCATGCGGACTCCCCGGGGCGGCGCAGGTGCTGCCCAGTCCTGGACATCGCCACGGTCCAGCAAGGAATATGCCCAGCCCGCAAGCGGTGCGGGCGGGGCGTTCGCCCTGGCGGGCGCAAACGGCGCTTGGGGCGGCCCCCGGTGCGGGCGTTCGTCCCGGCCACGCACGTGTGCGCCTGCTGGCGACGCCTCATCTTATAATTGCGAGCCTCTTAAACCCTCCCTTCGCTGGAGTCCTTATGCCCGCTATTTCGCAGGAAGCGCTCGACCAAATCTTCTTGACCGCCCGTACCCAGAACGGTTGGCTGGACAAACCTGTGTCGGATGATCTGCTCAGGCAAATCTACGAGATTGCGAAGATGGGCCCCACGTCCATGAACTGCCAGCCCATGCGGGTTGTGTTCCTGCGCACGCCCGAAGCGAAGGCGCGACTGATCCCGGCCTTGAGCCCGGGCAACGTGGACAAGGTCAAGGCTGCGCCCGTGACGGCCATCATCGCGACCGACACGCGCTTCTACGAATACATGCCGCAGGTCTGGCACCGCGAAGGCGCCAAGGAAATGTTCGAGGGCAACCCGGCCCTGGCCTCGGCCACCGCCACCCGCAACGGGACGCTGCAGGGGGCGTATTTCATCATCGCCGCGCGCGCGCTCGGCCTGGATTGCGGGCCCATGAGCGGCTTTGACGCCGCCAAGGTCAATGCCGAGTTCTTCCCCGACGGCCGGCTGACCGCCAACTTCATCTGTTCGCTCGGTTACGGCGATCCGGCCAAGCTGTTCGATCGCCAGCCCCGGCTGACGTTCGAACAAGCGGCAACGCTGCTGTAAGCGCGCCTGCTGTCAGGCCCGGCGGCGTCAGGGGCGTTCCGACCCTGCCAGCCAGGCCTTGCCGCGCGCATAAAGCGCCTGGACCCCTGCGCCGCGCAGCCCCGGCATGTCGGTCTTGACGTTCATGCCTATCTTGACCTGCAGATAGGCCAGGTGCCGGTAGCCTTCCGGGAAACGGTCCAGAATGGTCCGGTCCAGTTCAAGCCGGGCCGACGGATCCACCGGGTCGAGGCGATCTTTTTCATAAATGGGCTGGCGTTCGACGATGCCCCAGCGCCCGGCGCGCTTCTCCAGGAAATCGTAGAAGCGGCCGGTGCAGACCACATCGCACAGCACGCCGTCCACGGTCGCGCGCTGGGAAATGGTCATCTTGGTCTGGGCGATCGCCCGGTCGCCCTCGCGGTCGATGGTCATGCCGCCCAGGAAATGGAGGATGTTGACCCCCCGCTCCATGCCCTCCCGGCTTTGTCGGATGAATTCGGCGGCAGGTGCTTGGCACCACGTGGCGTTCATGCGGCCGTCGTCGTGCCAGACGGTCGCAAAGCGCTCCCAGTCGCCGGCGTCGCGCCAGAGCACCCAGTTTTCCAATAATTCGCGGATGGCTAGCTTTTCTTGATCGTACACAGGGGTTTCTCCTGACATTGGGGCAGCGTACGGAACCGATCAAGGGGCAGGGTTCAGTACGAAATCGAAATCCAGGGTGTAGAAGGGGCGCTCGCTTTTCCCGCCATCGGGCGTGGGGCCGGGGTCATGGCGGATCCATTGCGCGACCAGGGACGAGCGCACGCCGAAAACGGCATCCGAATCGAGATATTGGTCGCCGTCCCGGAATACGTGGGTCACGAGCGTTTCGTAGCCTTCGGCGCGGATCATGAAATGCAGGTGGGCGGGGCGCCAGGGGTGGCGGCCGAGCGCCTCGAGCATGCGTCCGACGGGACCGTCGTGGGGAATCGGATAGGCCTCCGCGAGGATGGAGCGGAAGAGGAAGCTGCCGTCCGCTGCGGTGCGGATCCGCCCCCGGCCGCGATGTTCGGATTGCCCGGGATATTGCACGTCGTAGTAGCCGTCGGCGTCGGCCTGCCAGATCTCCATGACGGCGCCGCCGACCGGCGTGCCGTCGGCGCCCCGGACCGTTCCCCGTACGTAACAGGGGTCGCCCTTCGCGCCGTTGGCGATGTCGTCGCCCAAGTCGTAGTCCGGCGCACCCTCGACGAAAAACGGACCGAACACGGTGGCCTCGGTGCAGGCCGGCGGCTTGCGGTGGTTCATGGCCGTCACGAGGGTGGACAGGCCCAGGGTGTCGGACAAAAGGATGAATTCCTGGCGTTTGTTGCTGGTGGCGTGGCCCACCGCGGTCAAGAATTCGATGCCAGCGGCCCACTCGGCTTCGGTCAGCTTCACCTCGCGCGCGAACGCGTGCAAGTGCTGCACGAGGCTGGTCATGATCTCCTTGAGCCGCGGATCCGGGGCGTCTGCGTGCCGGGCGAGGACGGCCTGGGTGATCGTGTCTTCGTTCAGATTACGCAAAGTGGTGTCTCCTGGCTTCTTTTTCATCAATGGCCCCGTTGCGCACTTGCGCGTGCGGCCGGCGGGGCGTCGCCCTTTATGGCTGCGAAATGTAAAGATTGGGCCGGGTGAGGGCGACCGGAAACTGGGCCTGCGGGGCGTTCCCTGCCGGTGCATCCCGGCCGCAGGCGCCGGGATTACCGGGCACCAGGGATGCCGTCGATCCGCGTGCCGGCTTTCAGTCCGCGCTTGGCGAACCAACCCTGCTCCATCTCCAGGGCGTAGCGCACGGGTTGGACCGCGCAGTGACTGGTTTCGGTCTTGGGCTCCATGTCTTCGATGTTCGCGATTACGCCGTCGTCGGCGATGAAGGCGACGGAGAGCGGGATGAGCGTATTTCGCATCCACATGCATTGGATGCCCGGGCGGTCGAAGATGAACAGCATGCCCTGGTTGGGGCCGAGCCGTTCGCGGAACATCAACCCGGTTTCCCGGGTCTTAGGCGTGCTGGCAACCTCGGCGCGGATGAGGTGCATGCCGGCTCTCAGCGTTTGCTGGGGAAGGGTGGCTTGCGCGGTTACCGCCCCGGCGAGGGACAACGCGGCCACGGCAGCGCCCGCCCAGGCGGAGAGGCGCTGTGCTTGGGGGGAGAAGCGAGTCATGACGTCGGAGGTTGGGTCAAAAGATTCACCACCGCCGAGCGTAGCATGGCCCGGCCCGCCTCATCTCATGGCTGCCGCGTACCTCGGGCGGACGCAGGCATCCGCCCGTGATACGCGGGGGAGCAAGACAAGTCGCTCGAAGAGCGCTCAGACGATTTCGCTGATGTTCAGCGCTTGCTTGCCCTTGGGACCTTGGGCCGCCTCGAAGGTGACCTTTTGGCCTTCTTTCAGGGTCTTGAAGCCAGTCATCTGGATGGAGGAAAAATGGGCGAACAGATCGTCGCCGCCGTCATCCGGCGTGATGAACCCGAAGCCTTTGGCATCGTTGAACCATTTGACGGTGCCCGTACCCCTCTTGCCTTGGCTGATTTCACTGGACATGACGCAATGCCTTCTTGTAGTCGGTTACAACCATGCGGAAGCGCGTTCCCCCGGGTGCCGTAACGGCAGACGATCACGCGCGCCGCGACGCGCTAGTATTACGATTCCGGCGCTTGAAAAAACAGGCCCCGGACGGCAAATAATGGAAAAGATGCCCCGCTGCGTCAAGCTCGGGATGCCCCGGGCATATAGGAGTATGCTGATGGCTTGCGGGGTACTTTCAAGTGGATAGAATAGGCGCATGAGCACCGGGTTCGATTCTCAACCGGATCAGACAACGCTGCTTGAGCGGGAACCGTCGAAGACCAAACCACCTCCAATGTACAAGGTGGTGTTGTTGAATGACGATTACACGCCGATGGAGTTCGTTGTGCTGGTGTTGGAGAAATTTTTCGGCAAAGGGCGAGAGCAGGCCACCCAGATTATGCTCAAGGTGCATCACGAAGGCCGTGGGGTGTGCGGGGTCTACCCGCGTGACATCGCCATGACCAAGATCGACCAGGTAAGCCGTTTTGCTCGGCAGAACCAGCATCCGCTTCAGTGCATCATGGAGGAAGCGTGATTTCCCAAGAATTGGAAGTAAGCCTTCACATGGCTTTCGTCGAGGCCCGCCAGGCCCGACATGAATTCATCACCGTAGAGCACCTGCTGCTCTCGCTGCTCGACAACCCGTCGGCAGCCGAGGTGCTTCGCGCCTGCGCGGCGAACCTGGACGATCTGCGACGTAACCTCCGCAATTTCATCAACGACAACACGCCCGTCATCCCCGGCAACGAAGAGGCCGACACCCAGCCCACGCTGGGTTTCCAGCGCGTCATCCAGCGGGCGATCATGCACGTGCAGTCGACCGGGAACGGCAAGAAGGAAGTCTCGGGCTCGAACGTGCTGGTCGCGATCTTCGGCGAGAAAGACTCCCACGCCGTGTATTACCTGCACCAGCAGGGCGTCACCCGGCTGGACGTGGTCAATTACATGTCGCACGGCATCACCAAGCAGCCCCAGCTCGAGTCTTCCAGCACCCCCAAGGAGTCGGAGGCCGAGGCCGAGGGCGAAGCCAAGCAGTCGCCGCTCGACCAATACACGCAGAACCTCAACCTGGCGGCCAAGGCGGGCAAGATCGATCCGCTCATCGGTCGCGACAGCGAGGTCGAGCGCGTCATCCAGGTGCTTTGCCGGCGGCGCAAGAACAACCCGCTGCTGGTGGGCGAGGCCGGCGTGGGCAAGACTGCCATCGCCGAAGGGTTGGCGTGGCGCATCACGGAAGGCGCGGTGCCCGACGTCCTGGCCGATGCATGCGTGTATTCGCTCGACATGGGGGCGCTGCTCGCAGGCACCAAATACCGGGGTGATTTCGAACAGCGCCTGAAGGCCGTGCTCAAGCAGTTGAAGGAAAGCCCCAAGGCCATCCTGTTCATCGACGAGATCCATACGCTGATCGGCGCCGGCGCGGCGTCGGGCGGGACGCTGGACGCCTCGAACCTGCTCAAGCCGGCGCTGTCCTCCGGCCAGCTCAAGTGCATCGGCGCGACGACCTACACCGAATACCGTGGCATCTTCGAGAAAGACCACGCGCTCTCGCGCCGCTTCCAGAAGATCGACGTCAACGAGCCGAGCATCGAGCAGACGGTGCAGATCCTGCGTGGGCTCAAGCAGCGCTTCGAAGACCACCACAGCGTGAAGTATTCGGCGGCTGCCCTCTCGGCGGCGGCTGAGCTCTCGGCCAAGTTCATCAACGATCGCCACCTGCCCGACAAGGCGATCGACGTCATTGACGAGGCTGGCGCGGCGCAGCGCATCCTGCCCAAGTCGCGCCAGAAGAAGATCATTGGCAAGGCCGAGATCGAGGACATCGTATCCAAGATCGCGAGGATTCCGCCGCAGGCCGTCTCCAGCGACGATCGCAGCAAGCTGGCGACGCTCGAGCGCGACCTCAAGGCGGTGGTGTTCGGCCAGGACGCCGCCATCGATGCCTTGTCGGCATCCATCAAGATGGCGCGCTCGGGCCTGGGCAAGCCCGACAAGCCCATCGGGGCCTTCCTGTTCTCCGGGCCTACCGGCGTAGGCAAGACCGAGGTGGCCAAGCAGTTGGCGTTCATCCTCGGCATCGAGCTGCTGCGCTTCGACATGTCCGAGTACATGGAGCGCCACGCGGTCTCGCGCCTGATCGGCGCGCCTCCGGGGTACGTGGGCTTCGACCAGGGCGGCCTGCTCACCGAGGCCATCACGAAGAAGCCGCATTGCGTGCTGCTGCTTGACGAGATCGAGAAGGCCCATCCCGAGGTCTTCAACATCCTGCTGCAGGTCATGGACCATGGCACGCTGACCGACAACAACGGCCGGAAGGCGGATTTCCGCAACGTCATCATCATCATGACGACGAACGCGGGCGCCGAGACCTTGCAAAAGAACGTCATCGGCTTTGCCGGGGCGCGCGAGCCGGGCGACGAGATGGCGGAAATCAAGCGCATGTTCACGCCCGAGTTCCGCAACCGCCTGGATGCCATCATCTCGTTCAAGCCGCTCAACGAGGAAATCATCCTGCGGGTGGTCGACAAGTTCCTCATGCAGCTCGAAGAGCAGCTGCACGAGAAGCGCGTGGAGGTCATCTTTACCGATGCCTTGCGCGCCTATCTCGGCAGGAAGGGCTTCGACCCGCTCATGGGCGCACGTCCGATGCAACGCCTGATCCAGGACACCATCCGTCGGGCGTTGGCCGACGAGCTGCTGTTCGGCAAGCTCGTCAACGGCGGCAAAGTCACGGTGGACGTGGTCAACGACGAGGTCAAGCTCAGCTTCGACGATTCATCCAAGGCTGCGCCCCAGCCCGAGGTGGAACTGGCCGACTGATCCTCGGTGGCGGGAAGGGCCGTCCCCTTCCCGCCACGCCGCCGCAATAATTTTGATTAGGGGTATCCCCAGGGCCGTTTCTGGGGTATCATTGTTGTACTGCACAAATCCCGGCATGCCGCCAGGCATGTACGTGGCCTTCATGCAGACGATCGGTCGCCTCGAGGCTGGCCGAAACTGCATCGTCTCTGACCTCGTTTTTCCCTTCGCTTGCGCGCACGGTGATATCGGTCGGCGCCGATGATCCATCCGGAGCGTCCACAAACCGTCTCCGCTGCGCAGCGCCAGCTTTCCAGGCTTGCTTGATGAAACCGGCCCCCTCCGGGGCAGGCGGCCGTATGCATGCGTGCATCCGGCGCGTTCGGCTGGAACGCTTGCGTTGCGCATTCCGCAACGTAAGGAAGGTATATGTCTTTTTCTGATCTTGGTCTTGCCCCCGCTCTCGTCAGCGCCCTGACCAATGCCGGGCTCGTCGAACCCACTCCCGTACAGGCCCGCGCGATTCCCTTGGCCCTGGCGGGGCATGACCTGATGGTCTCGTCCCAGACCGGCAGCGGCAAGACTGCCGCGTTCATGCTGCCGTCCCTGCACCGGCAGGTCCAGGCCTCGCCGCTGCGCACGCCCGGCGTGCGCGTGCTGGTACTGACCCCGACTCGGGAACTCGCCCAGCAGGTGGCCGACGCCACGCGCACCTACGGCAAGGGACTGAACTGGCTGCGTACCGCCACGGTGGTCGGCGGCATGCCCTATGGCGCGCAGCTCAAGGCTTTGTCTCGACGGGTCGACGTGCTGGTGGCCACGCCCGGCCGCCTGTTGGACCACGTGCAATCGCGCAAGGTGGACCTGTCTGAAGTCGAAGTGCTAGTGCTGGACGAGGCGGACCGCATGCTCGACATGGGCTTCATCGATGACATCGAAGCCATCGTCGCCCGCACGCCCCAGACTCGCCAGACACTGCTGTTCTCGGCGACGCTGGACGGGTCGGTGGCTCGCATGGCCGCCAAAATGATGCGCGATCCGCAGCGGATCGAGATCGCCACGCAGAAGGAAAAGCACGTCAACATCACCCAGTCGCTGCTTTATGCGGATGACATGGCACACAAGCTGCGCCTGTTGGACCATCTGCTGCGCGATGCCAGCATTCAGCAGGCCATCGTGTTCACCTCGACCAAGCGTGCGGCAGACGACCTGGCCGATACGCTGGCCGACCAGGGGTTTGCCGCTGCGGCGCTGCACGGCGACATGAACCAGCGGCAGCGCACCCGTACACTCGCGCAGATGCAGCGCGGACAAGTCCAGATCCTGGTGGCCACTGACGTCGCCGCCCGCGGCATCGACGTGCAGGGCATCAGCCACGTCGTCAACTTTGACCTGCCCATGCAGGCTGAGGACTACGTCCACCGCATCGGCCGAACCGGCCGGGCAGGCCGGGACGGTCTGGCGTTTACGCTGGCCGTGCATGGCGAACGCCACAAGATTCGCAACATCGAACGCTATACCGACCAGAGCATCCCGGTGCAGGTCGTCCCCGGCCTGGAGCCCCAGCGCGCACCGCGTCCCGGTTCGGACCGGCCGCGGCGCGGCGGCCCTGGCGGCAAGCCGGGCTGGCGTCCGGGTGGCCGCGGCGGCTACCAGGGCCGAGAGGGCGGCAATCGCTACGACAACCGCGGACGCTTCGAGCGCGAACCGGACGGCCGTCCGGCCTATGGCGACCGCGGGGCGCGGGGCGAGCGGCAGTACGCCGACCGCAACGGTGAGCGTCCCCAGCAGGAGCGTGCCCCGCGCGAACGCGCATACGGTGGCGAGCGCCCGGAACGTCCGCATGCCCAGCGCGCCTGGGCCGACCGTTCCCGCGCCGTGCAAGGCGAGGCGGAGCGCCGCGAGCGGCCGCTGGCTGCCTGGAGCGAGCGGCCCCGTGCCGAACGTGCGGAGGGCACGCATCGCGATGCGCCGGTGCGGCGTTTCGATTCGCGCCGCCGCGCGGCCTGACGCCTGCAGGCAAGCGCCAGCAAGGCCCGTGTGCCTTGCTGCGTTGCCGCCCCCGCGCCGAGCGGGCATTTTCGCATCGGCCTTCCCGAACGCGCCCTGCTGGGCGCGTTTTTGTTTTTGCGCGCACCGTGTGCGTGGCGGGTGGCTTCCCGCGCATTGGAGCAGTGCGCCAGAGGATGTGCGCGCTCGACATGGGGCCACGGGTGGCGGTGCTGCGGCGCTACGGCGGAGCGGCCGCCCTGTTTGCGTGCGTTGGCAACGGTCGATGGCGCCAGCACGAAACGACCGGCCGGTCATTCTCATTCAATTGATTTGAACTGAAATATTATTAGGCGATATGATTTCTCCAGATATTTTCCCGGGCAGCTCATGATTCGTTTACTTCTCGCTGCGTGGGCGTCGGCTTGGTTGGCCGTCGTCCCGAGCGCCGGAGCCTCTGAAGCGCCGGCAGACGCGGCAGTTCCGGCTGACAGTCTGCAGCGCGCGCGACAGGCCGGCAGGATCCGGGTCGGCTATGCCAACGAGGCTCCCTTCGCCTACATGGACAGCCGCGCCGGACGCCTGACGGGCGAGGCACCCGAGATCGCCCGCGTCGTGCTGGGGCGCCTGGGCATCAACGAAATTGAAGGCGTGCTGACCGAATTCGGCGCGCTGATTCCCGGTTTGCAGGCAGGCCGTTTCGACATCATCGCGGCCGGCATGTACATTCTTCCGGAGCGGTGCCGGCAGATCGCTTTTTCCAATCCCACCTACGGCGTGGGCGACGGCTTTCTCCAGCGCACGGATAATCCGCGCGTGCTGCGCAGCTATGAAGACGTGGCGGCCGATCCGGCGGCCCGGGTGGGCGTGGTCGTGGGGGCGGTGCAGAACGACTATGCGGCGCGTGCCGGGGTCGATCCTTCGCAGGTCGTGGTCTTCCCGGACGTCGTGAGCGCGGTGGAGGGGGTCGTGGCCGGCCGGGCTGACGTCTATGCGGCGACCGCGCTTACGATCAATTATGTGTTGACCAAAGTACCCGAGTGGCAGATCGACAAAGTGGCGAAGTTCGTCCAGCCCACTGAGAACGGCGTCCCCATCCGCGGCTACGGCGCCTTCGGATTCCGCCAGGACGACACGGCGCTGCGCGAGGCCTTCGACCGGGAGCTCGCCGGTTTCATCGGCACGCCCGATCACCTGCGCTTGGTCGAGCCATTCGGATTCACCGAGCAGGAACTGCCGGGAGGCGCAACCGCTGCGCAGCTTTGCGGGGAGGCTCCCGCCGCAGCAGCCAACCCGTCATGACGGGGCTTTACGATTTGCTGCCGCCTTTGCTGCGCGGCCTGGGCGTGACCTTGGTGATCACGGGCGGCGCCGCCGCCTTGGCCGTGCCGAGCGCATTGGTGGCGGGCCTGTGCCGGCTGTCGCACCGGCGCTGGGTGGCCTGGCCGGCAGCCTGCTATGTCGAAGTATTCCGAGGCACCTCGGCGCTGGTGCAGCTTTTCTGGGTGTATTACGTGCTGCCGTTACTGGGGGTACGGTTGCCTGCCATGTGGGCCGGCATCCTCGTCCTTGGCCTGCACACGGGGGCTTATGGTGCGGAGATCGTGCGCGGTGCGATTGCCAGCGTGCCTCGGGGGCAAACCGAGGCGGCCCGCGCGCTCAACATGACGCCCCGCGCGACGCTATGGCGCGTGGTGTTGCCGCAGGCGGTGAGCCTGATGCTGCCCCCGGCGGGCAATCTGTTGATCGAGTTGCTCAAGAACACTGCGCTGGTGTCGCTCATCACCATCACAGACCTGACCTTTAGCGCGCAGCTGCTGCGCAGCGAGACCTTCCGCACCGTCGAGGTGTTCTGCATCGTGCTGGTGATGTACTTCCTCGTGGCGCAGGCATTGAACGGCGGCATGAGGCTGCTCGAGCGCCGGGCCAACCGGTACCGGGGGAGGGGCTGATGGTGCCGGCAGGCAAGCCGCTCTTCGATTGGGACTTCGCGCGCGAAGTCATGCCGACGCTCATGCAAGGCCTGGCCGTGACCGTGCAGGCTACCTTGCTGGGGATGGCCCTGGCGGCAGTGCTCGGCCTGGTGCTGGCGCTGCTCAGGCGTGCGCGCCTGCAACCAGTTTCGTGGAGCGCCGCGTTTCTGATCGAGTTCATTCGCAGTACGCCATTGCTGGTGCAGCTGTTTTTCCTGTTCTACGTACTGCCGGTCACGGGCGTGCAATTCTCGCCGCTCACGACGGGCGTGCTGGGGCTGGGCGTGCATTACGCGGCGTATTGTGCGGAGGTGTACCGGGCCGGACTCGAGAGCGTGCCGCGCGGCCAGTGGGAAGCGGCGCAGGCGCTTAATCTCGGCCGCTGGCGCACGATGCGCGACATCATCCTGCCGCAGGCCATCCCGCCCATCGTGCCGGCCCTGGGCAATTATTTCGTGGCCATGTTCAAGGACACGCCGCTGCTGTCGGCCATTACCGTGGTGGAAGTCCTGCAGGCCAGCAAGATCGCCGGGTCGGCCACGTTCCGCTACACCGAGCCGCTGACGCTCGTCGGCCTGATTTTCCTGGTGCTGAGCCTGGGCGCGGCCTGGCTCGTCAGGAAGGCCGACGTGGCGTTGCGTGCGGGAAAACGATGAGCAGGGAGCAAGCATGAGTGCCAGTGTGTCCTTGGAAAACGTCCAAAAGCGCTACGGCGACGTGGAGGTGCTGAAGGGGCTCAGCCTGCACATACCGGCGGGGCAGACGGTGGCGCTGATCGGCCCGTCAGGGTCGGGCAAGTCGACGCTGCTGCGCCTGTTGATGACGCTGGAGCGCCCGGACGGCGGCCGCATTTTGATCGACGGCGAGTCGATGTGGACGGAGCCCCGCAACGGTGGGGAGGTTCCGGCGCGAGACTCGCACGTCCGCAAGCTGCGGGGCAAGATAGGCATGGTGTTCCAGCACTTCAACCTGTTCCCGCACATGACGGCGTTGCGCAACGTGGCCGAAGCGCCCCGGTACGTCTTGGGCCTCGGTCGGGAAGAGGCCGAGCAGCGTGCCCGCGAGTACCTGGAGATGGTGGGGCTGGGCGATAAGCTCGACCAGTACCCTGGAAATCTTTCGGGGGGGCAGAAGCAGCGGGTCGGAATCGCGCGAGCCCTGGCGATGCGGCCCGAGGTCATGCTGTTCGACGAGGTGACGTCAGCCCTCGATCCGGAACTGGTGGGCGGCATATTGGAAATCATGCGCGACCTGTCTGCGCGCCGGACGATGACCATGATCATCGTTACCCACCAGATGCGCTTTGCCGAGCGCTGCTCTGACCGCACGTTGTTCTTCGAGGCGGGACAGATACTGGAAGACGGGCCGTCGAGGGAGGTTTTCGCGAATCCGAAGCATCCGCGCACGCGCCAGTTCCTGGACGCTGTCATCGACGCCTGAAGATGGCGCGGCAGGAAGCGGGGGACGGGGTAGACTATAGGCCGGTTGCCGCGGCGCCGTGAACCGTCAACCCGTCAGGAAATCGTTCTGCCATGCGTTGCCTGGTCATAGAAGACGAAATCGATACGTCCCGCTATATTTGCAATGGCCTTCGGGAAGCCGGCCATGAGGTGGTCGCCTGCCGGGATAGCGCCGAAGGCTTGAATCTCGCCATGAGGGAGAGTTGGGACGTCATCGTCCTCGACAGGATGCTGCCGAACGACGTAGACGGCTTGTCCATCCTGGGCACCCTGCGTGGCGTCGGCAAGTCTACGCCCGTACTCATCCTGAGCGCCTTGGCCGGGCTGGACGAACGCGTGCGCGGGTTGCGCGGCGGGTGCGACGACTATCTGACCAAGCCGTTCGCCTTCTCCGAACTGGCCGCACGGCTGGAAGCCCTGTATCGCCGCTCCAAGGCTCGCGACGACGTGCGCGAACTGCGCATTGCCAATCTCAAGGCCGACCTCACCAAGCGCACGGTCGAACGCGACGGCAAGGTCATTACCTTGCAGCCGCGGGAATTCCGGCTGCTGGTTTACCTGCTCCTGAACCAGGAGCAGGTCGTTACCCGGACCATGCTGCTGGAAGCGGTCTGGGATTACCGGTTCGATCCCCAGACTAACGTCATCGACGTGCAGATCAGCAGGCTGCGCAACAAGATCGACAACGGCTTTTCGCCCCAGCTGATCCACACGGTGCGCGGAGTGGGCTACATGATTTCGGCGTCTCCGCGGTGAGCGCTGCGCACGACGATTACCCCGGTCGGCAGACGGGCCCGCTCGCATTCGCGCGGCGCCTGTGGCAGTCGGTCGCGTTCCGTCTGGCGCTGGGGTACGGCGTCTCGGTGGTGGTGTTCATGATGGTGCTGCTGTCGGTGCTGTACGTGCAGACCATTGGCGTGCTGCAGAATCGCATCGACAAGCAGCTGATGTCGGCCCACAACCGCTTGATGAATCATTACGAGAGCGGTGGCCTGGACCGGGTGGTGCAGGACATCACCGAAACCCTCTCCGACGGCCTCAATTCAGACACTGAAGTCTATTTGCTGGTCACCGCCGCGGGAAGAAGGCTGGCAGGCAATCTTGCCGTGTCGCGGGACTTGCTCAAACCATCTTTCGGCATCATAGAAAGGCAGGTGCAGCGCGACGGCAGGCCGTCCATCAGCCGGATCCGCGCCGACCGGCTGCCAGACGGGTCCATACTCGTCGTGGGGCGCGACATGCACGACCAGCGGGAGCTCGAGCAGCTGATCAGCAACGCGCTACTGGCCGCTGCCGTCGTCTCGGTGCTGCTGGCCATGCTCGGCGCCATCGTGTTCCGGGACCAATTGGAAAGCCGGGTCGGCGCGATACGGCGCACCGCGGCGCAGATCGAGGCGGGTGACCTGAGCCAGCGCATTCCCGTTTCGGGCAAGGATGATGAATTCGCGCGCCTGAGCCATGACATCAACTTGATGCTCGATCGCATCGAGATCCTGATGGACGGCGTGCGTCACGTCTCGAATACCATCGCGCACAATTTGCGCACACCGCTGTCGCGCATACGTGCCAAGCTGGAGCTGGCGAGCCGCCCGGGCACGGACCAGGCTACCTTGGAGGAGGCCACGGCTTTCGCGATCCGGCAGATCGAAGAACTCACCGTCGTATTCGATAAGCTGTTGCAGATCGCAGAGGCCGAATCGGGAGCGCGCAGGCAGTCCTTCCAGCCCGTATCGCTCAACGAGATCGCGGCGGACGTGGCCGAGCTCTACGAGCCCGTGGCCGAAGAAAAGGGCGTGGAGCTGCAGCTGCAGATGGACGAGGACGTCATGGCCGCAGGAGACAAGGATTTGCTGGCGAGTGCGGTGGCCAACTTGGTCGACAACGCCATCAAGTATGCCGGCAGCCCGGCGCGCGTGGTGATCGGCACGCGCCGGGAGGGCGATGCGGTCTCCATCATCGTCCAGGACAATGGGCCCGGCATACAGGCCATCGAGCGCGCCAAGGTCGGGACGCGTTTTTTCCGGCTCAATCGGCGGGTGCCGGGCTATGGCCTCGGGTTGGCCAGCGTGACCGCTATCGCCGGCCTGCACAATGCCACGCTGCACCTGGACGATGCGGCTCCGGGGCTAGTGGCGCGCCTCACGCTGCCGCGCCTGGGAAACATGACGAAACGGTAATGTTTCGGCCATGACGGCGGCTTACCCGCGTCGGTAATATCCTCGATTCAGTTTTTGGTCGCGACGGCCGGCGCCGACGGTCGTTCCTGCGCAATCGAAGGATAGTCATGCCGCAGCGTTTCGTGCGCGTTTGCGCCGTTTTCTTGTTTTTCCTGGCAGCCTGTTCGGATCCCCAGCCCCCATCGACTGCAGCAACGCAAGACGCAGAACCGCTTCCCCCGGGCCAGGTCCGCATCAGGCCGGCCTCGCTCAAGTACATGGAAATCCAGGAAATCGGCACGGAAGGGGCCGAGCACGTGGTCTGGGCCCCCGCTCGCGTGGCGTTTCGCGAAGAGCAGGTGAGCGAGGTCATCGCCCCGGCGCCCGGCAGGGTGTTGCGCGTCCATGCGCAGGTCGGCGATGCGGTCAAGGCCGGCACGCCGCTCGTCACGCTATCCAGCCCTGAGGCCTCGCGCATACGCGCCGGCTACGCCAACGCGCAGGTCGAACTGGGCGTGGCGGAGGCAGAGGCGCGGCGCCAGCGGCTGATGATGGAAAAGGGCATAGGCATCGAAGCCGAGCTGCTGGCGGCGGAGGCGCGGCTGAAAGAAGCGCGCCACAATGTCGAGGTGGCGGCGCGCGCCTCGGGGTTCCTGGGCCGTGGCGGTGGCGATGAGGTGGTGCTCAAGGCGCCGCGCGCAGGGGTCGTCATCCACCGCAACGCCATGCCCGGTGCGACCGTCGCGCCCGATACCGGGCCGCTTTTCACCGTGGGCGACCCGCAGGCCTTGTGGATCCATGCCGACGTTTTCGAAAGCGACCTGAGCACGATCGCGCAGGGCGCGCCGGTCCAGGTTGTCGTGGCCTCGCTCGACCGCCCGCTTGCCGGCAAGGTCGTGCGCGTGGCTTCCGCACTGAACGCGCAGACCCGGCGCGGGCAGGTCTATATCGATCTCGATCAATCGAATCCCCAACTGCGCGCCGGGATGCTGGCGCGGGTCGGCATCAAGATCCGCAGCGCCGATGGTGTATCCGTGCCGGTGAACGCCGTGCTGATCAAGGACGGACAACGCTCCGTCGTCTTCGTGCAGGTCTCGGAAACCGTATTCGAGGCGCGCACCGTCGTGCTGGGGCAGCCATCCAACGGCTACATACCGGTGCTTTCCGGCATCGAGCCGGGAGACAAGGTCGTCGTCAAGGGTGGGCTGCTGCTCGACGGCGCCGCCAGCCAGCTGCTCTGAGGGAGACGACGTGCGTTCCCTCATTGCGTTGGTCGTGCATCGCCGCCTCGTCGCGCTGACTGCCACCCTGCTCGTCGCCATCTACGGTGTTTACGCCTTCCTGAATACCGCGATCGAAGCCTATCCCGACGTCACCAACGTTCAGGTCGGCATTATTTCGCTCGCGCCCGGCCTGGCGCCGGAGGAGGTCGAGCGCCAGGTGACGCTGCCGCTCGAGCGCGTGCTCAACGGCACGCCGGGACTCCAGTCCCTCCGCTCAGAAAGCTATTTCGGGCTGTCCATGATCACCATGGTGTTCCGCGACGGCACCAAGAGCTTCAACGCGCGCGTGGAGGTGACGCAGCGGCTGCCCGCGGCCGACCTGCCCGAGGGGGTGACGCCGGAAATGGCGCCCGACAATACGCCGCTCGGCAAGATCTTTTATTACCGGCTCAATAGCGACCGCCACACCTTGGACCAACTCCGTTCGGAGCAGGAATGGACCGTGGCCCGCGTGCTCAAGCAGATCGAGGGCGTGGCGGACGTGGTGAGCATGGGGGGGTTCGTCAAGGAATTCCACATCGAGGTCGACCCCGCCAAGCTGATGGCTCACCGGCTGACCCTGGATCGCGTGGTCGAGGCTGTCTCCAAGTCCAACCAGAACGTGGGGGGCGGGCTGCTCCAGCGGGGTGAGCAGGCGTTGATCATTCGCGGCATAGGTTTGCTGCGCACGCCGCGCGACATCGAGACCATCGTGCTCGACGTGCACAACAATACGCCGGTGCGGGTCAAGGACGTTGCGCGCGTCGTGCAGTCTTATACGCCGCGCCAGGGCTCGGTCGGCATGGACGACGAAGACGATATCGTCGAAGGCATCGTGCTGCTCAAGCGCGACCAGAATCCCACCAAGGTGCTCGAGCAGGTCCACAAGAAAGTGGACGAACTCAATGCCAACCTGCTTCCCGCAGGCATGCGCATCGAGCCGAGCTACGACCGCTCCAAGCTGGTCGATCACACCTTGCAGACGGTCTATCACAACCTGCTGTTCGGCGCCTGCCTGATCGTGGGCGTGCTGTGGCTGTTCCTGCGCAGCCTGCGGGGATCGCTGATCGTCGCCGTGGTGATTCCGCTGTCGCTGCTCGTGGCGTTCATCGGGCTATACATGCTAGGTATGCCGGCAAACCTGATCTCCATGGGGGCGATCGACTTCGGGATCATCGTAGACGGGGCGGTGGTCTTGACCGAAGTCATCATCCACAAGGCGAGGCTGCGCAAGCCGACGTCGCGGCGCGACATGTACGGCCTGATCATCGAGGCGGCCATGTCGGTGGCCAAGCCCACGCTGTTTGCCATGGCCATCGTCATCGCGGCGCTGATCCCGGTTTTTTCGCTGGAGAGCATAGAGGGTCGCATCTTCCGCCCGCTGGCGATGACCTACACATTCGCGCTGCTCGGCGCCCTGGCCTTTGCTTTGACCTTGGTCCCGGCCCTGTGCGCGCTGCTGCTGCGCCCCAAGGACGTGGTGGCGCCAGAGCCGGCGGTGTTCCTGCGCATGCACCACGCTTATTCGGGATGGATAGCGCGCATCCTGGAGAGCGAACGCAATCGGCGCAAGCTGATGATCGCGGCCGTGGCGGTCCTGGCCGCGGCGCTCTACGCCGCATCGCACCTCGGCACGGAATTCCTGCCCGAGCTGGACGAGGGCGATGCCTACGTGGTGGTACAGATGCCGCCTTCCATCTCGCTCGAGAAGGGTCAGGAGCTGTTGCGCATCATACGCATGCGTCTGAAGCAGTTGCCCGAGGCGGTGTCGGTGACCAGTGAACAGGGCCGTCCCGAAGACGGCACGGACAACGAGACCATCAACGTTGCCAAGGTGCTGGTGCGGCTCAAGGATCGCAAGCAATGGCGCAAGGGCGTGACCAAGGACGATCTGGTCGCGCAGATGCGCGAGTCGCTGGCCGATCTTCCCGGCGTGCAGTTCAATTTCGCCCAGCCCATCCGCGACAGCGTCGAGGAATCGACCGCCGGGGCGCGCGGACACGTGGTACTGAAAGTCTACGGTGCCGAGATCGAGGCCATGCGCGGCATCCTCCTGCAGGCCAAGGAAGTGGTGCGCGACATCGAAGGCGTCGTGGATCTGGACCTATATCGCGATGCGCCGGCGCCGCAGCTGCACATCGAGTTCGACCGGGAGGCGCTCGCACGTTACGGAATTTCCATGGAGGTCGCGGACACGGCGGTGGAGACGGCGCTGGCCGGCAAGGTCGTCACGACGGCATGGGAAGGCGAGCGCAGCGTGCCGGTGCGGGTGCGGCTGCCTTTCGTGGACCGCATGGACGAAGCCAGGATCCGCGACATCCCCGTCACGGCCCCAGACGGCACGTACGTCCCGCTGCATGCCCTGGCGCGCATCGACTTCAAGGTAGGCAATGCCTCCATTTTCCGCGAGGGCAATGCGCGTTACATGGCGCTCAAGTTCAACGTCCACGGACGGGACGTCGGCTCGGTCGTGAAGGAGGCCATCGCTGCGTTCAACAAGGAAGTGAAGATGCCCGAGGGCTACATTGCGCAGTGGGGCGGGCAGTGGGAAAACCAGCAGCGCGCCGCGGACCGCTTGAAAATCGTCGTCCCGCTTTCTTTGCTGGTGGTATTCGCGCTGCTGTTCAGTGCGCTGGGCAGCGCCCGCAGTGCCACCATCATCCTGCTCACGGCGCCGTTCGCGATGGTGGGTGGCATCGTCGCCTTGCACCTGACCGGCATCGATCTTTCCATCAGCGCGGCCATCGGTTTCATCGCGTTGCTTGGGCAGGTGGCCTTGGCAGGGCTGCTCGTGGTGAGCGCAGTCGAAAGCCTGCGGCGCGAAGGGGTGGCCATGCTGCCCGCCCTGGTCGAAGGCGCAGCCGAGCGCATGCGCTCCGTGCTGATGGTGGCGCTGCTAGGGCTGATCGGGCTGTTGCCCATGGCCTTGTCCACGGGCGTCGGCAGCGAGACGCAACGCCCCTTCGCATCGGTGGTGGTGGGGGGCATGGCGGTGCTTCCGCTGGTGGCGTTGTTCGTGCTACCCGTGCTGTACGCCTGGCTCGGGCCGCGGCGCCTCGTGTCTGCCGAAGAGCGCGATGCCGCCATGACGGGAGATGCTCATGCGTAAGCTATTGTGCCTTGCGCTGTTGGCGCTGGGACTGGCCCAGGCCCGGGCCGAAGGCCCGCTGCCCCCGGAAGTCACCCTGCCGCAGCTCTTGGAACTGGTCAAGCGGCAGAGTCCCGCCCTACAGGCCGAGCGCATCCGGGTGGCCTTGGCCGAGGCCGACCTGCTGACGGCGCAGACGTTTTCCAACCCGAGCCTGGCCTATACCCACAAGCGCGGCGAGCGGGAGGCCACGCTTTCCCAAGAAGTGCCGCTGTTCGGCCAGCGCGGCGCGCGCATCGAGACCGCGAGGAGCGGCGTCGAAGCGGCGCGGGCGCAGCTGAGATTGACCTATGCGCAGGCGCTGCAGGAGGCGGCGCGGGACTTCATGTCGCTGCTGGTGGCGCAGGAGCGCGAGAAAAGCTGGCTCGAGGCGAAAGAGGACCTGGAGAATGCGTTGCGTGTCGTGCAAGGCCAGGTGGAGGCGGGGGCGCGCAGCCGCTACGATTTGACGCGCCTGGAAATCGAGCGTGCGTCGCTCGATGCGCAACTGGCGCGGGCGCAGGCCGAAACGGTCCAGGCGTCGGCGCGGGTAGCCGCAAGCGTGGGAGCTCCCGCGTGGCGGCCGCGCGCGGCTGGCGCCATCGTCACGAACTGGAATGCGGCGAGTTTCGAGTCGTTGTGGCCGCAGGCCCAGCACCGCCTTCCGTCGGTGCGGGCGGCACGGGCGCAGCAGGACGTCGCCGAGAAGCAGCTCGAGGCCGAGCGCCGCAACGCGTATCCGACGCCCACGTTCACCGTCGGCCAGCTCAGGAATGGCGACGGGCGCAGCATCGAGTACGGCGTGGCCGTGTCCATTCCGCTGTTCGACCGCAACCAGGGCCAGATCGCCCGGGCGGCGGCCGAAGCCGATGGCATGCGACTTCGCAGCCGTGCCGTGGTGCTGGCGGCAGAAGGCGAGCTGCGGCGGGCCGCCGAGCAGCTGGACCGGCGCAAGCGGCTGGCCGATCGTTTCGAGCAGGATGGCTTGGCCATGATTCCCCGGCTGCGGCAGATGGCGCAGGATGCCTATACCTTGGGCCGCGGCTCCATCCTGGATCTAGTCGATGCGGTACAGGTCGTGGCCGAAAAGAAAAACACCTATCTCGACCTGGCCGAAGCCGTGCTGCACGCCGAAGTGGACTTGCGCGTGGCGTCGGGAGAGCTCGGCGCGGATTTACCGGACTAGTGGCCCCTTGGGGTTGCCCGGCCGGCGTAAACTACAGCCTGGCCGGTTTCGTCTCGCCTGACGACAGCGTTGTTGCCGGCCCGATTCGGATATTTGGGGGTTACCAATGAAATCTTGCGCATTGCGCGGGTTCCTGCTGGCCGGCTTGGTGCTGGCGTCCGCCGCGCGGGCGGACATCACGGTGGGTGTCGATATCGCCACGACCGGTCCTGCGGCCGCGATCGGAATACCTACCAAGAACGTGGTCATGATGTGGCCGCAGACTTTGGGCGGGCAGAAGGCCCACTACGTCATCCTCGATGACGGGTCGGATCCCACCAACACGGTGACCAACGTGCGCAAGCTCACCTCCGAGCAAAAGATCGACGTGCTGGTCGGGCCCAACACCACGCCGGCTGCACTCGCCGTGCTGGACGTGATCGCCGAAAGCAAGACGCCCATGGTGGCGCTCGCGGCCAATGCTTCCATCATCGAGCCGCATACCGACCCCAAGCGGAAATGGGCCTTCAAGATGCCGCAGAACGACTCGTTGATGGCGAGCGCCATCGTCGGCCACATGGCCCGCGCCGGCGTCAAGTCCGTCGGATTCATCGGCTTCAACGATTCCTACGGCGAGAGCTGGTGGAACGAGTTTTCCCCGCTCGCTGCCAAGGCCGGCATCAAAGTCGTCGCCAATGAGCGCTACAACCGCACCGATACCTCCGTGACCGGCCAAGTGCTCAAGATCATGATGGCCAAGCCGGACGCCGTGCTGGTGGCGGCGTCGTCCACTCCCGCGCTTTTGCCGCAGAAAACGCTGGTCGATCGCGGCTACCGCGGCAAGATGTACCAGACACACGGCATCGCAACGCCCGAGTTCCTGCGGCTGGGCGGCAAGACCGTCGAGGGCACCCTGTTTCCCACCGGTCCGGGCGTGGTGGCGCACGGGCTGCCGGACTCCCATCCGGTCAAGAAAGTCGCCGTGGAGTTCGTCGACCGCTACGAGGCCAAGTTCGGCCCGGGCTCCGTGACACAGTTCGCGGGCGATGCCTGGGGCGCCTGGATGCTGCTCGACGATGCCGTGCGCCGCGCCCTGCAGAAAGGCGCCAAGCCGGGCACGCCCGAGTTCCGTGCAGCGCTGCGCGACGCGATCGAGTCGACGTCCAACCTCACGGTGCCCAACGGCGTGCTCAACATTTCCGCCACCGACCATCAAGGGTTCGACGAGCGTTCGCGCGTGATGGGCATCGTGCGCGACGGCAAGTTCGCCTACGAAGGCGAGGGCAAATAATGCCCAGGCCGCCGGCGCATCGCGGCGCCCGGCGGCACGATGCGCGCTGCGGGCGCAAGGCGCTGCAGCGCGAGCAGGTCCCGTGACGGCCGCGCCGATGTGCGGCCCGTTTCTTCGACATCCCGGTTTTTTCCACGGCGGGGTGTTTCGCTCCTCCGCGAAGCGCCAGATCTATCAGGTGTAGCCCGTGGCAGCAGGGTTGGCCGCATCGCCACGCGCGCGGGCCAGTTCCTGCCGCGCACCCGCTTGGAGGATCGCGCTGTCCTTCGCGACGGTGATGAACCCGAACCCCTGGTCCGCATATTTGCGTCCCGACGCGCCCCCTGAACACTGAATGCCTGCCACGCGGCCGTGTCGGCGGCAGGTTTCGAGTATGGCCGCTACGGCGTCGGCATGCTCCTTTTCCGGCTTGTCCAGGTCCGGCTCCAGACCCAATCCCAACGCGAGGTCGGCCGGTCCGACATAGATGCCGTCCAGTCCCGGCGTGGAGACGATGGCTTCCAGGTTGGCAAGGCCGCGACGGCTTTCGATCATGACGAAGCACATGGGGTCGTCGCCCAGCGTGGCCGTGTCTCGGGCACGGCGCACCAATGCCGAACGGATGGGGCCGTAGGAACGTATGCCGGTAGGGGGATAGCGGCAAGCCGCAACGGCGGCAGCCGCCTGCTCCGGTGTTTCGCACATGGGCACGATGACGGCTTGCGCTCCGGCGTCGAGGGCCTTGGCGATCAGCCAATCGTTCAGGGCAGGTACGCGCGTCACCGGAATACTGCCCGCCCGCTCGATGGCCATGAACATCGGCGTGATGTCGGCATAGTCGATCAGGCCGTGCTGCTGATCCACACACACGTAATCCAATCCTTCGGCGGCCAACAGCTCCGCGCCGAATGCACTCGGTAGTGCGCACCATCCGCCGAAGACGGTTTGTTTCTCGGCCATGGTCTTACGCAGCGTTCTCGACATGACTGCCTCTCATTGGGGTTTGTACGCAGGAGCGTGGATTTGAATGGAAAAGTGTTGACAAAGATCCAGCCCGCCAACAGACTAAAAGTGTATCCACTTTTTCACGACCGAGATAGTGTCAAGGGCAAGCATGAGCAGGGCACACCAGATCGATGTTGCGGATTGCGTCCGCGAGATACCAGGCCAGCAGTTCTTGGTACGCACCGAGGCGTACACGGACGAAGAGATTTTCGAGCTGGAGATGAAGCACATCTTCGAGCGCACCTGGATCTACGTCGGGCACGAGAGCGAATTCTCGTCGGCGGGCAGCTTTAAGACCGCGTATGTGGGACGCCAGCCTGTGGTCGTCGTACGCGACAAGGAAGGCAAGATCGGTGCCTTTCTCAACCGATGCGTGCATCGCGGTGCGGCAGTGGTGCGGGAAGCGCAAGGGGTCTTGCAGGAAATGCGCTGTCCCTACCACGGTTGGATCTTCGATCTTTCCGGCAAGACGCGCCTCATTTCCGACCGCAATGATCCGGGGGGCTACGGGAGTAATTTCATCGAGCCCGAAGGGCTCGTTCCCGTGCCGCGCCTGGAAAGCTATCGCGGCTTGTTGTTCGCCTCGCTCGACGCCGGCATCGAACCGCTTGTTTCTTATCTCGGCGAGCTCAAGTCCGTCATTGATGCCAAGCTCGACCTCGCGCCGACGGGTCGCATCGTCATCGCCTCGAAACCCTACGTCTGCCGATACAAAGGCAACTGGAAACTGCAGACGGAGAACATCGTCGATGCGTATCACTTCATGCACACGCACGGAGCGTTCGTGAAGTTGCAGGCAAAGTACGGCGACAGCACCGGGGATTTTGGCGTGCACAAGGGCCGCAGTTCGCGCGAGATGCGCGAGCAGCGCTTTCGCGGCGAAACGTGGTCCTGCCGGCAAGGCCACGGTTTCGCACGCGTGCCGGCGGCCGATACGAGCTATCTGTTCGACGGCGAGTTCGGAAACATGTACCGGGACCTACTGGAGCGGCATGGAGACGAGGCGTTCTCGCGCATCACCTCCAAGGCGACGTCTACCGTGTTTCCGACGATGGGCATGATCCATCAGCAAATCCGTGTCTGGAGGCCGATATCCGTCGATGAGACGGAAGTCCTGATCTATCCCTATGAATTGGAGGGGGCACCTGAAGCCTTCAACGTCGGCATGCTGCGTAGCCAGGAGCGCTTTTACGGTCCTTCCGGCTATGGGATGACCGACGATGCAGAGATGTTTGCCCGGGTGACGCAAGGGCTGCGGGCAAGCGGCGTGGAATGGTTGGTGTTCGACCGTGGCATGGACACCGACGAGAAAACCGAGAGCGGCGATTACCGGGGGCTGCCCTCCAGCGAAGCGCCGCAGCGCGCCCTATGGCGCGCATGGAAGCACATGATGCAGCGGGCATCGACGCAGGCGTAAGGCAGGAACCGTATGGAAAGCGCAATGTTGCAAGACATCACTCAGTTCATTTATCGCGAGGCCCGCTTTCTGGACGATCGCGCATTCGAAGACTGGCTCGGCCTGTTCGACGACGACGGCAGGTATGTCGTGCCCCTGGTCGAGAACGGGCAACCGGGCAGGCAGGCCGCCATCGTCAATGACGACAAGCTCGCACGGGAAGAGCGCGTCTACCACATGCTCAATCACTGGTTCCCGGCACAGCAGCCTCCTTCGCGGACCCTGCACATCGTCTCCAACGTCGTGGCCGATGCGGACGGTGACGGCTGGCGCGTCTCGAGCAACCAAGTGATCCATGAAATCCGCGATGGAGACTGGACGCAGGTGGGGCTTGGGGAAAAGAGCGCGATCGTTGCGCGTGTCGACTATCTCCTGCGGCGTGGGGAACAGGGATTCCGGATCCGCGAGAAGCGCGTCCACCTGCTCGATCGAGGCAGCTGGCAAGGCAATCTCGCCTTTATTTACTGAACAGAGGGAGCACGAGTCATGAAGTTGGTCAGGTACGGCGCCGAAGGCAGCGAACGGCCCGGTGTATTGGACGGGCAGGGCGGCCTGCGGGACCTATCCGGGCTGTTGCACGACATCGATGCCCAAGCCCTGGCGCGTGGCCTGCAGGACAGCCTGGGCGCCATCGACCCGCAGCGGTTGCCGAAAGTGGATGGGTCGCCCCGGCTGGGGGCGCCGCTCGCGCGCCCGGGGAAAATCGTCGCCATCGGATTGAACTACGTCGACCACGCCAAAGAGTCGAACATGCCGATTCCGACAGAACCCGTCGTGTTCATGAAGTCGCCGTCGACGTTGTCGGGACCCTATGACGACGTTCCCAAGCCGGAGAAGGCGGTGAAGATGGACTGGGAAGTGGAGCTCGGCATCGTCATCGGCAAGCGCTGCCGGGACGTGTCCGAGGACGAGGCGGCGCAGAACATCTTCGGCTACGTGTTGGCCAACGATTTGTCCGACCGTGCCTTCCAGCTCGAACGGGGCGGCCAGTGGGACAAGGGCAAGAGTTTCGATCGCTTTTGTCCTATCGGTCCCTATCTCGTCAGCCGGGACGAAGTGCCCGATGTCCATGCGCTCGACATCTGGCTGTCCGTGGACGGTGAGCGCGTGCAGGACAGCAATACCGGCCAGATGATCTTCCGCTGTCCGACCATCGTCAGTTATCTGAGCCAATGCATGACCTTGGAGCCTGGCGACCTAGTCATCACGGGCACGCCCGCAGGCGTGGGGCTGGGCATGAAGCCTCCGCGCTTCCTACAAGGCGGGGAACTCGTCGAGCTCGGTATCTCCGGCCTCGGCGCCCAGAAATATCGCATCACCAAATAATCATTCACGATCCCTTTCTTCATGGGACTTCGCATGCCTGCCATTTCTCCCAATGATGTGTTCCTCGACCGCCTGGCGGCGTTCTGCGTTCGGGCGAGCCGTTTCGAGATCGGCCCGTCGTGCTATGACGCCGTCAGGAAGATTCTTCTCGACTCGTTCGGCGTGGTGCTGGGGGCGCTTGATCACCGCGCGGCCATCCGGGCTCGCGAGTTCGCCGCGTGTTTTTCCCTGCCGTCGGGCGGAGCGAGGCTGTGGGGAACAGGCGAGCGCGTCAGCATCGAACACGCCTCGTTGCTCAACAGTCCGCCCTTGCGCGCGTACGACTTCAACGATTTCTACATGGGGCGTCTGGGCGGCGCGCATCCCAGCGACATACTGACCGGCGTGATCGCGGTGGCGGAAGCCACGGGAGCGAGCGGCGAGGAGGTGGCGCGGGCGCTCTGCCTCGGCTACGAGTTGATCATCGCGATGAGCGACTACGTTGATCCCGACCGGGCGGGCCTGGATTATCCGTGCCTGACTGCGATGGGCGCGACTGCCGCGATCGGCAGCATGCTCGGGCTCGACCATACCCAGTTCCGGCATGCCTTCTCGATTACCGTGAATGCCAATTACCCCTCGCTCGAGGTCGAGTCTTCCGAGTTCGATGCGCATGGCGAGCTGACCATGTGGAAGCGCTTCAACGGCGGCGATGGCGTGCGGCATTCGGTGTATTCATGCTATCTGGCCAAGTGCGGCGTCGAAGGCGTGGTACGCCCGTTCGAAGGGAAGTTCGGCTTCCTCGCCAAGCTGCAGGTGAGCGGCGAAGAGGCCGAGCAGGCCCTGCAGCGCCTGGAGGGCATCACGTGCTTCGAAGGCATTGCGCGCGGGAGCTTCAAGCGCTGGCCCGTCGGGTCGCGCGGACAAAGCGCCATTCAATCGGCCTTGCGGGCGCGTGCCGCGATGCTCGCGGGCGGACACGCTCTGGCATCCATCGAGAAGGTGACCGTGCACGCCGATCCGGGCGTCTACCGCCATCTGTATGAAATTCGCCTCGAGCCTTTCGCGCCGCGCACGCGCGAGGCTGCGGACCATTCCCTCCCATACATCGTGGCGGCGGCCTTGGTGCAAGGCGCCATCGATCCATCCAGTTTCGATGCCTCCATGCGCGATTCGTCCGACGTTCGCCGGCTGCTGGATGGGCGTATCGAAGTGGTGCCGGTTGCATCGGCGTCTCCTTCCAACCTGTTGTCCGAAGTCGTCATCGAAGACCTGGCCGGCAATCGATGGAGTGGGGGCCGCGAGGCCGCACCGGGTACGGCCGGAGCGCCGATGCCGTTCGACATCCTGATCGAGAAATTCAAGGAGAACCTGGGGTCGGCCCGGGCCTCTCAGGCCGAGGCGTTGATCTCGGCCATCGCGGATTTCGACGCACGCGCCGACGTTCGCAGTCTGGTGGATAAGACGTTGGTTTGAAAGCCGGCGTTTTCGAGTGCCGCGCGGGTGACGCGCCTGGCGGTAGATGTGCTGTGTAGTGCTTCTGTAAGAGGTCCTTGCCATGCTTAGCCGTTCTATTTGGAAATGCCTGCTCGCAGTGTGCTGTACCCTGACCGCCTCGCTTGCCGCGGCCGATGATTTTCCGTCCAAGCCCATCAGGTTCATCGTGCCGTACTCCCAGGGCACTGGGCCCGACCGGATCGCCCGCCTGGCCGGAGAAGAATTGTCCAAGGTCTGGAAGGTGCCCGTGGTCGTGGAGAACCGCCTGGGCGCGTCAGGCCACGTCGGGGCGCAGGTTCTTGCCCAAGCGCAGCCGGACGGCTACACCGTGGGCGTCATGGGCAGCAACATCTCCGTGACCGCCCATCTGATGAAGTCGGAGACCTTCGTGCCCATGCGCGATCTGCAACCGCTGATCATCGCGGGGTATGGCGACATGACGCTGGTGGTGTCGGGCAAATCGCGCTTCAAGAGCTTGTCGGAGTTCCTGGACTACGCTCGCGCGAACCGCGGCAAGGTTGCGTTCGCGAGCGCCGGCATCGGCTCGCCGTCGCACATTTTCCTCGCCCAGTTGCAGCAGAAGACTGGTACCGAATTCCTGCATGTGCCGTACAAGGGCACGGCGCCCGCAGTGACGGACCTCATCGGCGGGCAGGTCGAGGCGTTCTTCATCGCCACGCACACCGTCCAGCCCTACCTGGCGTCTGGACAGCTGAAGGCATTGGGCGTGGCGGCGCCAGAGCGCAACTCGCATGCACCTGATATTCCTTCGTTCGCAGAATTGGGCGTGACGGAGTTTTCGACCGAGGCGTGGTATGGCTTCATGCTGCCGACCGGAGTGCCGGCTCCCATCGCGGACAAACTCTATCGCGACATCCACGCCGTCGTCAGCAAGGACCCGGTGCGCGGCCAGCTCGATAAGTTCGGCCTGACCATGCGTCCGTCCACCACCGAGGAAATGCGCGCATTCATTCAAAACGAATTCAAGCGCTACGGCGAAGTAATCGCGAAGTACAACATCAAGGCAGAGGAGTGAGGTGATGCAGGCTGGAGCGCAGCAATTTCCCGCCGTCATCGACGTGCGTGACATGTCGGTGCTGGTGGTCGGGGCGGAGGGCGGCGTGGGGCCTGCAGTGGTGCGCGGCTTCTTGGCCCATGGCGCCAAGGTCTATGCCGGCTACCTGACGCAGGAAGGCGGCACGGATGTGCCTGGCGAACGTGTGCCGCCGGGCGCGGATCCAGCCGCCGCCTGCGCATTGGTCGACCGGGCAGAGGCCACCAACGGCCCGCTCGACGCATTGATCTTCGTGTCGCCGCCGGTATCCGTGGGCAAGGCCTTGGAGCTCGACCCGGCGGTGTATGCGCAGGTCGCGCGCGAGGAGCTGGTCCTGCCCGTGCTGTTGCTGCGCGAGGCCGCTGCACGCATGACGCAGCGCGGCTTCGGCCGGCTGCTGTCGTTCTGCTCGATGTCCGGCAAGACCGGCGCTCATCCCGGGGTGAGTCCTTATGCCGCGGCCAAGGGCGGCCTGATCGCCTTTACCCGTTCGCTGGCGGCCGAAGTGGCGGCGAACGGCGTGACGGTCAATGCGATTGCGACCGCATTGTTCGACGTGCAGGTGACCAAGACCGGGGAGGATCTTGCACACGTACTGAAAGGCATTCCGGTCGGCCGCGTCGGACGCTCGGAGGAGGCCGCGGGCGCGGCTTTGTTCCTGGCGTCGCGCATGTCCGGCTACATCACCGGCGAAACGCTGAACATGTCCGGCGGACGCTTCATGGATTGAGCCTCCGCGGGGGTTACAGCCGCACCCGCAAGACCGCGACTGCATTCTGCATGAAGATGGGGGTGTAGTCGGGGTCGATCAGTTTCATCGAAGCCGTGGCCGAACGTACCAGCTGCAGGGTTTGGATGCGTTGCGCGGCTTCGAGGTCTTCCCGTTCGTAGGCTTTGAGCAAGCCGGCATGGTCGCCGCCGTCGTCGACGAAGATCGAAGGCGAGGATTGTTCGAGCGAATAGCGCGCGCGCTCCGTCCTGTGCCAGTATTCGTCTATTTTGTCGATGTACATCTTCCCGGCTGGGCGGTTCAGGCGGCGGTGGAACTCGAGGTGCAGGTCGCGCCATTGACTCGAGTGTTCGCTCGACTGGCGCGCCATTTTGTCCACGATCTTCTTGCAGGCTGCCAGTTCCGCGCGGCTGAGCTGGCCCATGGATACCTGAGTGGCGATGGCCTGGCAGGCGATCCACAGCCCGTAGATCTGGTCGACTTCTTCGGCGGTGAGTTGGGTGACCGTCATGCGGTACTTGAACCGCGCCTCGGCCAGACCATCCGCCTGGAGCATGCGCAAGGCTTCCCGCACCGGCGTGCGGCTGACGCCGTACTGCTGGGAAATATGGACCTGGTTCAGCTCGTCGCCAGGCAGGATTTCCCCACGGAATATGCCCTTGCGCAGGGCTTCATAAATGCGCACCGCCTCATGGTGCGTATCGGCGGCAAACCCGTTGGTCTTGGCCGTGTCCATACGGTCAGTGCTTGCCCGTGCTGCCGAAGCCTCCTGCGCCGCGATCGGATTCTTCGAACTCGTCCACGATGTTGAAGCCTACCTGCGCCACGGGCACGATGACCATCTGGGCGAGCCTGTCCATGGGCTGCAGCACGAAAGGCTCGCTTCCGCGGTTCCAGGTCGAGACCATCAGTTGCCCCTGGTAGTCTGAATCGATCAATCCCACCAGGTTGCCCAGCACGATGCCGTGCTTGTGCCCCAGGCCCGACCTGGGCAGGATGAGGGCGGCATAGCCCGGGTCTGCGATATGGATGGCCAAGCCGGTCGGCACCAGGACGGTTTGCCCGGGCGAGACCGTCAGCGGCGTGTCCAGGCAGGCGCGCAGGTCCAGCCCCGCCGAGCCCGGGGTTGCGTACGAGGGAAGGTAGTCGCGCATGCGCGCATCGAGAATCTTCAGGTCTACGGATTTCATGCCTTGCGGTGGGGGGAGCGTGGGGGGCGGCCCGTCGAGCGCGCCGGCGGGACGAAGGGGGGCAGGGGCGAGGGAGGCATCGCGGAGGCGCCGCGGAGCTTCCGGCTGCCCTGCCGGAAGAAAGTCCGGGCGAGGACGAGCAGGATGATGGTGCGGACGATGTTGCCCGGTTCCAGTGGGTCTTCGTCCATGAGTGCCGAGGCGATGCTGCCGGCGGTGAGCACGGCGAACAACAAGCCGAGCAGGGTCTGCACCGTGCCGCCGACGGCATCGCGGCCCTGCCGGGCGAGCGTGGCCTGCGAGGCGGGTTCGCTGATGCCGGCGGGCATGCCCTCGGCCCGCGAGACGGGTGCCGTCGGCGCCGAGGGCAGGCCGGTGCCGGTCGCGTATTGTTGCCCGGGGCCGAGCGCATCTTGTCGCCCTCGCGGCAGGCCCAGCGCGGACCGGAACCCTTTGGCGCTGGTCTTGAGTAGACGCTGAGCCCCCGGCGTTCCGGTGCCGCGGTTGACTAGCTTGTCGATGTAGGCGGCGTAATCGCCGTCTGGCGGCTCCGAATCGAAAGGCATGGCGGGTTTCCTCGTCGTTTACGCAGCGACGCGTCGAGCGATTTCCGCGACGAGCTGCCGGGCCGCCGCGAGCTTGGAGCTACGCGGCAGCGGATGCTCGCCGGCATCGTCGTACAGGACCAAGGTGGTGTCGTCGCGCCCCAGCACCTCCTGGGCCAGGTTGCCGACCAGGAGCGGCACGCCCTTGCGCGCGCGCTTTTCCGCAGCATGGCGGGCGAGGTCTTCGGTTTCGGCCGCAAAGCCCACGCAGTAAGGCGGCCGCGGTAGCGCGGCGACCGTGCCCAAGATGTCGGGATTCTGCACGAATTCCAGCACAGGGGGCGCGCCGCCGTCCGTTTTCTTGAGCTTGCTCGCGCTGACCTCTTTCACCCGCCAGTCGGCCACGGCCGCCACGGCGATGAAGATGTCGGCCGAATCGGCCCGGCCCATGACGGCATCGAGCATGTCGTGCGCCGTCGTGACGTCTATGCGGCGCACGCCTCGCGGCGCAGCCAGCGCAGTTGGGCCGGAGACCAGCGTTACCTCGGCGCCGGCCTCGCGCGCCGCGCGCGCGATGGCGTAGCCCATCTTGCCCGACGATACGTTAGTGAGCACGCGCACGGGATCGATGGGTTCCGAAGTGGGGCCGGCAGTGACCAGCACGCGTTTCCCGGCCAACGCCTTGGGCTGGAAGTAGGCAATGAGGTCTTCGAGGATTTCGTGCGGCTCGAGCATGCGTCCCGAACCCACTTCGCCGCAGGCTTGGTCGCCTTCGGTCGGACCGAGCAGTGTGACGCCGTCGGCTCGCAGTTGGGCGGCATTGCGTTGCGTGGCAGGATTGGCCCACATTTCGCGGTTCATGGCCGGAACGATGAGCAAGGGGCAGGCGCGGGCCACGCACAGCGTGGCGAGCAGGTCATCGGCCAGCCCGTGCGCGAGCTTGGCCATGAAGTCGGTGCTGGCCGGGGCGACCAGGATGGCATCGGCGCCGCGCGTCAAGTTGATGTGCGCCATGTTGTTGGGCACGCGCGGATCCCATTGATCGACGAAGACCGGGCGCCCGGAGAGCGCCTGCATCGTGACCGGCGTGATGAAGTGCGTCGCGGCTTCGGTCATGACCACGTCCACGGTTGCGCCGCGCTCGGTCATGCGGCGCACCAGCTCGCAGATCTTGTAGCAGGCGATGCCGCCGGTCATACCAAGGACGATGCGCTTGTTGGCGAGGTCGGACATGGGCCGGGCAAAGAGGATGGGATGTGCCCATTATACGGCCCGGCCTGTGCGCGTTCGCGGGCGATTGGTGGCCGGCAGGGTCGCGGTGGCGGGTCGCCTTGCCGGCGCCGGGGAGCCGGTCGCCCGTCAGGCCGGGCGGCGGGGTTTTTTCCTGATTTCGTCGAGGATCAGCAGTGCCGCGCCGACGGTGATGGCGGAGTCAGCCAGGTTGAAGGCGGGAAAGAACCAGTCGCCGTAATAGACCAGCACGAAGTCGATGACGTGTCCGTGAATGAAGCGGTCGATGACGTTGCCTAGCGCGCCGCCCAGGATGAGGGCCAGCGCCCAGGAGAACAGGCGCTGGCTGCCGTGGCGCGCCAGCATCCAGACGATGAAGCCCGATACGGCGAGCGCCAGGACGGTGAAGAACCAGCGCTGCCAGCCGTCGGCGCCGGCCAGGAAACTGAAGGCCGCGCCACGGTTGTACAGCAGCGTGAGGTCGAGCATCGGCAGCAGCGGCAGCCGCTCGCCGTAGCTGAACAGCCGGTCGACCGCGATCTTGGTGGCCTGGTCGGCGACGATGACGAGCGCGGCGACCGCGAGCCAGCCGCCCAGCCGGGCGTGCGACGAAGCGGCCGTCATCAGGCGAACTCGCGCGGTTCGCCGGCGCCGTCCAGGTTGGCGACGCAGCGGCCGCAGATCTCGGGCCGTTCGGGGTCCACGCCCACGTCCTCGCGCCAGTGCCAGCAGCGCTCGCACTTGTGGTGGCTGGACGGCGTGACCTCGATGCGCAGCGTGCCTTCTGCCGCGTGCACGTCCGCGCGCGAGACGATCAGCACGAAGCGCAAGTCCTGGCCCAGGCTGGCGAGGAGCGCGTAGTCGGGCGCCGGCGCATAAATGTCGACCTCGGCTTGGAGCGAGGAGCCGATGCCGCCGGCAGCGCGGACTTCCTCGAGCTTCTTGGTCACGTCGCCGCGCAGCTCCCGGATACGGTTCCATTTTTGCAGCAGTTCCTGTGCGTCGGCCGGCGCCGGGAGGACGTGGAAGACTTCGGTGAAGATGCTCGGGGAGTCTTTCCGGACTAGCGCCCAGGCCTCTTCCGCGGTGAACGAGAGAATGGGCGCCATCAGCTTGAGCAAGGCTTGGGTAATGTGCCAGAGTGCCGTCTGCGCCGACCGGCGGGCCGTGCTGTCGGGGGCAGTGGTGTAGAGGCGGTCTTTCAGGATGTCCAGATAGAACGCGCCAAGGTCTTCCGAGCAGAACGTCTGCAGCCGGGCGGTTGCAGGGTGGAATTCGTAGCGGTCGTAGAAGGCCGTGATCTCCTCCTGCATGCGCGCGGTCATGGCGAGCGCATAGCGGTCGATCTCGAACAGGCGGTCGTCGGCAACGGCCTGGGTGGCGATGTCGAAGTCGCTCAGGTTGGCCAGCAGGAAGCGCAGCGTATTGCGGATGCGGCGATACGATTCCACCACGCGCTTGAGGATTTCGTCCGAGATCGAGAGCTCGCCCGAGTAGTCGGTGCTGGCGATCCACAGGCGCAGGATCTCGGCGCCCAGCGTGTCGGCGATCTTTTGCGGGGCCAGCGTGTTGCCGAGCGACTTGCTCATCTTGCGGCCCTGGCCATCGACGGTGAAGCCGTGAGTGAGCAGGGCCTTGTAGGGCGGCGTGCCGTTCAGCATGCAGCTGGTCAGCAGCGAGGAGTGGAACCAACCGCGGTGCTGGTCCGAGCCCTCCAGGTAGAGGTCTGCGGGCCAGGCCGTCTCGGCCGCGTGCGAGCCGCGCAGCACGGTCTGGTGGGTCGTGCCCGAATCGAACCAGACGTCCAGCGTGTCGCGGTTCTTTTCGTATTGGTCGGCCTCGTCGCCCAGCAGCTCGCGCGGATCCAGCGATTGCCATGCCTCGATGCCGCCTTGCTCGATGCGTTGCGCCACCTGCTCGATGAGCTCGGGCGTACGGGGATGGAGCTCGCCCGTTTCTTTGTGCACGAAGAAGGCCATGGGTACGCCCCATTGGCGCTGGCGCGAGAGCGTCCAGTCAGGACGGTTGGCGATCATGGCCTGCAGCCGCGCCTTGCCCCAGGAGGGGTAGAAGCGCGTGGCTTCGATGCCTGCCAGGGCGCGCTCGCGCAGCGTGCCGCCGCCTTCGGCAGGTTCGATGTCCATGCCGGCGAACCATTGACTAGTGGCGCGGTAAATGATGGGCGTCTTGTGGCGCCAGCAATGCATGTAGCTGTGGCGCAGTTTCTCGACCTTGAGCAGCGTGCCAGCCTCTTCCAGCGCGGCCACGATCTTCGGGTTGGCGTCCCAGATGGAGAGGCCGCCGAACAGCGGCAGGCTCGACGCATAGCGGCCGTCGCCCATGACGGGGTTGATGATGTCTGCGTCCTGCAGGCCGTTCTGCTTGCAGGAAACAAAGTCTTCGATCCCGTAGGCGGGCGCGGAGTGGACGATGCCCGTGCCGGTGTCCAGGGTCACGTAGTCGCCGAGGTAGACCGGAGACAGCCGATCGTAGCCCGCGTCCTGGCGTGCCAAGGGGTGGCGGAAGGCAATGTGGTCGAGTGCCTGCCCCTTGCAGGTGGCAACGACTTCGCCTTCGAGGTCCCAGCTCTGCAGGCATGCCTCGACCCGCTCGCGGGCGATGATGAGCAGCGTGCCCCAGGCCTGCGGGGTGTTGACGCGCACCAGCGCGTACTCGATTTCAGGGTGGACGTTCAGCGCCTGGTTGGAGGGAATGGTCCACGGCGTGGTGGTCCAGATGACGATGGCGCCGTCTTCCTCGATCGAAGGCAGGCCGAAGGCCTTGGCGAGCGCCGGTTTGTCGGCGAAGGGGAAGGCCACGTCGATGGCCGGGTCGGTGCGGTCCGCGTACTCGACTTCCGCTTCGGCCAAGGCCGAGCCGCAATCGAAACACCAGTTGACGGGCTTGAGGCCCCGGAAGACGAACCCCTTTTTCAGGATGGCGCCCAGCGCGCGCAGCTCATCGGCTTCGTTGCGCGGGTTCATCGTCAGGTACGGGTTGTCCCAGTCGCCCAGCACGCCGAGGCGCTTGAAGTCTTTCTTCTGGCGCTCGATCTGCTCGGCGGCGTAGGCGCGCGCCTTGGCCTGCACTTCTTCCACCGGCAGGCCCTTGCCGTATTTCTTCTCGATCTGGATTTCGATGGGCATGCCGTGGCAGTCCCAGCCCGGCACGTAAGGCGCATCGAATCCAGCCAGCGTGCGGCTCTTGACGATGATGTCCTTGAGAATCTTGTTGACCGCGTGTCCGAGGTGGATGTCGCCGTTGGCATAGGGCGGCCCGTCATGCAGCACGAAGCGGGGGCGCCCCGCGCTCGCGGCGCGTATGGCCTGGTAGACGCGCTTCTCTTCCCAGGCTGCGACCCAGCCGGGCTCGCGCTTGGCGAGATCGCCGCGCATCGGGAACGGGGTGTCGGGAAGATTGAGAGTTTTCTTGTAGTCCATGGAAACACACGGTTTTGCACAACAGCCCCGTTCGCGGGGCGGGCAAGCTTGGGAATGTCGCTCGGCATGGGGGCTTTCGACCCGGGACGCGGCGGACGCCGTTGCATCGTCCGCTGGCGTCGCCCCCGACGGGCGCGGCCGTTGGCCGCGGGAGGGCGGGCTTCCCGCTAAATTCGATCCGTCGCGGACGTGGCAAGGTCTGCCTGGGCCAGATGGCTGGACGCGAAATAGGCTCGAGCTTGGCGCGCGTCGTTCTCGATCGCCGCCTTCAGGGTCGGCAGATCGACGAATTTTTCTTCATCGCGCAGTTTTTTCAGGAATTCCACCTGCACGAGTTTACCGTAAGCGTTGCCGCTGAAATCGAAGACGTGGACTTCCAGCAGGACCCGGCCGCTGTCGTCCACCGTCGGGCGCACCCCCAGGCTCGCGACGCCCGGAAGGGGCTGGGGCGCGAGCCCGCGCACTTGCACCACGAAGATGCCCGAGAGGGCAGGGCAGCGCCGCGAGACCCGCAAGTTCAGCGTAGGGAACCCGAGCGTGCGCCCCAGTTTCTGGCCGTGGATGACGTGGCCGCTGACGGTATAGGGGTGACCGAGCAGGCCGGCGGCGCGATCCAGGTCGCCGACCGCCAGCGCGGTGCGGATGGCAGAGCTCGAGATGCGCTGGCCATGGTCGGTGACCGAGTCCATGGACTCGACTTCGAATCCATGGCGGGCGGCATTGGCGCGCAAGAGCGCGATGTCGCCGGTGCGGTGGGCGCCGAAGCGGAAGTCGTCGCCGACCAGCAGCCATTTCACGTGCAGTCCGTCCACCAGCAGCTTGTCGATGAATTCCTGCGCCGGCATGGCGGCCAGCCGCTCGTTGAATTTTTCCACCACGACGTGCCGCATGCCGCAGCGGGCGAGCGCACAAAGCTGGTCGCGCAGCCCCGCAATGCGGGTGGGAGCGAGTTCCGGCCGCTTGTGCAGTTCGGCGAAAAATTCGCGCGGGTGCGGCTCGAAAGTCATGACGGTGGGCACCAGCCCGCGTTCTTCGGCGGCTTGCTTGACCCGGGCGAGGATGGCCTGGTGGCCCCGGTGGACGCCATCGAAGTTGCCGATCGCGAGCGCGCACGGCTGGCGCAGCGCGGGCGGCGGCAAACCCCTGAAGATGCGCAGGGCGGGCGTCGAGGGTGAGGGCGGAGACGAATTCAAGCCGGACAACGCGAAAGCAAGAGGATTGGACACGGGCTAGTTGCCCGCATGCAGATTCCCGATTATAGGCGCGTCCTCGGCACCCGGGCCCGCGCGCAGTTTGGCCATCACTCCCAGCAGGTGGCCGCGCATTGCTTCGGCAGCCTCCTGGTTGCGGCCGGCTTCGAGCAAATCGAGAATGTGCAGGTGCTCTTCGGCCTGGTGGTAATAGCGCTCGCGGTCAACCATGGAACGGTAAACCAATAGCCGCCGCACTTTGTTGATGCGCCGGAGCACGTCGATGAAAAACGGGTTCTGCGACGCCTCGGCCAGCGTTTCGTGGAAGTTGACGGCGCGCTCGTAGAGTTCATCGGCCGTCATGGTTCTAGCGCCGCCGGAGAGGATGTGGTGCTCGATTTCGCGCAACCTGGCGACGGCTTCTGGCGCGAGGCGGAAGGTCGGCTCCAACAGCGCGGCGGGTTCCAGTGCAACGCGCACGCTGTAGGTTTGGGTGAGCGACTCGGGGGTCTTCAGAATGGGCGAGAAGGTCCAGCCGTAGCCAATGCGGCGCTCGGCCCACCCCTCGCGCGAAATCTTGCTCAGCAGTTCGGTCAGCTGGCGGTGCGTGAGATGGTAGGTCTGGCGCAGGTAAGTTTCCGTGACGTGGTCGTCGAGCCGGCCTTGCAATCGATCTTCGGCAATCTGGAAATAGACGCGCGTGAGCTCCGGCTGCGCGTTCAGCCCCAACTGCTCGGGCCTGGACGGACGGGCGCCGGAAACGAAATAGCCGCGGTTGGCCTCGTGACGCAGCACGCCTTTGCCGGCGAGGATTTCGAGCGCCTGGCTGACGGTCCAGCGCGACGCGCCGAAGCGGTCCGCCAACGACTGCGCAGTCAGGTGCGAGCCGGGCGGAAAATTTTCCGTATTGATGTGGACGAGGATGCGGCCAGCTAATTCGGGAACGACGGCTTTGCGACGTTTGCGGCGCGGGCGTTTGGCGGTCGGCATGTTCCGGTCGGGTCTGCGTGCGGAGAAAGCGGCTGCGCGCCGCTTCGGGCGTCGCTGAGGCACGATGTTAGCGTTTTTCCGCACCGGAGCTTGGGCGCTACGCGGCGTACCGCTTCACCATTTCATAGGTTTCGGCAGGCAGTTCGATGCCGTGCTCGCGCTGGTGCATCAGCTTGGCCATTTCGATGTCGCCCGGGAGCAGCACCGGGCGTTCGGGATCCACCGGCGGTGTACCGACCAATATGGCGCGGAAATCTGTCATGCGCTGCGCGAGCCATTCCGGGCTGCCCAGCCTGGCAGTGTCGAATAACAAGAAGAAGTGACCCAGGTTCTGGGGCGAGTCGGGAGCATCGACCCAGGATTTGACGTGGGTGAGATAGGCCGCGCCCGACAGCAGTCCCGCCAGCAAGTCCACGATCAGGGCCAGTCCATAGCCCTTGTGTCCGCCCATGGGCAGCAGGAAACCTGCTAGCGCGGCGCGGGGGTCGCTGGTGGGCCGTCCGTCCGCGTCGGTCGCCCAGGTAGGAGGGATCGGTTCGCCGCGCTGGAGCGCCTGGCGGATCTTGGCGCGGGCGGCGACGCTGATGGCCATGTCCAGGATGACGGGTTGCCCCGCAGGATTCGGAATGCCGAATCCGATCGGGTTGTTCCCCAGCCGCGCTTCGCGTCCTCCCCACGGGGTGATGGTCAGCGTGGCGTTGCTGCAAATCATGCTGGCGAAGCCTTCCTGTGCTGCCAGGTAGGCGTACGGCGCGATGGGGCCGAAGTGATTGCTGCCGCGTGCGAAAACGATGCCGACGCCGTTTTCACGCGTCATCTGCATGGCGGCTTCCAGCGCCCGCATTCCCACCAGCGGGCCGACCCCGTTGCCGCCGTCCAGCCGCGCCAGTGTTTGCGCCACCCGCTCGAGAGAGATTTCGGGACGGGCTGCGATGCCGCCGAGTTTGAGCCGCTCGCCGTACGACTCGATGCGGCTGACGCCGTGGGTGGCGAGCCCGAGCAAATCTGCCAAGACCAGGATCCGGGCGGCTTCGCGCGCTGCGGCTTGTGCCATGCCGCAGCGCACGAGCGCCTGGGTTGCCAGCGCCAGCAATTCGTCTTCAGGGATTCGCACAACAGTGGGCTCGCCCATGGTTTTCCTTTGGTCTGGCTTCTGCCAAGGGGGATCCCGGCAGTCGCATGTTCCGAAAAATATTGCAGTTATATTCGTAAATATGCAATCATGAATCGAAGAAGTGACAGAACCGGGGCGACAGACCCACGGCTGCGAGCGCTGCAGGCCCTTTGCCATGGAGGAGACACACTTGAAAGCTTCCGTTCACATCGTCAAGACCTTGCTCACCGCTGTGGCGCTGGGCGTGGGTTCGAGCGCCTTTGCACAGGCCTACCCCAGTCGTGCGGTCACGTTGGTATCACCCTTTCCGCCGGGCGGAGCGGCGGACGTCGTGATTCGGATGCTGGCGCAGGAACTGGGCAAGGAATTCGGCCAGTCATTCGTGGTCGACAACCGGGCAGGAGCAGGCGGGGCCATTGGCACCAGCTCCGTGGCGCGGGCTACGCCGGACGGCTATACGTTGCTGGTTACCTCTTCCAGCACGATGTCGATCAACCCACATCTGACGGCCAAGCGACCCTACGATCCTTTCACGAGCTTTACCCCAATTTCCCTCGTCGGCTATGCCACCAATGAATTGGTGGTGACGGCGACGCTTCCGTACAAGACGGTGGGGGACTTGATCGCGGCCGCCAAGGCAGAGCCGGGAAAGATCGCTTTCGGCTCGAATGGCGTCGGCACGCTTAGCCACCTGATGGGGGAGATGTTCATGCAGCAGGCGGGAGTGAAAATGCTGCACGTGCCGTACAAAGGTGCGGCGCCGGCCGTGGCGGATACGGCCGCGGGGCAGGTCTCCGTGCTGTTCGCCAATGTCGCGAGCGTGGCGCCGATGGTCAAAACGGGCAAGCTGCGCGGCCTAGCCATCACGAGCTTGAAGCCGACGCCGCTGGCGCCGGGGCTTCCGACGATCGCCGAATCGGCATTGCCTGGGTTCGAAGCGAATCAATGGTGGGGCATGTGGGGGCCGGCAGGGCTGCCCAGGGATATCGTGGACAAGCTCAACGCCGCGGTAACCAAGATCTTGTCCAATCCGGACACGGTCCAGCGCTTTAATGCCGAAGGGGTCGGGTTGCTGACCGGCACCCCGGAAGACCTGACTGCTTATTTGCGCGCGGATTACGAGCGCTGGGGCAAGGTGGTCAAGGCCGCCGGCATTGCGCCGGAATGAGTGGCTACTTTTCGCGTCCATCCCCTTTCATGCCCGGAGCCCGGCGATGACGCCCCCAGATGCTGCCATTGCCGTAACCGACGAACTCGCGCGGTTCGCCGCCTCGCTCGACTGGGAGCAGGTGCCGCCGCATGTACGGGCGCTCATGCCAGTACTGATGATCGATATGTTCCGCGCGGCGGCCGTGGGGAGCGACAAGCCCTGGACCCGGGCCGTGCTCGGGGCTTTCGGTAGCATCGAAGGCCCACAGCGGGCAAGCCTCTTGTACGCCGGCCGGAAAGTCGAGGCTGCGCGGGCTGCGTTCATCAACGGCACTGCTGCTGGCAGCCTGGACTGGGACGATTCCCATGTCGCGGCCATCATCCATCCGGGCGTGTGCATCTGGCCTGCGGCGCTGGCGGCGGCCGAGGTCGCGCAAGCCGGCGGCCGGGAACTGCTGACCGCGGTGCTGGCGGGTTATGAGGTCGCCATTCGCGTGGGTATGTCCATCCAGCCCGAGCATTCGTTGCGAGGCTTCCAAGGCACGCCTACGTGCGGCGCGTTGGGAGCGGCAGTTAGATCGGAAGAGCA
>NZ_CALFCW010000007.1:0-16076 GCF_937950555.1 uncultured Pigmentiphaga sp. | reverse complement strand
GCAATCCTTGTTCGAAGAGGGGGCGCATCCATTTCCGGTCGATGACCGGGTTGGCGACGAAGGGCAGGGCCCGCCCTCCCAGGGCTTCCTGGACCAGCGCCGGATCGATGTAAAGAATGCGGTATCCGAAACCCTCTTCGGTACCTCCCGCGCCGTCATGCAGTTCATCGGGATGCAGGACGTGCCCTTCCCCGACCAGGCAGTACCGCTGTTCGCCGCGATAGCGGAAGGTCTGGACGCCCCGCAGCGTGACGCCGATGGCGTAGGTGTCGTGGCGATGAGGGGCAAAGGCTGGGCCGGTGAAATCCGCCGCCAGGCGTTCGATGCCCGGGCCGCCCTGCCCATAATGCAGGCGCGCCGGGGCGGGGCCGGCGGTTGTCGCTGACCCGCACAAACCTTCAAGACGCGGCGGTGCGTTGCGGTCCAGTATGTCCATGCCCTTAACGATAACGGACTGCCGGTCAACCGGGGGAGTGCCGGACGCGATGCGGAGGCTCTCCGGCCGTGACCGTTGGCGGGAAAAGGATAATGGAACCCCAAACTTGGTTGCCGCTGACCCATGCGCGTTCGGTGCTGGAGGCCAGGGGAGAGCGCTTCGCGGAGTTGTGGCGACACGGTTGCGTGTCGCTGGAACTATACGTTCCCCGCGGGGAAGACTTGCAAACGCCGCACGAGCGCGACGAACTCTACGTCGTCATCGCGGGGCGAGGCCGGTTCTTCAATGCCGGCCTTCTTCATCCGTTCCAGGCGGGGGACGTGCTTTTCGTGCCGGCCCGCACGCCGCACCGCTTCGAGTATTTCACGGAAGATTTCGCCGCCTGGGTCATATTTTTCGGCACCGAGTCGACATGACGGCCGCATGGTTCGTGTCCCTAGTGTTGTTTTCGTTCGCGATGGCTGCGACGCCGGGGCCGAACAACGTGTTGATGACCGCGTCGGGCCTGGCGCATGGATTCGTCCGCACCATCCCCCTGATGGCCGGTACGCTGGCCGGCATTGCCGCCTTGTTCATGTTGTGCGGCGCAGGCGTGGGCGCGGTGATCGCCAGCCTTCCGCATGGAGTCGCCTGGCTGAGGGCCCTAGGTGTGGCCTATGTGTTCTATTTGGCGTGGCGCTTGTGGCGCAGCGCTGGACTGAGCGACGGCCGCAGCCGGGCGCCGTTGGGATTCTGGTATGGCATGGGGTTTCAGTTTGCCAATCCCAAGGCGTGGATGATGACCATGTCCGGGGTGTCCATGTATGCCGTCGCGGAAGACGATTATTTCTTGCGATTGCTGGTCGTGACGGTCGTCTTCCTCGCCTGCGCGCTGCCTTCCATTGCCCTGTGGGCCGCCTGCGGCGGCTTCTTGAAGACCCTGCTGGAAGGCGGGCGGCGCTTGACATGGCTACACCGCGCCATGGCGATCGCCACGGCCTCGTCCGCGCTCTTGTTCATCGGCGGTTGATTCGCCCGGGGCAAGGTGTCTGGGCGCTGCACCCTCACGCCGGCGCTCAGGCCGCGTCGGGGTTGGTTACGTTCTGCGGCGCCGCACCCGGTGCGGGGCCAGGCCGGCCAGCGCGCGCATCGAAGATATTGCGGAGCAAATCGATGGGGACGGGGAAAACAATGGTGGACGACCTGTCGTTGCTGATGTCGTAGAGCGTCGAAAGAAACCGCAACTGCATGGCCTCGGGGGCCGCGGCCAGCGTCTGGGCGGCCTCGACGAGGCGCTGCGCTGCCTGCTGCTCGCCTTCGGCATTGATGATCCGCGCCCGGCGGTTGCGCTCGGCTTCGGCCTGGCGCGCAATGGCCCGCACCATGCTTTCGTCGATATCGACGTGTTTGATTTCAACGTTGTTGACCTTGATGCCCCAATCTTCGGTCTGGCGGTCCAATATTTCCTGCAGGTCCGCATTGAGCTTGTCTCGTTCGGCGAGCATTTCGTCGAGCTCGTGTTTGCCGAGGACGGACCGTAGCGTGGTTTGGGCCAGCTGGCTGGTGGCTTCCATGTATCGCTCGACCTGGATCACGGCCTTGTCGGGGTCGACGACGCGAAAGTACACCACTGCGTTCACTTTTACCGACACGTTGTCGCGCGAAATGATGTCCTGGCTCGGAACGTCGAGCACGACCGTACGCAAGTCCACCCTCACCATTTGTTGGACGAACGGGATCAGGATGATCAAGCCGGGGCCTTTGACGCCGCTGAATCGTCCAAGGGTGAAGACGACGCCGCGTTCGTACTCGCGCAAGATCCTGATCATCGACAACAGGACCATGACGACGAGGAGGACGAGGATCAGGTAGGGAACGAGGGCAATGACCATGGTACGTGCTCCTTAGTGTGCGTCGGGCGGCGCCGCCCTGACGATCAGCGTCAGGCCGTCTCTGCCGGTAACCTGTATGGGCGATCCGGGCGCCAGAGGCTCATCGCTGCGGGCGCGCCAGCGCTCGCCATGGATGCGGACCTGTCCGCCGGACTGCGACCACGTCAACACGATGCCCCGCGCTCCGATCAAGCGATCGGCGCCGGTCACGACCTGTCTTCGGTGTGCGCGCACGACCGACGCCAGGACCACGGCCAACAATATGCCGCTTGCTGCTGCCGCGGCGGCGACTACGGGCAGCGATAGTTGGAAGCCCGGAATGTCGCCGTCGAACATGAACAGTGAACCCAACGCGAAGACGGCGACGCCGCCTATGCCGAGCAGGCCGACAGAGGGCGTGAGTGCCTCGGCCGCCATGAGTCCGATGCCGAGCAGCACGAGGCCGATGCCCGCATAATTGATGGGAAGCAGGTTGAGGGCGAATAGCCCGACCACCAACGCCACGGCCCCCAGCACGCCGGGGAAAATGGCGCCGGGGCTCATCAGTTCGAAGATGATGCCGTAGATGCCAAGCAGCATCAGGATATAGGCGATGTTGGGATTGGTGATGATGGCGAGGAAGCGCGTGCGCCAATCTGCTTCGACCGATACGATCGTCGCACCGCGGGTTTCCAATCGCACGTCTTTGCCTTGGAGCTTGACGCTGCGCCCGTCCGCCTGCGCCAGCAGATCGTCCAGATCGCTCGCCACGACTTCGATGACCTTGCGTTCGAGTGCCTCGCGGTCCGGGATGCTTGCTGCGTTGCGCACCGCGTCTTCGGCCCAATCGGCATTCCGGCCATGCATGTCGGCGAGGCTGCGTATGAACGCCACCGCGTCATTGACGGCCTTGCGGGTCATGGCATTGGCCTCGGGCGCCTGCTCGGGCGGCTCTTTGGCGTCGCCCTGGGGTTTGTTCCGCTCCCTGCGCGCTTTCGGGTCGCCCGCCGGGGCGCCCTCTCCGGAGCCACCCATGTTGACTGGCGTGGCGGCACCCGTGTTGGTCCCGGGGGCCATGGCCGCCAGGTGGCTGGCATACAGCAGGTACGTCCCTGCGCTGGCTGCCTGGGCCCCGCTGGGAGCCACATAGGCAATGATCGGAATGGGCGAGGCCAGCATCAAACGGATGATGTCTCGCATCGAAGTGGCCAGTCCGCCCGGGGTATCGATGCGCAGCACGATGGCGCGTGCGTTTTCCTGCCGGGCCCTCTCGAAGCCGTGCTGCAGGTAGCCGGTGGTGGCGGGCCCGATGGCGCCTTGGACGTCCAGCAGGACGACGGTTCCCGGCGCGGTGGTGTCTGGGGCTGCGGCGACGGCAATGGCTCCCGGCCAGAGCAGTACGAACACCAGCAGCAACCGTTTCGCCCACCATTGGAGAAGGGGCGCTCGGGGCGACGCACGGTGGGGAGAATCCTGCGCTCGCATGACGTCTCCTTGGCCTTGCGATGTGCCGGCGCGGCGGCAAGCACATAGATGCGGGGGGAGTTCGAGCATAGGCCGGTACTGCACGGATGGCAATCCTGCCTGCTCCAGCAAGCTGCATTCCTGGCCGCCGACTGCGCAGTCGGGCGAGGGGTTGAACCGGCACCCAGCCCCCGCTGCTTACAGGGTTTCGATGTGCTTGGCCATGCGTTCGCGCATCGCGCGGTCCGGAAGCGGCCCCCGGGCGGCGCTCATGTTATCGACGACGTTGGCGGGGCGGCTGGTGGCTGGCGTGGCACAGGTGATGGCAGGATGGGAAATGACGAACTTCAGGAAATACTGCGCCCAAGTGCGAATGCCAAGTTCGGCGGCCCAGGACGGGACCTCCCGGCCGCGCACCTTCTCCCACAATCGGGTCCGGCCAAACGGCGCGTAGGCCAGTACGGCGATGCCCCGGTCGGCCGCCAGTGGCAGGATGCGCTCCTCCATCACGCGGTTGTCGATGGCGTAGTCCACGCCGATGAAGTCGAGCGGCTCGGCGCGCATGGTCTGCTCCAGCAATTCGTACTGGCGCGGAAAAGTCGTGGTCACGCCGGCATAGCGGATTCGCCGCTGTTCGCGCAGTTCCTTGAGTATGCTGAACTGCATCTCGACGTCGCCCATGTTGTGAACCTGGATCAAGTCGATCACCTGCTTGCCCACGCGCTGGAAAGAGGTTTCCACCTGGGCGCGGGCGCGCGCCGGGTCGGCACTGCCGCCTTGGGCGACGTTCAGTTTGGTCGCCCAGAAAAGTTTGTCGGCCAGCCCCGATTCGCGCACGATTTGTCCGGCTACCTCTTCCGATGCGCCATAGGCCGGGGCCGTATCGAACACGGTGCCGCCATGCTCCAACATCGACATGAAAACGTTTCGCAGCCGTTGCCAATCCTCGCTCCCGGCAACCGCGGAGAACGTGGCTGAACTGCCCAGCCCCACCACGGGCAAGCGTTCTCCCGACTTGGGGATGGGGCGCGTGATGATCGGCTCGGGTGCCGGTGCAGCGCGGGACAGTGCGGTGGGCGCGAGCGCCGCGGCCGCGCCCGCGGCCATGCCCAGTTTCAAGGTATCGCGGCGGGAAATCATGATTCGCTCCCCTCTTGCAGAATGTTGAAGGCGTGCGGCGACGTCGATGTCGACGCCGAAGGTTCTCCGGCCAGACGTTGCTGCGTGCGACCCAGCCAAAGCGCCAGCCCCATCCAAACGATGGCCAGCGGAAGGGCTGCCCCCGCCACGGCGTAGAGCCCCATGCCCAGCCTGCCGAGCATGCCCTCCACCTGGGCGCCGGCCACGTCGCCGAACCGGTAGATGAAAGTATCGATGAAAGCCTTGGCTTTGTACTTGTCTTCCCGGTTGAGCACCGTGAACAGCGTTTCGCGCGCGGGGCGCATGATGGCGCGTTGTACGGCGCGAAAGCTCGCCTCGAATGCAACCAGCGCCGCCAATGAGCCGACGATCGCCAACCCCACGAAACCCAGCGCCGCGGTCAACGGAAGAAGCGCCAGCGTGAGTGCCACGCCCAGGCGTTTCATCAACTGGCCGGCGACGGCGAGCTGGATTACCAGCGTGGCGACCTGCGTCAGCATGTCGATGCGTGCAAACAGCGCCGTGCGCACGTCCAGCTCGCTACCCGCCGCTGCCACCATCTGCAACCGGGTGAAATACAGGAACGTCGCCATGACCGCCAGGATGATCACGTATAGGGCAATGCCGGCTAGGTAGCGCGACCGGAACAAGGCCTTGATGCCTTCCCAAGCGCTGCCGCCGATGCGTTCGGGGGCAGCGCCTGGGGTTTCCCGCTTTGCGTTTTCCGGGCGGCGGCGCGCAATGCCGAGTCCGAGGGCCAGTGCCAGCAGCAAAAACCCCGCCGATATCAGCAGCAAAGACGGCGTTCCCAAGGGCTTGGCCAGCAGGGACGCTAGCCACGGACCAAAGATGGCGCCCAACGTGCCGCCCACGGAAATGAGGCCGAAGCATCGCTTGCCCTGTTCAAGCGTGAAACGGTCCGCCATCAGCGCCCAAAAGACCATGGTCGAAAATAAGTTGAAGACGCTGAACCACACGTAGAACACCTGCCCGCTCGCCGTCCCGACTGCTTCGGGCGCTGCGACGAGCAGGAGGTAAAAAGCCCCGAGGCTGGCGGCGAAGAAGCAAAACGTCGTTGCGATGAACTGTGTGCGCCGGAATCGGCTGACCAACCATCCGAAAAGAGGATTGACTGCCAGCGTCGCGAGCGCGGTGCCGACGAACAACCACCGGACGGCGTCCAGGCCACCACGCATGCCGAGCGCCTCGCGTGCCGGCCGCAGCATCATCAGGGCCGTCAGCACGCAGAAGAAAAAGCCCACCGCGAGCGAGACGGGAAGAATCTCCTCGCGGCGAACGTTGAACAGGCGCGAGAGCTCGAGCTTCATGCGGTGCTCCGTGGGCACAGCGGCGCTGCCACGCACTGGGCGCGCCCCGGGCGATAAGCATAGCGGGTCCCGGCCTGAGGCGGCAGGGGTTGGCCCGGCGTAGCAGGACAGCACAGAATGGCGAGCGCGACAGGCAGACTCTCAGCCGCCTTTCTCGCCGCGGTCCTTGCCGGAGGCGGGTTTTCTCCCCCGCTCGACCATCGCGACGATGAGTGTGCGTAATTCATCTTCTGCCTGGGCGGTCGATATCTCTCCTTGGGCCGCGGCATAGGACAGGCCGTTGGCTGCTCCGAGCATCCCCCACAAACTCGCGGTCGAGATCTTGTGACCCGGCGCATAGGGTGAAAGTACGCAGCGGCATTTCTCGATGAACGCGGATTCGTATTCCCGCTTGATCTCCTCAAGCTGGGGGGAGCCCGCCAACGCCGCGATGATGCCGGGAATTTCGCGGCCCTGGCGCATCACGCACCTTACATAGGACGACGCTATCACGCGGCTCACCTCAGCCAAAGTGGGTGCGCACGTGCGGAGCGCCTGGTCCATGAGCGCATTCTGCCTTGCGTCGTAATCCTTATATAGCGCCGCAAGCAAGCCCAGCCGTGTCTCGAAATGATCGTAGACGACGGGCTTGGTCACGCCCGACCGTTCCGCCAATCGACCCAAGGTCAGTGCCTCCGTGCCTTCTTCGCCGATCAGCTGCCAAGCGGTCTCCACGAGCTGACGATAGCGCTCTTCGCGGGAGAGACGGCGGCGGGTTTGTGTCATCGCCACGAACTCCAATTGGGTTGACACCGCTAATATACCAACGGTAACCTACTATTAGTAAGTTACCAAAGGTAGGTCGCTGTGATGCAGCGTGCGGCAGGAGCATCCCATGCATGTATTAATCGTCGTTTCCCATCCTGATCCCAAGTCCCTCACCCATGCCATCGCGGCGGAGATCGCCGCGGGCATTGTCCAGGCAAGTCCGGAAACCTCCGTCGAAATGGCAGATCTTGCGGCCGAGGGCTTCGACCCGCGATTCACGGCCGCCGACCTCGCCGCATACCGGCGCGAAGCCTCCCTTCCGCCTGACGTTGTCGTCGAGCACGAGCGGCTAGGCCGCGCCGACGCCCTGGTACTGGCATACCCTGTCTACTGGTGGTCGATGCCGGGTTTGCTCAAGGGGTGGATAGATCGCGTATTCACCAGTGGCTGGGCCTATGAAGAGGGCGCTGGCGGTAGGTTGGAGAAAAAGTTGCGGCACCTTCCCGTTCATCTGGCGGCAATCGGGGGCGCAGACCTGCGCACCTATGCGAGGCACGGTTATTTCGGCGCGATGAAGACCCAAATCGATCATGGCATTTTCGACTACTGCGGCGCGCCGGTGGTGTCGTCCGAGCTGCTGGCAGGAACCAACGGAAAGGACGTATCCGACCTTTTCGAGGCCGCGCGGGCAATGGGCCCGCGCATAGTTGCGCATCATTTGCGCAAACGGGCGGCGTAAATGCCTCCTAGCAGATACCCAGGCTGCAAAACCAATCCATGAATTCACGGATCAATCGCCGGTCTTCGCTACCTTTGGCGATCGTCATGTAATAAGCAGAGTCCCCCCGGATCTCATTGGCAAAAGGTGCGACGAGGTTGTTTGCCGCCAGATCTGCGGTAATGAGCGGGCGTCGGCCCAAGGTCACGCCCAAGCCATCGATCGCTGCCTGGATGGCAGAAAGCATGTTGTCGCAGATGATCACATTGCCGGTGGCCGGCGGGCGGATCTGGTTGGCCGCAAACCACGCATCCCACCCATTGGAAAAAGCCGACGATTCGGTAAGTATCAGGGGAACCTGCTCAAAGAAATCGTGTACGGATTCTATGGGGTATGCGGCGAGAAACTTTGGGCTGCAGACTGGGGTGAGCGTTTCTTCCGTCACACGGACGGCCGTCACATTGTTCCAGTTACCCGTCCCATACCGGAAGGCTATATCGTGTAAATAGTTATGGGAGGCGGAAAAGCTGATGACGGTCTTGATTCGAAGGCGGACGTAAGGAAAGCGTTCCCTGAAATCCGCCAAATGTGGGAGCAGGCACTTGACTCCAAAGGCCGCCAAGGTGACGACGGAAAGCTCTTCGCTGTGCTGTCGATCCTTGATTCTCTTGATGGCTTGGGTCAGCATTCCCAAGCTATCTTGAACGGCGGGAAGGAGCTGGGCTCCTTCCTCCGTGAGCTCTATTCCGGACAGACTGCGAACGAACAGACTGACGCCCAGAAGCGATTCGAGTTTTCGTACTTGGTGGCTAATGGCCGTCTGGGTCTGGGATAATTCGATGGCTGCTCGAGTAAAGCTGCGCCTTCTTGCAACTGCCTCGAAGGCCCTGAGCGCCGCCACGGGGGGCGTGGGGGGGAATAGGCTTTCGCCGTGTTCATACGCTTCGAGCACGTCCGAAAGGGCCTGGATCCTCTCCACGTTTTGATTTCCCTCCATGCTTCCTCCCAAAAGCGGTGCCACCATAATGACATCACCTTGGGGCTGTCAAATCCGGATAGCGATCAGATACGTCAAGGTTGAAAACTTCTACGGCGTTGAGCCCCAGGATCCGGCGCTTCGCCTGCTCACTCAGGAACGGCAGGTCCCAAATTACCGTGGGCAAGTCCATGTCCCAATGGGGGTAATCCGAGGAATACATCAACTGCGTTTCGGCATTGATCATCTTGAAAGTGAGCTCGAGTGCTTCGCGGTTATTGACGGCTTCCATTGGCTGGGTGGTGTAATACATTTGCCGCATGTAATCGCTGGGTAGCTGCTTTAAGCCTGGGCACTCGGAGGATCGCATCCGATAATCGTGGTCCAAACGCTGCATGAGCCACGGAATCCAAGAAAGCCCCGACTCGACCCAAATCACCTTGAGCCGGGGAAATTTTTCGGGCATTGCGTTGGTGACCCAATTGGCACAGTGTAAGGCATTGAAGAACGTAAACCCAAGCGCATGCGCCGTGATGAATTTGTTGGCCTGGCTGATGAGTTGGTCGTTCCAGTGGTAGGACGCGTGGAACGCGATCGGGAGGCCGGCCTCTTCGAGCAACGCATACGTCTTGACGTAGTCGTTGTGGTGTATTGGCTTATAGCGGGTGGAAACTACCATGAAGCCGATAACCCCTTTCTTGCCCGCATATTTCTTAACCATTTCGTAGGTCGCCTGCGGGTCGTTGAAAGGCAGGTAAAGCATGCTCTTGAGCCGGTCCGTCCGGGGCAAGACCTCCTCAACCATCCAGCGGTTGTAGGCCTTTGCCATATTGACCTCGATGTCGACTTGGGGATGGAGGCCAAGGAAGAGCATGGGCGTGGGAAACAGGCAGGCATAGTCTACGGCCAAAGCATCCATCCACCGCATTGCCTGGCCGATGTCTCGCTCGGTACCGACGAGCCCATCGACATTTTCGTGTTTCCGGTACTGGTAGCGGTGGATGCGGCCACCGACGTCTTGCATGCCTGGCTGGTCGTAGATGACCGACGCGGCGCCCTTGTACTGGTACATGTTGAGGGCGCTCTGCCGCAGTACGGGATCTTCGATGAAGTCGATGATCGGCAGGAGATTGTCGGTTTCATAGTGGTGGGCGTCGACGTCCACCACTAGCACCTTGTCTAGCCCACGCCTTTCCGCCTGCATCCTGGCATTTGCGAGGTGGCGCGACGTGTTGAAATCTGGATTCTCCAGGTCGAACTCAGGAGCGCTCGAAAATATTTTCATGCTTAGTCCTTTAACGCTTTAAACCAGACCACGTTTGCCACATTCCCAGCTCGAACAATTCGATATTGGATCCACGTAATAAACCCGATACGAAAGCAAGGACCTCCGTGGGCGGCGTGTTTTCATGAAGGCGGATGGGAACGATGCGCTCATAACGTTCGACCATGGCGAAATAATCATGGATGAGCGCGCTCAGTTCGGTCGAAATTTCGTCCAACCGGCGATCTATTGACACGGGCTCGAGCGGCGGCGCGTCCAGCTGGTCATGAGTGCTGATGTTTGTCGGGTTCATGTCATTTCTCCAGCGGAGAAAAATAGATTTTTCCGTCCTCTTCAAACGCTTTGATTCTGCGCAGCCGGAACAGCCCGTCATCCGAGGATAAACCGGTTCGGATGTCGAACTCCCACCCGTGGTAAGCACAAACGATATTCAGGGAGTTGGTGTCGAAGGTATCGGCGATATGGCGGCGCTGGTCATCCAATACTTCGACCACTTTATGAATGAGCAGCCCTTCGCATACCGGGCCGCCCTGGTGAGGGCATTCGTTCAGGTATGCACGAAGCTGGCCATCGATCCGAAAAATTCCATATGTTCTTCCGCCTACTTCGACGATGCGCCGTTCCCCCTCTCTCAGCTCATCGCTGCGGCAGATATAGTGTTGTCCCATACATATCTCCAAGACGGTCTTATTCAAGCTTGAACGGGGCTTTGAAGCACCGCTCAGTTCTGCATAAATAGATTTAGGTTTTGCGAACAGTAAATATCCTGCCGTGCCGTTTCTCCTCAATCCGCTCCGTGCGCGCCGGTTGGTCGAGGCAAGTCGTTCCTATCCATCCGGGGTGCGGCTTTTCAATGCCATGGTGTTTCATAACTCGGTCAATCCGCCCGGTGGCGTGTAATGATTTCTGCAACGGCAACGACGAACATTCCCGCGGCAGCAAACGTCAGGGCACCTCCGGACATAGGCTCCAATCCCGTCGGCCGGCCCAGCGCGAGCATCGCGCATATGCATTCGACGACAGGCAGGACCAGCAGATAGAGGGTCTTGACCAAGAGGGAGATGCGTTTGGTCAAGACCACCGCGCCGGCAATAATGGCGTCGACCACGTTTTGCAGGGTCAAGGCGGCGAGCAGCCCTATATGTGGCGATCCCGTGACCCCGGGAGAGTCATGTGCGGCCAATACCGATCCCAGGGCAAGTCCTTCCGGGACGTTATGGATACTGATCACGACGCAGTAAATGGCCGCAAGGACGCCGTCTCCGCCGAAATCAAGCGCTTTCGCGCGCTTGAAGCTAAAGGCGAGGATGCATGCCCAGGCGAACAAGGCAATACATAATTCAATGAGCTTTTCATGGAGTGGGTGGGCCCCGGGGTCAATTTCTCCCACCAGCCCAATTTGATTCAAGATAATCAGGACGGAGATGCCCAGCACCAACCAAGCGGAATATCGGCCTATAGCTCGAAATTCGAGTTGAGTCGTCTGCGCGCCCCGCAGGAAATAAACGGCGTATCCGACAGCCGTCGGCGCGAAAATAAGGACAGCCGTCAGGCGATACAGGGAAGATGTGCCGTCAATTGTTGCGCTGGGTGTCGAGAGCAACGCAGCGACCAACAAAATGGTCAGGACGGACACAGAAATCGTTGCTGGACTTCTTGGCATAGTCGTTCATGGTTGTTTTTTTCAGCCTAACAAACTCGTGCGCGGTGTATGCCTGACGAATTTTCATGAGGGTGTGCGATTTCTTCATGCTCTCTCGTTCATACCGCTATTAATTCTTCTCGTGGTGGGTCGTCTCGCGCTTCCGTATCCTTGGTTCCCCAGAAGAAAAACTCGTAAGGAGACGGCGCATGAAGAAAACTTGCAAATGGCTATCCGCGCTCGTGGTGGCCGCGTGGTGGAATGGCGTATTTGCGGCGGCCGATGACGGTGCTGCAGCTGACTATCCATCGAGACCGGTGCAGGTCATTGTCCCGTTTGCCACCGGCGGCCCGACCGATATGATCGCGAGGGAGATCAGTAAAGCACTGGGTGAAAAACTCAAGAAACCCTTCGTTATCGAAAACAAGTTGGGCGCTTTCGGCACGATCGCCCCCGCGCACGTGGCCAAGGCCGCGCCCGACGGCTATACCCTGCTATTTCACGAGATAGGCGCGACTTTCGGCATTCAGCCCGCGGTGCTCAAGACCTTGTCGTACGACGTAAAGAAGGATTTCCTGCCGATTGCCTTTGCGGCAAAAGGCGCGATCTTCTTGTTCGTATCATCCGACCGGCCGTATAAGAACATCGGGGACCTGGTCCAGGCAGCCCGTCAGAACCCCGGCAAGCTCGACTTCGGATCGGCCGGCGGTGCAGGACAGCTTCCGACCCACATAGGCCCGGAACTGCTGATGATGAAGTCGGGGACGCAGTTCACGCACATTCCGTACAAAGGCACGGGACCCGCCCTCGTCGACCTGGCCGCGGGGAGACTCGATTTCATGATGACTACGGGTACGGGATCGGCACGGCCGTTCCTCGAGTCCGGAAAGGTCAGGCCGATCGGGATCACCGGGGACAAGCGCTCGCCGATTTACCCGGATATCCCCACTTTCGCAGAGCAAGGATTCGATTTGCCCGAGCTGTCATATGGCACCACTTGGGGATTCTTTGCCCCCGCCGGGACGCCGCCTGCCATCGTTTCCAAGCTCAACGCCGCGATCAACGCAGTATTGGAGAGTCCCTCGCTCAAGCAAGCCCTCGGTCGATTGGATGTGGAGCCTGAACCCATGACCGTGGAGCAGGTCACGCGGTTTGTCGCGAGGGAGATCGAGGCATGGCCTCCGTTGGTGCGAAAAATGAACATCAAGGTTGATTGAGCGACAGCTTCCGGGCGTTCAGCCAGGGCTGCGCGGTGTCGTCCGCAATGCCGTTCGCAGGAACGCGTCCAACGCGTTGGCAAAGGCACGGCGGTCCGCCTGGCTGAATGCCGCCGGCCCGCCCGTGACGATACCGCCGGAGCGCAGCTCTTCCAGCATGTCGCGCATGGCGAGGCGCTCGCCGATGGTCGCGTCGGTGTAGCGTTCGCCGCGCGGATTGAGGACCGACGCGCCTTTCTTGAGCACCTCGGCGGCAAGCGGGATGTCGCCGGTAATGACGAGGTCGCCCGGCCGGGCCCGGGCGGCGATGTGGGCGTCGGCCACGTCGAAGCCGCGCGGCACCTGCACGGCATTCACCCAACGTGACGGAGGCGTGCGCAGCATCTGGTTGGCAACCAGCGTGACGGGCACTTCGCAGCGCTCGGCCGCCCGGAACAAGATGTCTTTGACCACGGCGGGACACGCATCGGCGTCGACCCAGATGCGCAAGGACGGGGAAGACGCCGGCCGTTGCGTCATTTTCCGATGCAGAAGGGTTGATTGAGTCGTATCTTTTTGATTTTAAATGGCATTTAAAGATGACGTTGACCTGCTTGGACCTATTCTTGGACCCAAAGCCGATATGTGTCTCTTGATGGACTTGCATGGCGCTGCTTGGACGAATCGTGCTCTGGCTACGCTGATGAAGTGCGCTGGCCGACGCCTCTTGTCTTGCCATCAACGCCCACTGACCGCTGCTGGGCCATTTTCCTACCTTCTGTCGCAGAACGCCAAGAATGCTTCGACCTGCCCCAGCCCAAACAATACGGGTAGCGCGCAGTTCGGATTGTTTGCGGCGGCAGCGGTAATGCTGGGGTGAGATGGCGGCTCCTTTGGCCATGTGGCCGATACCGACAGGAGCCTTGTCATGTCACATCAACCTTCAGACATCATCACCCCGAAAGCCTTGTTGCTGGATGAGCGGCTGACGCCGCTGGAGCGCAATGCCTGGCTGACTTTCCGTGCGCTGGCCAGCAGCGACGGCACCGTGGTCCTCAGCTACGATGCGCTACGCAAATACCTGCCCAGCGCACCGGGCAGCAAGCAGGCGGCCCTTGAAACCGTGTCCAGGGCTGTACTTTGCCTGCGGCTGTCTACGTGGATTGCGTTGGTTGAATACCGCCGCAATCCCATGACCGGCTTCTCCATGGCCAGCCGTTATGCCGTGCGCAATCAACCGCTGACCTTCGCCGAAGCCTGCCTGGAAGACGACGATTATCTGCCGTTGCTCGAACGGGCACTCAGCCATAGCAGTGCGACGATTCGCCAGTTGGCTCGGTCCATCCTCGACGAGGCCATGCGTCATCCTGATGCTTTGGAGCGGTTGCCCGCAGCAGCGAGGAAGTGCATCGAACAGCTGCGGGGCAATGACGATGACCATGATCCAGGTGGCCCAAGTGGGTCAACGCCAGCCGATGGTCGCGGTCCCATCACGAACAGGTCTGTCGAAGCCAGGGACGGCATTCCGAAGTCCACACCCGCATCCACTGCAACAGTACGTACAGTAGAAAAAGAAGTATTAAAAGAAGTACATACGTACCCGTCACAGTCCGAAGTGCAAGTATCCGGGTCAGCTTTGCCAATTCGCTTCCAGAAACTGCCGCAGGATCAGCAGCAAATCCTCATGGCGCGTCTCAGGGGCTTGGCGCTGGAACAACGCCAGGCTGTACTGGCGGAATGGGACGCGCGTTGCGCCTCGGGTGGTGTGCATAACGCCATTGCCTACCTGTACGGGCTGATCAAGAAGGCGGTGAACGGGATGTTCAAGCTGTGGGCAGCACGCAAACCTGCTCCACAGCAAGGGGCTGCAACAGCAGCCAGTGGATTGCAGGTTTTGCCGCCTTCAGCCTCTGCATTGTCTGATGTCCCAGCCGTCAAACCGGCCTCTCGTGACGTGGTGGAACAGTCCTTGGCGCAGATTCGGCAAATTCTGCAGCCGTCCGCAAAATCGGTTGGACAGATCATTGAGAGCATGGCGGGCAGTGGTGCGCTGCCCACTCGGCCCAAGGGGAAGCCCATTGCAGGAGTGCCAGGATTGCTTGGCGCAACGTAAGGTATGACCTTGCACTGGATGTTAGGCTAGACCGCGCTGTCGTTGGTCTCTATCACGGGGAGGTACCACGCCATGTCCATGCACAATCCACCGCATCCTGGCGAGTCCCTGCGCGAGGATGTGTTGCCCGCTATTGGCCTGAGCATCACTGCCCTGGCCGAGCACCTGGGTTACTCCCGTGGCCAACTCTCCACTGTGTTGAATGGCCGTGCCGCCATTAGCGCTGATCTGGCCTATCGGCTGGAACTGGCGGGAGCCAGTATCTGAATGAGCAGATCGTCTATGACCTATGGCAGGCTCGGCAGCGGCCACATCCACCGATCAAGCGTCTGCAGACACAGTGAAAGTGGTGGATGAGTGCGCCAGCCCTTGGTAACAGAGGCTTGCTGCAGTGCCTGGCTCCGGTTATAGGGCCGTCACTGCCCGCCGCAGTGACGGCCCGGCGAACTGCAGCAACAATACGGGTTGGCGCGGTACCGCATTGATTGCTGCTCACATGATGATGCCCCGGCACACTGGCCTTGCAATGACCTGCCGGTGGGTATGAACACCGGAACCTTGGCGCGGGGCAGTAAGCGCCACATGGAGCATCGCCATGCTTTCCATGCCGTTCCCACACGGTTGCCTCGATAGCGCAGGTTCCTGCAAGCGCTGATCCGGTTCACCGGATGAAACCATCCCAGGCACACCCCAGGCTCGTTCGGTGTGCCGCCCTATCCACGGGCAGAGCCTTCCTCATCTTCGGTGTGGTTCGTCCCGCCAATCTTGGTTGTCCAGTGCCAGTTGGCGCTTTGCCATGCACGGCGTTTATTGCCGGTCGTCCCGACCTGGCACGACATGCCTGCGCCCTTTTTCCATCACTCCACAGGAGGTATTCATCCCAGCACATCGCGTCGTCGTCCCTTGCAACCCCTCCGCCTGGCCTTCCTGCAGGAAGCGCGGCGGATGCCTCATTCGAGGCCACAGGTGAACTGAGCACCTGGCCCTTGCCCCTACGGGATCTCGTCTTGGCGAGTTGGCACAAACACTGACCCTTGTATCTCAGCCCCAATAACCGACAACCGATGGAGGGACGCTCCGATGGACGACCTGGCCTATACCCTGCGACAACTCTGCCTGCGCAACCGCGACGGCAGCCATGCCACCCAGGCCGACCGGCAGCGCTCGCTGAGCCTGGCCGC
>NZ_CALFCW010000006.1:0-4204 GCF_937950555.1 uncultured Pigmentiphaga sp. | reverse complement strand
CCGCGTTCGATGTGCGGCATCAGGTCTACCGGCGTAAAGAACTGCAATTGGATGCGGCCCGCCAGCAAGTCCTGCAGCGACTCGCCGCTGGACTTGTACGGCACGTGCACCATTTTCGTCCCCGTGCGCACTTTGAACAGCTCACCAAAGAGGTGTGCGGTATTGCCTTGGCCGGACGAACCATAGCTGTACTTATCAGGGTGAGCCTTCAGCTCGGCGATCAGTTCGGCAAGCGTCTTGGCAGGCACCGAAGGATGGACCACCAACACGTACGGCACTTTGCCGATGAACCCCACCGGCGCGAAATCTTTGATGGTATCGAAGGGCAGCGAGCGATATAAGGCGCGATTCGTCGCCAGCATGTTGGCCGCGGCGAGCCCGAGCGTATAGCCGTCCGGTGCGGCCTTTGCGAGCGCCGTCAGGCCGACGTTGCCACCAGCCCCGGGGCGGTTCTCGACAAAGAATGTCTTGTCGAGCATGGAGCTCAAGGCGGCTCCCATTGCCCGGGCCAGCGAATCTACCGTGCCGCCTGGTGCGTAGGGCGCGATGATGCGGACGGGCCGCGATGGATAGTCTTCGGGTTTGGACTGTGCGTGGGCAGCTTGCAGGGGCACGGACAGCATCAAGCCGCCCAAGGCCGCCCCCAGGGTACGGGTAAACACACGAGGCAGGTGCATGGATGTCTCCTCACTCCGTCATTGACACGTTAGGGTGCTCTGTTATGCTAATTCGCATATCAGATTTATAACTCGCATTACGAATAAACGTCGAGCAGTATTTTCCAGAGGAGACCCCTATGCCGTCCACCCCTTCGTCCTCCCGCGTGCCGCTACGCTTCGCCTGCGGCCTGTATGACCGCATGCAGGCGCTTTACACCGGCGAGGTGGCGCCGGAGGGCATCGACCTGGAGTTCGTCCGCATCGATGCACCGCGCAAGATCTTCGACCGCATGGCGGGTGAACAGGCCTTCGACGCCTCCGAACTCTCGGTATCCGAGTTCATCACTCGCAAGAGCGCGGGCGACGACTCTTTCGTCGCCATTCCCGTATTCCCATCCCGCACCTTCCGGCACAGCTTCATCACGGTGAACCGGCGCTCGGGCATCCGCACGCCCAAGGACCTCGAGGGAAAGCGCATCGGCGTGCCGCTTTACACCATGACGGCGGCAGTATGGATGCGCGGCCACCTGCAGGATGATTTCGGCGTGGATTTTTCGTCCGTGCAGTGGGTCGAGGGGTCGATCAACAGCGCGACAAGCCACGGAACGCCGACCCTAATGCCGCTGGTACGGGAAATTCCCATTGAGCGCGGCTTCCATGACGGCAAGTCGCTGAGCCAGTTGCTGGATGAAGGAAAAATCGACGCCATCTTCGGCACGACGCTGCCCGAATCCCGGCGGCACAATCCGGACATACAACGCCTATTTCCCGACTTCCGGGAGGTCGAGAAGGACTATTACAAGCGGACTGGCATCTTCCCGATCATGCACCTCGTCGCCATCCGGAAAGAGGTATACGAACGCCACCCCTTCATCGCCTCGTCGCTATACCGTGCATGCCTCGAATCAAAAGAAGTGGCCTATCGCCACATGCGCAACCTGGCTGCATTGCGCTACATGCTGCCTTGGCTGACGGACGACCTGGACGAGCTGGAAGAGGTTTTCGGCCTCGACCCTTGGACCTACGGAGTGGAAGCCAACCGCCACACCCTCGAGACGCTGATGCGCTACATGAAAGAACAGGGGCTGATCCGGGACGTCCTGGACGTAGACGAGTTGTTCGTCCCCGTCCAGGAGTGAATCCCTGATGCACTAAGGAGCAGGCATCGCCTGCTCGCGTAGCAAGTACCGCCCGCGTTCCGTCTCGCGGGCCAATACGCCCTCTGCGCGCAGCTCCTCCAAGGCCCGCACGACGTCGCCACCGTCGTCGCTGCCCACGGCTGCCATCAGCTCCTCGAAGAACTTCGGGCCGTCGGCGAGTGCCGCCTTCACCGATTCGAAGCGCCGGCCCTCGAACTTGGGCGGAACCGGCGTCGTGGCTTCCATCCGATTGCCCGACCCGAAAGTCCAGGTCAGGTCAAAGCCCGCCTTGGAGCCGGTGGCCGCCCCCTCGTCCAGGGAAGGATCCAGCGGCAAAGTGCGGAACCCGCCTTGCACCACCAGATCGCGTTCGGGTTGGAATCGGGTACCCAGCGCCCATTCGATCTGTTCATCGGAAAAAATATCGATGTCCGGGTCGACGACGAACACGTTCTTCACGTTCGCCACCGAAGCAAATATTGCGGCAATCGCGTTGCGGGCCTCCCCCGGCACCCGCTGCTGCAATGCCACGCGCAGGTTGTAGACGCCTCCGGTAGCGGGCGGCGCGTAAATCGCCCGGACTTCCCGAACCGCCGACTCCAGCGCCCGCCACGCCAGGACTTCGGTCCGCAACGCGCACAGCTGCGCCGTATCGGTCCGTCCCATGGCATTGCCGCCTATGGTCAGCGTCTGGAACACGGCATCCTTGCGGCGCGTGATTGCTGTGACGCGAAACACCGGATTGATCTTGACCCCGCCGTAGTACCCCAGGAACTCGCCGTATGGGCCTTCCGGTTCGACGTAACCCGCTGCATCGAGATAACCCTCGATCACCCACTCCGCGTCCGCCGGCACCTTCAGGTCATTGGTGACACATTTCACGACGGGCAGAGGCGCGCCGCGCAGTTGCGCCATCAATCCCAGCTCGTCGACCGGCAGCCGCATCGTCGCGGCTAAATAGTCAATGGGATGGCTGCCGACCACGATCGAAAGCGGCAAGTGCTTTTTCTTCGCGAGGCTCTCCAGCAATATCACCCGCAAATCGGACGGCGCTACCAAATCGATGCCCGTTTCCGTGCGCCCCCGAATCATCAGCCGCCGCAAGCCGACGTTGGTCCAGCCGGAGGACGGATCGAACGCGAAGTCGATGGCAGCGGAAATATATGGGCCCCCGTCCAATCCGTGCTGCAGGTTGATCGGCAGTTCGGTCAGGTCGACCTCGTCTCCCGTGGCGACGATTTCTTGCACCGGCGCCAACTCGCGCGGGATCTCGACGATCTCGGGCTTGCTGCGCAAACGCTTGAGGATTTCCGGCAAGAGGCCGCGCGGGGTGGTCCCGAATGCGTGCGCCATGCGCGTCCGGCTCGCCAAGGCATTGCCCGTCAAGGGATAGCCGGCGGCGCCTGCCCGCTCGAACAGCACGGCGCGCGGGTTGTCGTGAAGAATCGCCGCGACGTCGGCGAGGCGGACGGGATCAGGCCGCACCTCGATTTCGTCGTCAGCGTCGGGACGCGCACGCAGGCTATCCAAGAATGTCTTCAGGCGGAAGCGGTCCAGGTTGAGCAGGTTTTTATTCATTTGGCAGGCTCTTTCGGAATGAAACGGGCTCGACGGCGATGCGGGGCAACGTGAGCGCTCGTCATTCCCTGGCGGTCAGTCCGAGCTGCTTGGCAAGCGGGACGATGAAGTCCAGCTCGTCGCTGACGGTCTTCCATGCCTGGGCCGGGGGTTCGTAGTTGACGCGATAACCCAGGCGACTCATCAGCTGCTCGGTCTCGGGTTTCTTGACGATCCGTTCTATGGCCGGAACCAGCTTGTCCTGGATGCCCTTGGGCAAACCGGCGGGCGCGACGACGGAAAGAAACACTTCGAGGTGAACCTTGGGATACCCTTTGCTCTCGAAAGTCGGGACCTCCGGGAAATCCTTCAACGTGCTGGTCGAGGCGAGCGCGCGAATTTTTCCGTCTTTGACGAACTCGCTCAGCCCCGCCCAGACGAGCGAAGCACTCGCCACCTGGTTGCCCAGCAGGTCGGCAACGATTTGGCTGGTGCCGCCGCTATACGGTACGCGCGTCAACCCTGCGCCCGAAGACAGCTTGAGCAGCTCCAGGTTGAAATGGCTATGCGAGCCCATGCCGATGATGCCGGTGCTGTACTTGCCCGGATCTTTTTTCGCGGCGTCCACGAGATCTTCGAGCTTCTTGAACGGCGAAGCATTGGGGACCACCAACACCACGGGATTCGACACGGTGTTGCCGAGATACGTGAAGTCTTTGCGCGGATCGTATTGAACACTGGTCTGGATCGCGGTGATGGACGTGACGACCGAGGAATGCAGCACGCCGATGGTATAGCCGTCGGGGGCCGCGCGCGCGATGAAATTTCCGCCGATCACGCCGCCTGCGC
>NZ_CALFCW010000005.1:0-48182 GCF_937950555.1 uncultured Pigmentiphaga sp. | reverse complement strand
GCGTATGCGCGGCCAAACGGCGTTCGGCCTGGGTCGCATCTTCGCGCCCCTTGATGGACTTGCGCGCCGTCAGCCGCCGGGCGATCAGTTCGCGCGCCTGCGCATCGAGGCGCGCGACGCGCTCGCGCTGCGCCTCGCGGTAGCGCCGGACGAACTCCGGCGCGTAGCGTGCCTGGCCGCCTGGCCGGTACCCGTTGTCGGGGTTGAGCGGATCGAGCTCGGGATCGACCGACAGGGCGTCCCCTTCGTCGCGCACGCGCAAGAAGGCCAATCCCGCCGCGACGTCGTGCAGCGCGATTTTCGTGCTCCAGTCGCAAATCGTTGCCCACGGAACGTGCACCTTGCGACCAGGCTGCCAACCCCGCCCCGACGATATCGGGAATCAGGTAGTGGCAAGCCATGAACTCACGGGGGTGCATGATGCAAACCACCGTGCGGGGCCGCTTGCCGCCCGGCTGATAGAGAGAACCGGTCGTCGCCGCGCCATCATCCGTACGCAGGACGACGTTGCGGGTAGACGCGCCCGCCGGAAGATCGCGAGGGTTCCAGTCTGTGTTCAAGAAACCAGCGGTGACGTGCTGGGGTGCAGTGGCGCCGATGTTCACGATGCGTCTCCTGAATTCCTGCCGGCAGATCCAGCGTTTGTCGCATTCGACTATTTTTTGACTATTATGTCAATACAAGTCGAAAATTAGACGAATGTGTCGAACCACCCCTGCCAGACCCTACGTTTCCCTCGGAAAGCAGCCGGTCGCCATGCCATAATCCGGCCTCGGGTTGTCGCCCGACGGTCCCACTCTCCTGGAAAATCCCTATCCGTGAACGAGGCTCCCATCAAGACGACGATGAAAGGTGAAGTCCTGCGCAGCGCCATCCTGGACGCGGCCGCCAAGCTTTTCATCCAGCGCGGCACCGGGGGAACGAGCATGCAGGACATTGCCGAATCGCTCGGACTCAGCCGGACCGCCGTCTACTACTACTTCAAGAACAAGAACGCGATCCTGCGCGCGCTGACCGAAGAAGTCCTGATCCCCGCCAAGCAGCTGGCCAATGACGCCGTTGCGCGCAAAGACCTGGATCCCACCGAGGCGCTGCGCCTGCTCGTGACGAAATATGCCGAGCTCATCCTGTCACGGCCCGCAGAATTCCGCGTCGCGGACCGAAATGAGTCGGACCTCACGCAGCGCCAGCTCGCATCCATGCAATCGGCGCGACGCAGCGTGCTGGCCGACTTCAGCGATGTGATCGAACGCGGCATCGAGCTCGGGCACTTCCGCATGGTTGACGCGCACGTAGCGGCGTTCAGCCTGATCGGCATGTGCAATTGGACGGCTTGGTGGTTCAAGCCGAGCGGACGGCTGAGCAAGGAGGAAGTAGCCGAGGCCATCGCGGACCTCGCCGTCCACGCGCTACGGCGGGACGAAACGCGACGCGCCCGCACCCCCGACGTCAAGGAATCGCTGCGCTTGCTGCGCGAAGACCTGGCCTACCTGGAGAAACTGGTGCTGCCGGACGAGTCGCCGGACCAGCGCAAATAAGACGCCGCCAATTCGCGGAACGCGGCCACGCCTGGGTCTCGGCCGGTCTCTTCCTGCAGCAGGCGGCCAACCTCGTCCGCCGCCTCGAGCGCCAGCCGCACGTCTAGGAACAGCAAGCGTGAGCGCCGGGCAAGGACGTCCTCCACCGTGCGGGCGTACTCATGGCGCGCCGCAAACCGCACCATGGCCTCGGTCAATCCACATCCCAGGTCGCGTTCTGCGCCTGGCAGCGCCAGCACGGCCTCCTGTTCGCTGCCATACCCCCGGATGCCCGGGCCGTCACCCAAGCGGCGCCGGCCGGATGCGGCGCCCACCAGAGGCCAGTCGGAGGTCAGGCTGGGCTTGTTCGTTTTCAGCAGTCCCGCATCGATGCATGCGTCCACGGCATCTTCGGCCATGGCGCGATACGTCGTCCACTTGCCCCCGGCCACCGTCACCAGCCCGTCACGCTCGACGCGCACCACATGCTCGCGGCTGATGTTCTTGGTACTGGTGAAACCGTCGGTCCGTACGAGCGGACGCAACCCTGCCCAGGCGCTCGAGACATCTTCCACGCCGGGCGGCTTGGCCAAGTACCGGGCAATCTCGCCGAGCAGGAAATCCACTTCGAGCGGCAAGGGCCGTGGCTCGATTTCGGCCGCCGGGCGCGGGGTATCGGTCGTGCCGATGATGGTCTTGCCCATCCACGGCAAGGCGAACAGCACGCGGCCATCGCGGGTGCGGGGCACCAGCAGCGCCCGGTCGCCCGGCAGGAAACTCCCGGGAACCACGACGTGGGCACCTTGGCTGTACGTGATCATGGGTTCGGAGGGGGCGGACTCCCGGCCGAGCGCGCGCACGGCATCCACCCAGATGCCCGCCGCGTTCACGACGCAGCGCGCACGCACCGCATAACTCCTGCCCGTCTCGCCGTCCTCGCAGCGCACGCCAACCACCTGGCCGCCCTCCCGCACGATCGCCGTGACGCGGCAATAATTGAGCAGCAGGGCACCTGCCCGCGCGGCGGTGCGGGCCAATGCGATCGCCATGCGCGCATCATCGAACTGGCCGTCCCAGTATTCGACTCCTCCACGAAGCCCGTCGGCGCGCAGCGCCGGCTGGCGCACCAGCGTCTCGCGAGGGTCCAGCCACCGCGTACGGCCGAGGCCGGCCTTGCCAGCGAGCACGTCGTACAACACCAACCCCAGGCCGTAGAAAGGCTTCTCGCCCAGGCGATACGCCGGAACCACGAAGGGCAGCGGCTGGGCCAGGTGGGGTGCATTGCGCAGCAGGACCTGACGCTCGCGCAGTGCTTCCCGCACGAGCGCGAAATTGCCTTGGCCGAGGTAACGGACGCCGCCATGGACGAGCTTGGTGGCGCGCGACGAGGTGCCTTTTGCGAAATCCTGCGCTTCGAGCAACACGACCCGCAGGCCGCGCGTCGCGGCATCCAGCGCGACGCCCAGGCCTGTCGCCCCCCCGCCTATGACCGCCAGGTCGTAATCGACCGGTTCCGCGAGGCGCGCCAACAAGGCGGCCCGGTCGGTACGCGCGGGCTGGGGAACGCTCGCGCTCACCGCCTCGCCCACGCCCGGGATCGGGCCACGGCTTCGCGCCAACGCTCGACCTTGGCACGACGCGCGGTTTCGCTCATGGAGGGCTCGAATCGCCGGTCCACTTCCCACTGCGCCGATATCTCGGCTCCGTCGGCCCAGAACCCGGTGGCCAGCCCGGCAAGATACGCGGCGCCTAGCGCCGTGGTCTCCGTGATCCCGGGCCGCACTACCGGCACGCCGAGGAAGTCCGCCTGCATTTGCATGAGCAAGTCGTTGCTGCATGCGCCGCCGTCGACGCGCAATTCGCGGATGGCGAGGCTGGAATCCCCCATCATGGCGGTGAGCGCATCGGTTGCCTGCAAGGCAATGGACTCCAGCGCGGCCCGGGCAATGTGCGCACGCGTGGTGCCCCGCGTCATCCCGATCAGCATGCCACGCGCGTAAGCGTCCCAATCGGGCGCACCCAAGCCGGCGAACGCCGGGACGAGGAACACGTCGCCAGTATCGGGCACGCTGGCCGCGAGCGCTTCGATCTCCGACGCGCTCGATATCATCTTCAACCCGTCGCGCAGCCACTGGACGGTTGCCCCGGCCATGAAAACCGAAGCCTCGAGGCAATAGGCCGTGCGCGTGGCGGGGTCGGCCGAAGCCGGCCCCTGCCATCCCACCGTGGTCAGCAGTTTGTTGCCGCTCGGGATGGGGGTGGCGCCGGTATTCATCAACATGAAGCAGCCGGTGCCATACGTATTCTTGACCATGCCGGGCGCAAAGCACGCCTGGCCGAAGGTGGCGGCTTGCTGGTCGCCCGCCACGCCGGCGATGGGCACGGACGCGCCGAACAGCTCGGGCTCAGTCTCGCCCAGCACGGCACACGATGGCACGACAGCCGGCAGCACGCTGGCCGGGATGTCGAACAGCTCGAGCAGCTCCTCGTCCCATTGCATGCGATGCACGTCGAACAACATGGTGCGCGACGCGTTGCTGACGTCCGTCGCATGAACCCGCCCGTTGGTCAGCTTCCAGATGAGCCAGGCATCGACCGTGCCGAACGCCAATTCGCCGTTGCGCGCACGCTGGCGCGCGCCGGGTACGTTGTCGAGCAGCCACTGCAGCTTGGTCGCGGAGAAATAAGCGTCGAGCACCAACCCCGTCTTGGCCTGGATCAGCGCCTCCTTGCCCTCGGCCCGGAGTTGGTCGCAGCGCTCCGCCGTACGCCTGTCCTGCCAGACAATCGCGTTGGCCACCGGCCGCCCCGTGGTGCGATCCCACAGGATCGTGGTTTCCCGCTGGTTGGTGATGCCAATGGCGATGGCTGGCGCCCGCGAATAGCCGTTGCCCACCAGGGACGTCGGCGCACGCGCGAGGCAGGCGCGCGCAACCGCCAGCTGCGATTGCCAGATCTCTTCGGGATCGTGTTCGACCCAGCCGGGCCGGGGGAAAAACTGCGGGAACTCCTTCTGGGCCAGGGCGACGATTTGCCCGGCATGGTCGATCAATAGCGCGCGCGAACTGGTCGTGCCTTGATCCAGCGAGAGGATGTAGCGCATGCGTCTGCCCGTAAGAACCTGCGATGTAGCGGCACGGTGACGGGACGCGGACGATGGCCGGCAGCCCCGCTCAAGCGTAGCCAGCGGGAAACCCTCGCTTCCATAGGGATATCCCCCCAAGGACAGCTGCCCGTTTTCTACTCTGCCGCGCTCGAATGCGCAAGATCCAAGTGCCGCCCGCTCCCTCCGCGCCGGCGGGCGGCGGCGGAAAAACGAAGCGCCCTGGCGCCGCTCAGCGTATGACCATGTTGTCCCGGTGCATCAGCTCGGGCTCTTCCATGCTGCCCAGCAGGGCCTCGATCTGGCTCGAGGGGTGGCGCATGATGCGCCGCGTGGCACCGGAGGAGTAATTGATCAGGCCGCGGGCGAGCTCCCTCCCAGACTCGTCCACACAAGCCACGACGTCGCCCCGGTCGAACTCGCCTTCCACGGCGATCACGCCGATGGGCAGCAGGCTCTTGTTGTCCCGCGTCAGGGCCAAGGCCGCCCCGGCATCCACTGTCACGCGTCCGCGCAGCTGCAGGTGGTCGGCGATCCACTGCTTGCGGGCCGACAAAAGCGGCATGGAAGCACGCAATTCAGTGCCGATGCACTCGCCTTCGGCCAAGCGCACCAAGACATCGGGTTCGCGGCCGGAGGCGATGACGGTATGTGCCCCGCTGCCGGCCGCCCGCTTGGCGGCCAGGATCTTCGTGAGCATGCCGCCCTTGCCGAGGCTGCTCCCGGCCCCGCCGGCCATGGCCTCCAGCGCAGGGTCTCCGGCCTGTGCGTGGGACACGAACTGGGCGTCCGGATGCTTGCGCGGGTCTGCCGTATACAGGCCCGCCTGGTCCGTCAGGATGATCAATGCATCTGCTTCGATCAGGTTGGTCACGAGCGCGCCCAGCGTGTCGTTGTCGCCGAATTTGATCTCGTCCGTGACCACCGTATCGTTTTCGTTGATGACGGGCACCACGCCCAGGCGCAGCAGGGTGAACAGCGTCGAACGGGCGTTCAGGTAGCGGCGCCGGTTCGAGAGGTCGTCATGCGTGAGCAGGATCTGCGCCGTCTGCAACCCGTACTGGGCGAAGCTGCTCTCATAGGCGCGGGCCAGGCCCATCTGCCCGACCGCCGCAGCGGCCTGCAGTTCCGGAACCAGGGTGGGACGCTTGTCCCAACCCAGGCGCAACATGCCTTCGGCGATGGCGCCGCTGGAAACCAGCACGACCTCCTTGCCGAGCGCCCGCAGCCGCGCGATCTGCTCGGCCCAGCGCGCGAGGGCGCGCCTGTCCAGGCCGCGCCCCTCGTCGGTGACCAACGAGGAGCCGACTTTGATCACGAGCCGCCGGGCGGCGGCGATCACGGATGGGGTATTCATCGAGAACCGTGAGCGAATAAGGTGAAAATGGTCGCGGGGAAGAAAAAGTCAGTCGTCGTCGCCCTCGGCCGGGGCATCGTCGACTTCCGTCCCTTCGCCGGACGAAGCGCGGGCATCATCGCCGCTCGCAGGCCGGGAGGCAAAGCGGGGATCGTCGTCGAACCCCCGCTCGGCATCGCGCTGCGCGTCCAGCCAGTTCTGGACGGCCCACACCAGTTCCTGGGTCCCGTCCCCGGCGAGGGCGGAGATGCAGAAAACCGGGCCGTCCCAGCCCAGCTCCAGGCAGAACGCTTCCTTCAGCCCCTGTGGATCGTCCACCATGTCGATCTTGTTGAGCACCAGCCAGCGCGGCTTCTCGTAGAGGGCCGGATCGTAGCGGCGCAGCTCCTCGACGATCGCCCGCGCTTCATGGATAGGATCGACGGTGGGATCCACCGGCGCCACGTCCACCAGGTGCAGCAGCAGCCGGGTGCGAGACAAGTGGCGCAAGAATTGGTGGCCCAGGCCGGCCCCTTCCGAAGCGCCTTCGATCAGCCCGGGAATGTCGGCAATGACGAAACTGCGCTCAGCATCCGTGCGCACCACGCCCAGGTTGGGATGCAGCGTCGTGAACGGGTAATCGGCTACTTTGGGCCGCGCGTTCGATACCTTGCGGATCAGCGTAGACTTGCCGGCGTTCGGCATGCCGAGCAAGCCCACGTCGGCCAGCACCTTGAGCTCCAGCCGCAGCTTGCGGTGTTCGCCCGGCCGGCCGTGCGTGAACTGGCGCGGCGCGCGATTGGTGCTGGACTTGAAATGCAAGTTGCCCAGCCCACCGGCGCCGCCGGCCGCCAGCACAACCTTTTGGCCATGGGTGGCCAGGTCGAACAGCAGCTCGTTGGTTTCCGCATCGTAGATCATGGTGCCGACGGGCATGCGCAGCGTAATGTCGCGCCCGCTCGCCCCGTACCGGTCCGAACCGCTGCCCTGCTCCCCGTTCTGCGCCCGGTGCACGCGCGCGTAACGGTAATCGATCAGCGTGTTGATGTTGCGATCGGCCACGGCGTACACGCTGCCGCCCCGGCCGCCGTCCCCACCGTCGGGACCGCCGAAAGGAATGAATTTCTCGCGGCGAAAGCTCGCCACGCCATTGCCGCCTTTGCCGGCAATCACTTCGATGGTGGCTTCGTCGACGAATTTCATAGAGAGAGGCCCATCTCTCACCTCGCGCCACGCCGCGCGAACAGCCGATGCGGGCAGAGCGGTGAAGCCGGCGCGCGGGCTCCCGGATCGGGCGGCGCCTGGAGATGGGACTTTAGCGTCCTTGCAAACAGACTTGCGATGATAATAAAAAAACGCCTCCGCGCTCAGGATGGCGCGGCGGCGCTGTTCTCGTCGAGGCGGTTTCGCGCCTCGGAGCTACGACTCAGGTCGGCGAGCGTCCTGTCCAGAGCAGCGCAACCACCGCTCCGACTCCCCCCGCCCTCTCAAGCTCCCCGGCAGGCCGGGATCGCGAGTCGCAGGCAGGGGAAAAGGATTACACCGGCTCGATGGAAACGGTCTGCTTGCGCAGAGCGCCCTTCACGCCGAACTGCACCCGACCGTCGACCAGGGCGAACAGGGTGTGGTCCTTGCCCACGCCGACGTTGACGCCGGGATGGAAACGCGTGCCACGTTGACGCACGATGATCGATCCGGCGGAGATCACTTGACCGCCATAGGCCTTGACACCCAGGCGTTTCGCTTCGGAATCGCGGCCGTTCCGGGTGGAACCGCCGCCTTTTTTCTGTGCCATGCTTGCACTCCTGCTTGTTCAGTTACCGATTCTTGACTACTTCCGACGGCCGGCCGGGCCGGCCCGCGATCAGGCGGAAATGGTGCCGATCTGGATTTCGGTGTAGTTTTGACGGTGGCCTTGGCGCTTCTGATAGTGCTTGCGCCGACGCATCTTGAAGATACGGACCTTGTCGTGGCGACCGTGCGCAAGAACCTTGGCCGTGACCACGGCACCGGACAGAAGGGGCGTGCCGACCTTGAGTTGATCGCCTTCGCCCACTGCCAGGACCTGGTCCAGCGTGATTTCTTGCCCAATGTCTGCCGGTATCTGTTCTATCTTGAGTTTCTCGCCGGCGGCAACGCGATACTGCTTTCCGCCGGTTTTTATGACCGCGTACATGGGATGACCTCTTAGGTACAAAGAACTACGGCAGGGAAAGGGAATGCCCCCAGGCCCCCGGGCCGTAAAAAAAGAATCGCCACAGCCCCAAGGAACCGATCGCGCTTGCAAGACAAGCTGACAAGCGGGATAGGAAAGGAAGGCTGAACTCTAGAAAATAACACTAATTTGCGTGTTGCGTCAAGCCATCGGCCGCAAGAGCTTCTGCCTCGTATAATCTGTGGCTGCCGGGAAAAACGCCTTGCCCGGCGTTGTGCGGCGGCCATCGTGGCCCGGCGCGCACCGCCGGCCCTTCGTATTTCGGCATTGTCGCACCCCCTGGCTGCGACCAGCCAGTTTACCCACGGATTCCCCTTGAGCCTGCCGACCCTGTTCGCCCCCATCGCCGACGACATGAAGTGCGTCGATGCCGTCATCCGGGCACGCCTCGACTCCGACGTCCCGCTCATCCGCACCATCGCCGACTACATCATCGGCGCAGGCGGCAAGCGGATGCGCCCGGCCCTGCTCTTGATGATTGCGCGCGCCCTGGGTTACGAAGGGCAGCAGCACCACTTGCTGGCTGCGGTCGTGGAGTTCATCCATACCGCCACCCTGCTCCACGACGACGTGGTCGACGAATCGTCGTTGCGGCGCGGGCGCGCCACCGCCAACGCGGTGTTCGGCAATGCAGCCAGCGTGCTGGTGGGCGATTTCCTGCATTCCCGCTCGTTCCAGATGATGGTGGAAACGGGCTCGGTGCGCGTGATGCAAATTCTCGCCGATGCGACCAATGTCATCGCAGAAGGCGAAGTGCTCCAGCTGCTGAACGTGCACGACCCGCTGGTGACCGAGGAACGCTACTTGCAGGTGGTGCGCTACAAGACCGCCCGGCTGTTCGAGGCCTCGGCCCAGCTCGGCGCGGTCCTGGCGGGCGCCACGCCGGAGCACGAAGCCGCGGCAGCCGAGTACGGGCGCCGCGCGGGCACGGCCTTCCAATTGATCGACGACGTGCTGGACTACAGCGGCGACACCGAGGCGCTGGGCAAGAACCTGGGGGACGACCTGCGCGAAGGCAAGCCGACGCTGCCGCTCATCCGCCTGCTCGACGTCGGCACGCCGGCCCAGCAGGCGCTGGTGCGCACCGCCATCGAAAACGGCGAAGGCGATTTCGCGGCCGTGGCCGCCGCCATACGCGAATCGGACGCGCTGGATTACACTCGCGCCCGGGCCGAACGGGAAGCCCAAGCGGCAATCGCCGCGATTTCCGGGTACCCCGTTTCCGCTTTTCGAGAATCTCTGTTAGAATTCTGCGCTTTCGCGATAAACCGAGATCGCTGAAAGTAAAATGCGGCTTTGCGCAGGCGCACGAGCCTGCAAGAAGCCGGAAAGTCAAGTCGGGGCGTAGCTCAGCCTGGTAGAGTACTGCGTTCGGGACGCAGGAGTCGGAGGTTCGAATCCTCTCGCCCCGACCATTCATCTGGTCGGACAAGCCTGTCTCAGGCACGCAAGCGCACAGTTCAAACTGTGCGTTTTTTGTTTCCGGCGCCAGCCCCGAGCGGCAGAATAGGGAAAAAGACTCCCCCACGCCCGCAACCCATGAAACCGTCCCCCGCCTCCGTCCTCCAGCACAGCTTCACCATCGAGACGCCGGGCCGCGGCTTTACCGAAATCACCGAACACGTCCGGCGCCTAGTACGCGCCAGCGCCGTGCAGGCCGGCCTGGCGCACATCTTCACCCGCCACACCAGCTGTTCGCTGCTCATCACCGAAAATGCCGACCCTGACGTGCGGAAAGACCTGGAACGCTACTTCGGGCGCCTGGTACCTGACGGCGATCCCATGTACGCGCACGATGCGGAAGGGCCGGACGACATGCCCGCCCACGTACGGGCCGCCTTGACGGCAGTCAGCGTGACGGTGCCCGTGGCCGGCGCCGACCTGGCCCTGGGCACCTGGCAAGGGATTTACCTGTGGGAACACCGGCTACGGCCGCATAGGCGGCACGTCGTCGTGACCCTGGTGGGATGCTGAGGCGCCGCAAGGCGCCCCGCCTTCAGAGGGAATTGCGCCCGGCCAAGCCGTCGGCGTAGCGCTCCCAGTTGCGCAACCGGTAGACCAAGTCGGCGGGCGTCTGGCCGGCCGGCGCACCGCCGGAGCAGAACACGCCATTGCGAAGCACGTGCTGGACAGTACCCGGAATCAGGTCGCGCCAGTCGTCATGCACGGCGCGCTGCCAGCCGGCGCCGGGGCGGTACAAGGCCACGGCACGCCATTCGCGCCGGCCGCAGCGCACCGATTCATAGGAAATATTCTCGGCACCCAGGTCGCTCACGGCGCGCAAGGTGTAGCGCACGATGAGGCCGGGCGCGATCTCGATCGAGCGCGGATCCACCCCGAAGCGGAAGTGATCGGTGCGGGACAGCGGCTCGATGGGCAATACGTCCTTCTCGGTCGGCACGGGAGGCAGCTTGGACCGCAAGGCTTCCCAGCCGGCGTCCGGTAGATTGCGCTGGGCGTCGATGTCGTCGAGCAGGTAGTTGCCATCGCGTGGCTGGCTGCCGCAGCCGGCCACGGCGGCGGCCACGCACGCGGCCCCGATCCAAGCAAAAGTCCGGTTTACGGATCGCGCCAAGCGCTTTCCGTGGAAATCACTATGCATCATCCTCTTCCACTACGAGTCGGAACCCCGACGATACCCGAATCCACGCCGGCCCGCCCCGGGCCCCGTAGGGAAGATCAACCTTCGTGGGCGTCCCCAGGCAGGACAGGCGCCGGCTGCGGCTCGACCGGGCCGCGCCGGTGGGCCCCCACGTGCTGGCGCAGATAGCGGGTTTCGTGATTGCGGCGGAACAGCACCGTCGCCAGCTCGTTCAAGGCGAGCGTGTACACGTCGCGCTTGAACTCGATCACGGAATCCAGCGGCACCCAGTAAGAGCTCCAGCGCCAAGCGTCGAATTCGGGATGCGGCGACGCGCGCAGGCAGACATCGCTGTCGCGGCCCAGCATCCGGAGCAAGAACCAGATCTGCTTCTGCCCTTTGTAGTGCCCCCTCCACTCGCGTCGCACGAAGTGTTCGGGCACGTTATAGCGCAACCAGTCGCGTGTGCGACCCAATATCCGGACATGCTCGGGCCGGAGGCCCACCTCTTCATGGAGCTCGCGGAACATCGCCTGGACGGGGCTCTCGCCGTACTTGATGCCGCCCTGCGGAAACTGCCAGGAATGTTCGTTGACCCGCTTGCCCCAGAAGACCTCGTTCTTCTGGTTGACGAGGATGATGCCGACGTTGGGACGGTAACCTTCACGATCCAGCATGAGCCACCCCAGCGATTCTCATACAATTGAGTCGATTATAGGCCCAGGGGGCCAAACCCGTATCCATACACGTGAGCAACGCAATGCGCGCATCGCAGTTCCATATCGGCACCCTCAAGGAAGCCCCGTCCGACGCCGAAATCGTCAGTCACCAACTCATGACCCGCGCGGGTATGATCCGCAAACTCGCCGGCGGAATCTATACCTACATGCCCCTAGGCCTGCGCGTGATCCGCAAGATCGAAGGCATCATCCGCGAGGAAATGGACCGGGCGGGCGCCCTGGAGCTGCTGATGCCGGTGGTCCAGCCTGCCGAGCTCTGGATGGAGTCGGGCCGCTGGGAGCAGTACGGCCCCGAGCTACTTCGCATCAAGGACCGCCACGGGCGGGATTTCGTCCTGCAGCCGACCTCGGAAGAGGTCATCACTGACATCGCGCGCAACGAAATCCACAGCTGGCGCCAGCTTCCCAAGAACTTCTATCACATCCAGACCAAGTTCCGGGACGAGCGCCGCCCCCGCTTCGGGGTGATGCGCGGCCGCGAGTTCACGATGAAGGACGCCTACTCCTTCGACCGGGACGAGGCCGGCGCCCAAAAGAGTTACGACGCCATGTACGAGGCCTACGTGCGGATCTTTACCCGCATGGGGCTGACTTTCCGTGCCGTGGCGGCCGACACCGGATCGATCGGCGGCTCGCGCAGCCATGAATTCCAGGTCATCGCCGACACGGGTGAAGACCTCATCGTCTACAACCCTGCCACCCAGTACGCCGCCAACATCGAGCTGGCCGAGGCGCCCTGCCTGATTGCCCAGCGGGCCGCGCCCAGCCAGCCCATGCAGAAAGTGCCGACGCCGGGCAGGACCAAGTGCGAGGCGGTGGCCGAGCTCCTGGGCCTGCCGCTGACCAGCCACGTCAAATCCGTGGTGCTCGCGGTCGAGCCGGAGGAAGCCGGCCAGCCCGTGCAAATCTGGCTGCTGCTCCTGCGCGCCGATCATGAGCTCAACGAGATCAAGGCTGGCAAGATCCCCGGCCTCGACCGCGGCTACCGTTTCGCCACCGACGCTGAAATCGTCGAGCATTTCGGCTGCGTGCCCGGCTTCATCGGGCCGGTCGGCACCGCCAAGCCGGTCAAGATCGTGGCCGACCGGACGGTCGCCAACATGCACGACTTCGTGACCGGGGCGAACGAAGCCGACCACCACTACACCGGCGTCAACTGGGGGCGCGACCTGCCCGAGCCCGAGCTCGTCGCCGACTTGCGCAACGTCGTCGAAGGCGACCCGGCCCCCGACGGCACCGGCACGCTGTCCATCCAGCGGGGCATCGAAGTGGGCCACGTATTCTTCCTCGGCACCAAGTACTCGGCGGCGCTCAAGGCGACGTACCTGGACGAAACCGGCAAGCCGGCGCTGATGCAGATGGGCTGCTACGGCATCGGCGTCACCCGCCTGGTGGGGGCCGCCATCGAACAGCATCACGATGCCCGGGGCATCATCTGGCCGCGTGCGCTGGCGCCGTTCGAGGTGGTCGTATGCCCGGTAGGCTGGGGCAAGAGCGAGGCAGTGCGCGAAACGGCGACGCGGCTCTACAAAGAGCTCAAGCAGGCGGGCGTGGACGTCATCCTGGACGACCGCGACGAGCGCCCGGGCGTGATGTTCGCGGACTGGGAGCTCATCGGCGTGCCGGTGCGGGTCACCGTCGGCGACCGAGGCCTGAAGGACGGCGTGATCGAAATCCAGGGCCGGCGCGAAGACGCTGCATCCAAGGTGCCCGCCGCCGATGGCCTGTCCGCCGTGCTGGCCAAGCTCGGGCAAGCCAACTAATCCTTCCTCCCCGGCAGCGCGAGAGCGCGCCGCCGGGCACGGGGCCGGCTATTCGCTCCGGATGTTGCGCGCCTTGATGACTCGCTCCCACTTGCTGCGCTCGTTGGCGATGAAGGCGGCGAACTGGGCGCGCGTCATGCCCGTGTCGACCAGCCCCGAATCGCGCATGTAACGCTGCACGTGCGGCACTTTCAGCGCCTCGGATACGTCACGGTGGATTTGATCCTTCACGGCATCCGGCGTGCCGGCCGGCGCGAAGAAACCAAACCAGCTGCCTGAGACCACCCCCGGCAGCCCCGCCTGGGGGAAGGTGGTCAGGTCGGGCGCTTCGACCAAGCGCTCCTCGGCCGCCACGGCAATGGCGCGCAACTTCCCCTGCTTGACCAGGGCAAGCGAAGCCGGGAAGTGAAACATCGCGTTCACGTGCCCGGCGAGTAAATCGGCCAAGGCCGGGCCGGCCCCCTTGTACGGCACGTGCAAGATCGGGATCCCGGCTTCCGAAGCCAGCAGCTCCGCCGTCAAATGGGGACTAGACCCGTTGCCGGTCGAAGCGAACTTGAGCTCCCCCGGATGTGCCTTGGCGTACGCGAGCAGCCCAGCTACGTCCTGCACCGGGACGCTGGGGTGGACGTACAAGACATTGGCGGCCGTGCCGCCCATGGCCACCGGCGCAAGCGCGTCAGGCTCATAAGGCAGCGACTTCATCAGGATCTGGTTGGTCACGAATCCCGTGCTGGTAAAGAGCAGGGTATGGCCGTCGGCTTCGGCCCGTGCCACTTGCGCCGTCCCTATCGTCGTGCCGCCCCCGCCCCGGTTCTCGACCACGACGCTCTGCTTCCACTTCTTGCCGAGCTCGGTCGCCAATTGGCGGACCAAGCCGTCGGTCAAGCCGCCGGGCGGGAAAGGCACCACGATCTGCACCGTGCGGGCGGGGAAATTTTCCGCCTGGGCCGGCGCCATCGGGGCCATGCCAACCCATGCCGCCAACGCGGAAACCACCCAACTGGCACCTGGGCGCCACGACCGAGTCCTGCCAGAACCATTCATTTGCTGCGTCCCCTCTGTATATGATGATTATCGAGCACGCATTATTCGCCAATTAATTGATTCGATCAACTAACTGGTTGATAATATCCACAATTTGTGACCAACTGGAGGAGCAGCAATGGGCACGTCTACGGGAGATCGCTACGAATGCGTAGTGGCAGGCGCGGACATACTTGGTGAAGTGCCCATGTGGTGCGACCGCACGCGCCTATTGTGGTGGGTGGACGTGCGCCGCGCGGCGCTTCAGTCCTACGACCCGGCGACCGGCCGCCACATGGCGCGGCGGGTCGCCGAAGGCATGCTGATCGGCAGCATGGCGATGCGCCGCGACGGCGGCTTCCTGTTGGCGACCAACTCGGGGTTCTATACCTACGATCCCGATGCCAACGAGCCACCGCGGCCGCTGTTCAACCCCGAGCCCGACCTGCCCGGCAACCGGCTCAATGACGGACGATGCGACCGGCGCGGCCGCTTCTGGGTCGGCAGCATGGTCGATGCCGAGCGCATTCCTGGTGGGAAGCTGTACTGCCTGGAACCGGACCTGCGCTGCCGGACCATACTGGAAGGCATTGTCGTGCCCAACTCCATCGCCTGGAGCCCGGACGATCGCACCATGTATTTCGCCGACACGCACCGTCAATTGATCTGGGCGTTCGACTACGACCCGGACGACGGCGTCGTGACCCGCCAACGCGTGTTCAAGGACTGGAGCCACCAAAAAGGCCGCCCCGACGGCGCCGCCATCGACGAAGACGGCTGCCTCTGGACCGCCATGGTCGCGAGCGGCCAAGTCATCCGGCATACGCCCGATGGCGAGGTGGACCGCGTGATTCAACTACCCGTGTCCAATCCGACGTGCCCCGCCTTCGGCGGGGACAACTTGGACATCATGTTCGTCACCAGCCATTCGCAGCGCCTGGGAGACCAATTGTCGCGGGAACCGCTCGCGGGCGGCCTGTTCGCCATCCACACCGGTTGCCGCGGGCTGCCCGAACCGCGCTTCGCGGGCTGACCGGAACCGGAATCAGCGCAGCGGGACGGCAGGCTCCGCCGGACGCTCCTGGGCCGCCGCCCAGTCCGCGACCTGCCGCGCAACGGCATCCGCCGCCCGGCCGAAGGCATCCACGACGAAGGGCACGCCCGTCCCGTCCGACCGTTCCGAGACCTCGAAGGCGCGCGAAGCCACGATGCGCCGCGAGGCGGGGGCCACCAAGTGCGCCTGCAGCGCAATGACGGCATAAGGCTCGCCCCCGCGGTATTCGCTGTGGAAGGCCCTCAGGTCGGTATCCAGCTCGAGTTCAGCCTGAACGTTGCTGTCCGAAGTCGTCACGTTTTGGAATCGACCGTTGGCGCGCAGGGCTTCGGTGAGCCTGTCGCGCATCATGACCGGCGGGATGTCGGCCCATCGCGCCCCGGCGTAGCTGCTGATGCGGTTGGCTTCGGCGATGACGGCGATGCGTGGATTTTCCAAGCGATACGTGGTGTTCGGCATCGTCACCCGCAGCGTTCCCCGGCCGTTGGTGGATGCAGGCGGCGGCGTCAATGCCGACGGCAGGCGATAGACGTCGACGGCACGGCGCTCGGGCAACACCGAGCAGGCCGCGATCCACGACAACGCAGCGATGGCGGCCAGTCGGCCGGCACGGCGGACAGGGATCATGGGGTGAACTCCTTGGGCTGTTCGCGGCCCAGCAGGTAATCGGCCGGGTTATCCTCCAGGCGCCGGGTAATGGTGCGCAGCGACGCCAAGGTCGAGCGCAACTCTCGCAGGGCCGCGCCGAGCTCGTTGAGGCTTTGCGCGCCATTGCTGATCGCGCCGCGATTTTCCTGGACCAGCGCATCGATGCTGGCGCCCGCGCGCGCCAGGGACTGCATGGCCTCCTGCGCGCTCGTCATCGTGACGGGCCCCTGCTCGGCGACCAGGCGGTCGGCATGGCCCACCAGCGCGGAAGTGCGCTGCAGCGCTTCATCGGCCTGGCGGCTCACCCGCGACAGGCTCTGCACCAGTGCGGCGAAATCCTCGCGCTGGGCGGCGATCGCACCGGTCGCCTCTTCCAAATTCCGCAGCACGCGCGTGAGCTGCTGCGCGTTCTCGTCCGACAGGATGCGCCGCGAGCTTGCGACCAGCTCATTGATATTGAGCATCAAGTCTTCTCCGCCGGCCAACAATTGGTGCAAAGGCGACGGCGAGGCGATGATTACAGGCACCTCGTTTTCCTTGCCGACCAGGGGCGGGCTTTCCGGCGTCCCGCTGCCAAGCTGGATGACAGCGGTGCCCGTCACGCCGGTCAGGCGCAGCTGGGCGTTCGTGTCTTCCTTGATCGGCACATCGCTGCGGATCCGGATGCGCGCCACGACCTTGCGCGGATCGGCCGGGTCGAGTGCCAGCCGGGCGACGTCCCCGACCCGGATGCCGTTGTACATGACGGCGCTCCCTACCGAGAGCCCGTTCACCGCCTCATTGAAAACGACGTCGAATTCAGAAACCTTGGCGTCGGAATGGGTCTTCGCCAGCCACAGCGCGAACAATAGCCCGGCGGTGACCGCGACGAGGACGAACAATCCGATGACGACGTGATGCGCGCGTGTTTCCATCTCATTCATCCATTCGAACGGCGCGGGTCGAAGCATAGGCCGCCGCGCGGGCGCGGGGCCCCTGGAAGTATTCCTGCACCCACGGATCGGCGACGCGCTCGACGACGTCGAGCCGATCGGCCACCAGCACCTTTTTCTGCGACAGGACGGCGACCCGGTCGCAGATCGTATAAAGCGTATCCAGGTCATGGGTGACCAAGAACACCGTCAGTCCCAGCGCATTGCGCAAGGTCAGGATCAATTGGTCGAACGCACCTGCGCCGATGGGATCCAAGCCCGCCGTCGGCTCGTCCAGGAACAGCAGGTCGGGGTCGAGCGCCAATGCGCGGGCCAGTGCAGCGCGCTTGACCATGCCGCCTGATAGGGAGGCAGGATATTTGTTCCCGGCGTCGGCCGGAAGCCCGGCCAGCGCCAGCTTCATGCGTGCCAGGCGCTCGGCCTCGGCGCGTGGCAGCCGGGCATGCTCGATCAACGGCAGCGCGACGTTCTCCGCCACGGTCAGGGAGGAAAACAGCGCGCCGCGCTGGAACAGTACCCCCATGCGCCGCTCCAGCCTCGAGCGCGGCCCGGCAGGCAAGGCAGTGAGGTCCTGGCCGAAGACGTGGACCGCGCCCGCGGTGGGTCGCCGCAGGCCCACGATAGAGCGCAGCAGCACCGACTTCCCCGAGCCGGAACCGCCGACGACGCCAAGGATTTCCCCCCGGTAGATATCGAGGTCCAGGTCGCGATGGACGACCTGCCGGCCGAACTGGTTGACCAAGCCGCGCACCTGGACCAGGGGCGTCCCGCTTACCATCCCATCTCCATGAAGAACAGGGCCGCCAGCGCGTCGAGCAAAATGACCATGAAAATGCACTGCACCACGCTGGAGGTCGTATGCTCGCCCACTGACTGCGCGCTACCCGCGACCTTGAACCCTTCCAGGCAGCCGATGACGGCGATGATGAAAGCAAAGACGGGCGCCTTCACCATGCCCACGAAGAAATGGCGCAAATCCAGGTGCTCGCGCAGGATGCCGAGAAACATGGCGGGCGGAATGTCCAGGCTGATGGCGCACACCGCCATGCCCCCCGCGATGCCGGTCAGCATGGCAAGAAAGGTGAGCAGCGGCAGCGAGATCAACAGCGCCATCACGCGCGGCAGGACCAGCAGATTGACCGGATCCAGTCCGAGCGCGCGTATGGCATCGACTTCCTCGTTGGCCTTCATGGACCCGATCTGGGCCGTGAACGCGCTGGCAGTCCGCCCGGCCATCAGGATGGCCGTCAGCAGCACGGCGAACTCCCGCAGAAAGGCAAACCCCACGAGGTCGACGGTATAGAGGGTCGCGCCGAAGTCGCGCAATACCGTCGCGCCCAGGAACGCCACGACCGCGCCCACCATGAAGGTCAACAGCGCGATGATGGGAACCGCATCCAGGCCGGTCTGCTCGATTTGCGCGACGGTCGCGGTAATGCGCCAGCGGCGCGGACGGACGGCAGCCGCCGCCAGGGCCTGCAAGGTCAACCCGATGAACCCCAGGAGGCTGACCGCGTGCGCCCAGACGACTTCGGCTGCCCGGCCAATGCGGCCGAGCAGCTCGCGCATCGTGCCTTCGCGGCGCGGGGTCGTCGCTTCGGCCGCATCTGCGGCCGCCGAGGCGACGGCAAGCAGTAATGCACGGCGGGCGGAATCCAGCCCTGCCTCCGCTTCTACGCACCGGGCCAGCTTTTCCGGGCCTACGGCTTGGACCAGCAACGCAGCGCCGGCGGTATCGATCGCGGTGAGTCCCTGCAGCGCCAAGCTAGCGACGTTTTCCGCTTGCACGCGATCGAGTTGCGCACGCAACCAGGCATGGTGCACGAGGGTCCAGTCGCCGCGCACGACCAGCCGCCCGGGTGCGGACGCATCCCACCCCAACTCCCCGGGCCACCCGGCCTGCCCGTGCGGGCCACCGGTGGGAGAGGCGCCAGCGCCCTCCCCGACGCGAGAGTCCGCCTTCGTCATATCGCGGACACCGTGCACACGCAAAGAACCCTCTCTATATATATTGAGTTATTGCCGCCGCGCCTGCCGCTCTTCTTCCTTACTTGAAACCGGGCAATCCTTTCATGCCCCGCAGGGCCTTCATGCCCCCCATGGCACGCATCATCTTGGCCATGCCGCCCTTTTTCATCTGCTTCATCATGGCCTGCATCTGCTCGAACTGCGACAGCAGGCGGTTGACCTCCTGCACCTGGACACCGGCGCCTGCGGCGATGCGGCGCTTGCGCGAGGCCTTGAGGATTTCGGGCTTGCTGCGCTCCAGCTCGGTCATGGAATTCAGGATGCCCTCCATGCGGCGGATCTGCCGGCTCGCCTGCTTGGCATCGACCTGCGACGCCGCCTGCGCAAATTGCGCCGGCAGCTTCTCGAGCAGGGAGCCCATGTCGCCCAAATTCTTCATTTGCGCGATCTGGGCGCGAAAGTCGTTGAGGTCGAACTTGTCGCCCGACTTGAGCTTGGCGGCGAGCTTCTGTGCCTCGTCGACGTCGATGGCGCGCTGGGCCTCTTCGACCAGAGACAGGATGTCGCCCATGCCGAGGACCCGTTGCGCCATGCGCTCGGGGTGGAAGGGCTCCAGGCCGGCCAGCTTTTCCGACACGCCGACGAACTTGAGCGGCTTGCCCGTCACATGGCGCACCGACAGCGCCGCCCCGCCGCGCGCGTCGCCGTCGAGCTTGGTCAGTACCACGCCGGTGAGCGGCAGGGCGTCGTTGAAGGCCTTGGCGACATTGACCGCGTCCTGCCCCAACATGGCATCGACGACGAACAAGGTCTCGATGGGGTTGAGCAGGGCGTGCAGGGCCCGGATCTCGTTCATCATTGCTTCGTCGATGCCCAGGCGCCCGGCGGTATCGACGATCAGCACGTCATAGAAATGACGGCGGGCATGGTCGAGCGCCTGGCGGGCGATCTCCTCGGGAGCCTGGTCGGAGGACGAAGGCAGGAAGTCGACGCCAGCCTGGGCCGCAACGGTCTTCAACTGATCGATGGCCGCCGGACGGTAGACGTCGGCGCTGACCACGAGCACTTTCTTCTTGCCGGTCTTGCGCCCGTTCTGGACATGGCCGCCCTCGGCCAGCCAACGCGCCAGCTTGCCGGTGGTGGTGGTCTTGCCCGAGCCCTGCAAGCCCGCCATGAGGATCACCGCCGGGGGCTGCTGGGCCAGCGAGAGCTCGCTCGCATACGGACCGAGGTCGCCTCCCATCAAGGCGGTCAGCTCTTTGTGAACCACGCCGACCAAGGCCTGGCCGGGCGTCAGGCTGCCCATGACCTCCTCGCCCAACGCCTTTTCCTTGACCTTGGCGATGAATTCGCGCACGACAGGCAGCGAGACGTCCGCCTCGAGCAAGGCCAGGCGCACCTCGCGCAGCATTTCCTGCGTATTCGCCTCGGTCAGCCGGGCCTCTCCCTTCAGGGTTTTGACGACGCGGGACAGCCGGGCGGTAAGGTTATCGAGCATGAATAGGATCGCTTACACTTCCATATGGATATGGGAATTGTATTGCACGCACTGGCCTCGGCCGGTTACGCCTTGTTGACGGCGCTCGCGTGGCGAGCCGTCTCCTTGCACCCCGAAACCCGGACGGGCTTGGTCGAACGCCTGGGGCTGGCGCTGGTGCTGGTCGCGCACGGCTGCGCGGTCCAGCAAGCCATGCTTGGCGATGGTCACTTGCGCCTGGGCTTTGCCCTCGGGATCTCCGCCGCGCTACTGCTGGGACTCATCGTCTACTGGGCCGAAAGCCTCTGGGTCGCCATCGACGGGTTGCGGCTCTGGCTCATGCCGCTGGGCGCAGTCGGCACGCTGGTCGTCGTACTGTTTCCGGAAGGCCGGGTGATCGCCCATGCCGACAGCGGCTGGCTGCGCGTGCACCTCGCCCTCTCCATGGCAGCCTACAGCATGATCACCATCGCCTCCCTGCACGCGCTGCTGATGGCCTCGGCAGACCGCCGGCTGCACGACATCTCGGCCAGCGCGCCGCCCGAGCGGGGCCACGCGGCGCGAGTGTATGCGCGCCTCCTGGACGCCGTGCCCCCCTTGCTGGTGCTCGAGCGCCTGCTGTTCCGCCTGATCTGGATAGGCTTCGTGCTGCTGACGCTGGCCGTGATCACCGGCATCGTCATCTCGCTGTCTCTCTCGGGCGTCGTGCTGCCGCTCGATCACAAGACCATCTTCACGCTGTTGTCATGGATGACATTCGGCACGCTGCTCCTCGGCCGCGAGGTCTGGGGATGGCGCGGGCGCATCGCGCTGCGCTGGACGCTGGTCGGCTTTGCGTTCCTGCTGCTGGCCTATACGGGCACCCGCTTCGTGCTCGAGTTCATCTTGAAGAAGTAACCGGGTAGCGCCCTCGCCAACCGCCGTCAGGACTCTGTTCGCCCATGGGCAAGCTTCTCTTCTGGGTTTTTGTCATTTTGGTCGCGCTGCTGGTGGCACGCATCGCGGCTCGAAGCGCTGTGAAAGGCCAGCGCCGTGCCGCCCGGCGAGCCGATGCCACGCGCTTTCCCGCCGACGGGATGGTCCGCTGTGCTCATTGCGGCATTCACTTACCTAGTTCGGAAGCCGTCCGGCGCAAGGGCTACAACTATTGCACGCTCGCCCACTCGCTCAAGGGGCCGGGCAGATGACGCCTTTCGACACGCCCGCCCGGCTCGATCCGCACGGCTGGCTCGAACACCCGGCGGTCCGCATCGTGCCCTCGCCGAACGTCGACGACAGGCCGGCCGGCACGGAGGTCTCGCTGTTGGTGCTGCACAATATCAGCCTACCCCCGGGCGAGTTCGGCGGCCCCTACATCGAGTCCCTGTTTACCAACACGCTCGATTGCGACGCCCATCCCTGGTTCGGGTGCCTGCGCGGCCTGAAGGTCTCGGCCCATTTCCTCATCGACCGTGGCGGGTCCGTCATCCAGTTCGTGAGCACCGAGCGACGCGCCTGGCATGCCGGCGTGTCGTTCCACGATGGCCGCGAGCGTTGCAACGATTTTTCGATCGGCATCGAGCTGGAAGGTTGCGACACGGTTCCCTTCACCGACGCGCAGTACCGCGCGCTCGCCTGGCTCACGCCTGCCCTTCGCGCCCGGTATCCGCTGACGGCCGTGCGCGGCCACGAGCACATTGCGCCCGGCCGCAAGACCGACCCCGGCCCGGCTTTCGATTGGCAGCGCTATGGCCGGGAGACCGGCTGGGACGCATTGCCCCCCCCGGGCGGGCAATCCTGATCCGGCGCTGGCGACACGACGGGCGCTGCGGCACAGCCGCAATGGGCTTGGCCTGAGCCGGTCCCGGCGTTGCCGGGATTCCCCTGGGTCGATAAGAGAACCACGCTCGCCCGAACGGGCGCCTCGCTCCCGACACCTGTAGAATCTCGCCCTCGCTCAAGAGCGTGCCGACGCCGAGCCGCTGTTTCACGCATCGCAAAGGCCGCAGTTCACGCGCCCTTCGTGCCCCTTCTTGCGTGAAACATGCATGATTGCTGGCTGTCTAAAAACAGAGGTCCGAATTACCTATACGAGCGGCGGACTCTCTCCGCCTGCAACATTTTGACACTTGCCGTACAATCTGCACCCCCCTAGAATTAGTGGCTCGCAGGCCGCACACCACTAGATGTAGTGGCCGCACCGCATGGGAGGGGAAAACATGGCTTATCCAAACCAGCCCGAAGTGCGACGTCCGCTCTTGCTTCGCACTTCGCCGTTCGGCCCCGAGGCGCGTTGTCGCGCGGCCTGACGCCCTTGTGGTCCCGAATTTTTTTCCGCTTCAAATCCCCAGAACTCTCGAGTACGGCGCGGCTCACCCTCCGCGCCTTTTGCATCCAGGAGGCCTTATGCAACTCTCGACACCCTCGGCCCAACCGAACGCTGCGCCGCCCGCTGCCCAGCCCGCAACGTTCGAGGCCGAACAAACCGCATATGCCGACTACAAGGTCATCCGGCGCAACGGCGCCGTAGTCGGCTTTCAACCGAGCAAGATTTCGATTGCCCTGACCAAGGCCTTCCTCGCCGTCCACGGCGGTCAGGGCGCCGCTTCCGCGCGCGTGCGCGAGCTCGTCGAAAAGCTGACCCAGCAAGTCGTGCAGGCGCTGATTCGCCGCCAGCCCACCGGTGGCACCGTGCACATCGAAGACATCCAGGACCAAGTCGAACTAGCGCTGATGCGCTCGGGCGAACATGACGTCGCGCGCGCGTACGTGCTGTATCGGGAAAAGCGCGCCCAGGAACGCGCGCAGAAGCAGCAGGCTGAAGCCGAGCAGCCCGTCCTGCATGCGACCGAGAACGGCCTGCGCATCCCGCTCGACCCGCAACATCTGCAAAACATCATCCGCGCCGCGTGCACGGGCCTGGAAGAATTCGTCTCGGCCGAGGCCATTTTCAAGGAAACCGTCAAGAACCTGTACGACGGCGTTTCCACTGACGAGATCTTCAAGTCCGCCATTCTCGCGGCGCGCTCTTACCTGGAAAAAGACCCGGCCTATAGCAAGGTCACGGCACGCCTCTTGCTGCACACCATCCGCAAGGAGGTGCTGGGCGAGGAGGTCGAACAAAGCGCCATGGCGACCCGCTATGCCGAATATTTCCCTCAGTTCATCGCCCGCGGCATCGAAGGCGGGCTGCTTGATCCGCGCCTGGCCACGTTCGACCTGGCGCGCCTGGGTGCTGCGCTGGACCACGAGCGCGACCTGCAATTCACCTACCTCGGGCTGCAGACGCTCTACGACCGCTATTTCCTGCACATCCAGGGCAAGCGCATCGAACTGCCGCAGGCCTTCTTCATGCGCGTCGCCATGGGTCTGGCGCTCCAAGAGAAGGATCGCGAGGGGCGGGCCATCGAGTTCTACCGGATCCTGTCGTCGTTCGACTTCATGAGCTCGACGCCGACCCTCTTCAACTCGGGCACCCTGCACTCGCAGCTGTCGTCGTGCTACCTGACCACCGTTTCCGATAGCCTCGAAGGCATCTACGACGCCATCAAGGAAAACGCGCTGCTGGCCAAGTACGCTGGCGGCCTGGGCAACGACTGGACGCCCGTGCGGGCGCTGCGCAGCCACATCAAAGGCACCAACGGCGAAAGCCAGGGCGTCGTGCCCTTCCTGAAGGTCGTCAACGATACGGCCGTCGCGGTCAACCAAGGCGGCAAGCGCAAGGGCGCCGTGTGCACGTACCTGGAAACCTGGCACCTGGACATCGAGGAATTCCTGGAGCTGCGCAAGAACACCGGCGACGAGCGCCGTCGCACGCACGACATGAACACGGCCAACTGGATTCCCGACCTGTTCATGAAGCGCGTCATGGAAAACGCCGAGTGGACCCTGTTCTCGCCCTCGGACTGCCCCGACCTGCACGACAAAGTCGGCAAGGAGTTCGAAAAGGCCTACCTCGCCTATGAGGAAAAGGTCGCCCGCGGCGAACTGAAGCTGTACAAGAAGATCCCGGCCGTCACCCTGTGGCGGAAGATGCTGTCGATGCTGTTCGAGACCGGCCATCCGTGGATCACCTTCAAGGACCCGTGCAACATCCGCTCGCCGCAACAGCACGTGGGCGTGGTCCACAGCTCCAACCTGTGCACCGAAATTACGCTCAATACCAGCGAGACGGAGATCGCGGTCTGCAACCTGGGCTCGGTCAACCTGGTTGCACACCTGAAGACCAACGCCGACGGCACGGTCGAACTCGATCACGAAAAGCTCCGCCGCACCATCCGTGTCGCCATGCGCATGCTCGACAACGTGATCGACATCAACTACTACGCCGTCGACAAGGCCCGCAACTCCAACCTGCGCCATCGTCCGGTTGGCTTAGGCATCATGGGCTTCCAGGACGCCCTGCACATCATGCGGGTGCCGTACGCATCCGAAGCGGCGGTGGAGTTCGCCGATCGCTCGATGGAAGCCGTGTGCTACTACGCTTACCTCGCCTCGACCGAATTGGCCGAAGAGCGCGGGCGCTATTCCACGTTCGAAGGCTCGCTCTGGGATCGCGGCATTCTTCCGCAAGACACGATCAAGATGCTCCGCGAAGAGCGTGGCGGTTATGTGGATGTGGACGAAAGCTCGTCCTTGGACTGGAATGCGTTGCGTGAGCGCATCAAACTGCACGGCATGCGCAATTCCAATTGCGTCGCTATTGCCCCGACGGCAACGATTTCCAATATCATTGGCGTATCTGCGTGCATTGAACCGACTTATCAAAACTTGTACGTCAAATCGAATCTGTCCGGCGAATTCACGATCGTCAACGATTACTTGGTGCGTGACCTCAAGAAACTCGGTTTGTGGGACGAGGTAATGATCGCAGACCTGAAGTACTTCGACGGAAGTCTCGCCAAGATCGATCGGGTTCCTCCCGAGCTTCGCAAGCTGTACGCGACGGCCTTCGAGATCGAACCCCGCTGGCTCGTGGAATGCGCAGCACGCCGTCAGAAGTGGATCGACCAGTCGCAATCGCTCAACATCTACATGGCGGGTGCGTCGGGCAAGAAACTCGATGAAACGTACAAGCTGGCTTGGCAGCGCGGGCTGAAAACCACGTACTACCTGCGCACCCTGGGTGCGACCAGCGCTGAGAAATCGACCGGCCGCGGCGGCGAGCTGAACGCCGTGCCCACGGTACCGTCCAATGCGGGCTTGTCCGCGGCGGGCACCAATCTCCCGGAACCGGAAATCGTCGGGGCGGTATGTACCATGAAACCGGGTGACCCCGGCTTCGAAGAGTGCGAAGCTTGCCAATAATCCCCGCTGAATACCGGAGTCGATCTATGTTGTCTTGGGACGAAGAAGTTTCCCCCTCCAAGCCGGCGCCTCAGCTCGCAGGAGCTGCCGCGCTCGGCCAACACGCAGCCGCGTTCGACGAGGTCGCGCTGGCTGCGGGCGCCGCGGCGCCCGCGGACGCCACCTCGCGTCGCGTGAATATTGCCGACAAGCGCATCATCAACGGGAAGACGGACGTCAACCAGCTGGTCCCGTTCAAGTACAAGTGGGCCTGGGAGAAGTACCTGGCCACCTGCGCCAACCACTGGATGCCGCAGGAAATCAACATGTCGCGCGACATCGCGCTGTGGAAGAACCCGAACGGCCTGACCGAAGACGAGCGCCGCATCGTCAAGCGCAACCTCGGGTTCTTCGTCACGGCCGACTCGCTCGCCGCGAACAACATCGTGTTGGGCACCTACCGCCACATCACGGCGCCGGAGTGCCGGCAGTTCCTGCTGCGCCAGGCCTTCGAAGAGGCGATCCACACGCACGCCTACCAATACATCGTCGAGAGCCTGGATCTGGACGAGTCGGAGATCTTCAACGCCTATAACGAGATCCCGTCCATCCGCGCGAAGGACGAATTCCTGATCCCGTTCATCGACGTCATCGCCGACCCGACCTTCAAGACCGGTACGCCGGAGGCCGACCAGAAGCTGCTCAAGTCGCTGATCGTCTTCGCCTGCCTGATGGAAGGCCTGTTCTTCTACGTCGGGTTCACGCAGATCCTGGCGCTGGGCCGTCAAAACAAGATGACGGGCGCTGCCGAGCAGTACATGTACATCCTCCGGGACGAGTCCATGCACTGCAACTTCGGCATCGACCTCATCAACACGATCAAACTCGAGAACCCTCATCTGTGGACGCCCGAGTTCCGCGAGGAAATCCGCGGCCTCTTCCGCAAGGCAGTCGAGCTCGAATACGCATATGCCGAAGACACCATGCCGCGCGGCGTGCTGGGGTTGAACGCGCCCATGTTCAAGTCGTACCTGCGCTTCATCGCCAACCGTCGCTGCCAGCAGATCGGCATCGAGCCGCTGTTCCCGCAGGAAGAGAACCCCTTCCCATGGATGGCGGAAATGATCGACTTGAAGAAAGAACGCAACTTCTTTGAAACCCGTGTGATCGAGTACCAGACTGGCGGAGCGCTGAGCTGGGACTAGACACACGCAAACAGGATCAGGCGCCCATCGGGCGCCCGGCAGGGCCCGGACAGGTTCAGACGCGGGCGCGAGGGGCAAAGGCCCCCGCCCAGCGCGCCGTCCGGCCCCTGCGCATGCTGCTTTGTAGAATGCGAAGCGGCGGCGACCGGGCGAACGAGGCGTCATCCGGCAGGCGGACGACCGCCTGCCAAGTCATTCGACATGGGTCGCACCGGTTGCGGGGTATGTCGAATGGCTGTGTGCAGCATTCATTAGCGCAAACTGATTCCGCTGTGGAGGCAGTTGATCGACAGCAGGGCTTGCGCCGATGAATAGCCCGTGAGGATGGTCCGAGCGGGTTCGTGTTCTGGGTCCCTGAACGTCTCGTAAAGGAGCAGACCATGGCGACAGCCAAGAAGGCCGCGAAGAAGGCGGCAGCCAAGAAAGCCCCGGCCAAAAAGGCGGCAGTCAAGAAAGTAGCAGCGAAGAAGGCGCCGGCCAAGAAAGCCGCTGTAAAGAAAGTCGCAGCGAAGAAGGCGCCGGCCAAGAAAGCCGCTGTGAAGAAAACCGCTGTGAAGAAAACCGCTGCCAAGAAGGCCCCGGCCAAGAAAGCTGCAGTGAAGAAGACCGCGGCCAAGAAAGCCCCGGCCAAGAAGGCTGCAGTGAAGAAAACCGCTGCCAAGAAGGCCCCGGCCAAGAAGGCTGCAGTGAAGAAGACCGCGGCCAAGAAGACGACCGCGGCGAAGAAGGCGCCGGCCAAGAAAGCTGCAACCAAGAAGGCTGCAGCCAAAAAGCCTGCTGCCAAGAAGGCTTCCGCCAAGAAGCCCGCAGCCAAGAAGCCTGCCCCTGCACCGTCCACCGCGGCGGCTCCGGGCGCCAAAACGGCCCTCAACCCCGCGGCGGCTTGGCCCTTCCCTACGGGCAGCCGCCCGTAAGCGAACCATCGGAGCGCCTGGCGCTCCGATGTCGCCCCGTCCAGGTGCAAGCTTGGACGGGGTTTTTGCATTGAAGAAGGGTCTCGCTTCCAGGCGACTGTGCGACAATCAGAGCCCGACGTTTTACCGCCTGCGGAACAGGCGCAACCGGAGCCTTCATGTTTGGCGACATTGCCCAATTCCTCCTCAACATCCTCGCGACACTGTACGGCGCGGTGCTCTTGCTGCGGCTATGGCTGCAGTTCGTCCGCATGCCGCCTTACAACCCGATTTCCCGCACCGTGTTCCAGTTCACGGACTGGATCGTCGTGCCACTGCGCAGGGTGATCGGCGGCCGCGGAGGCATAGACTGGGCCTGCGTGGTGGCGGCGTGGGTGACCGCACTGGTTTACCTGGCGGCAGTCATGATGGTGGACGGCATCAATCCCACGTCGCTCTTCCCCGAGGCGCTGTGGATCGCCCTGCTGCTACTGCTCAAGTGGGGAATCAACCTGGTGATGTGGGTAACGCTGCTGATGGTGATCCTGTCGTGGGTGAATCCGCGCGCCCCGGCCATGCCCGCGCTGCACGCGCTCACCGCGCCGCTGCTCGACCCCATCCGCCGCATGCTGCCGGCAATGGGCGGGCTCGATCTTTCGCCGCTCGTCCTGTTCCTGATCACGCAGATCGCGCTGATGGTGTTGTCCCGTATCGGACTACCCGTATTCGGCCTGTAAGGCCGGGCCCAGCCGCCACTGCGCCGGGGCCGGATGCAAACACAGGCCGGTCGGCAGAGATGCCGGCCGGCCTGTCCGTTTCAGTGGGAAACGACCGCTGGCGGTATTGCTTACAAGTGCGTGACGCGGGTCACCCCGGAGCCGCTCAACACCCGCACCCGGTCCCCCACGTAGAACTTTTCGTCGGCTTCCTGCACGATGGAGCGCACTTCCCCGTTCTCGAAGCGGACGGTGATCTCCAACCCGGTGCGCTTGGACAAACCGCCCTCGACGGCCTGCCCCGCGACGCCGCCGGCGATGGCGCCGAGCACGGACGCGATGATCTGCCCGCGGCCGCCGCCTATCGTGCTACCGGCCACTCCGCCGACGATCGCGCCGCCGGCCGTGCCGACGCCGGTCTGCCCGCGATCGATGGTGACTTCCCGGACCGACTCCACCGTGCCCAGGCGCACCACCTGCTCGCGCTGGGCCTGGTTGCGGTCGTAAACGGACGCCGAATTGCTACCCGTCGCGCACCCGGCCAACAAGGCCAGGGCAGACAACGCCGCCGCAACGGCCATGGCGCGGCCACGACCGGCCTTCAGGGGGAAAGACGCAATGAATCGATCCATAAAGCCATCCTGAAAAATCGGATAGGTGCCGCAGCACTATCTCGTCATCAAAAACACGTACAACCCTTCGACTGGATTTATACCCCGCCGGTTCGCCCCCGCGGCCCAGGAGGGCGGCATCCGTCACGCTAGGTTGTTTCAAAGCATAACGAATTGCGGGACGGCCGGGAACCGACGGCTCAGGCGTGGGGCAGGCTCAGGCCATAGCTCCGGTCGAGCCGGGCCGAGATTTCCTCGCGGCTCAACACGTGGTTCTGCGGCCCCCGGCTGGCAACCTTGATGGACCCCATCAAACTCGCCAACTTGCAGCAATCTTCCCAGTTCCAGCCCAGGGTAATGCCGTAAAGCAGGCCGGCGCGGTAGGCGTCGCCGCAGCCGGTAGGATCGACCACGGCATCGGCCTTGATCGCGTCGATGTGGATTTCCTGGCCGCCGGTAAGCAGCGTGGATCCTTTCTCTCCGCGCGTCACGATGGCGGCCTGTAGGCCGGCCGCGATTTCGGCCATGCTGCGCCCCGTGCGCTGCTCGACGACGCGCGCCTCGTAGTCGTTGACGGTGAGCACCTGCGCCATCGACAGCATGTCGCGCAGATCGTCGCCGTTGAACAGCGGCATGGCCTGGCCGAGGTCGAAGATGAACGGCACCCCGCGGGCATGCAGGCGCCGCGCATGGGCGAACATGCCCTCCTTCGAGTCGGGGGCGACGATGCCCCACACGCCGGGAGCCGCCGTCAGGTCATTCGTGGCAGACGCCGACATCGCGCCGGGGTGGAAGGCGGTAATCTGGTTGTCCACGAGGTCCGTGGTGATGAAACACTGGGCCGTGAACGTCCCCGGCACGACTTTCACCCAGTCGACGTTGATGCCTTGCGCGCGCATCCGCTGCAGGTATTCGCCTGCATCCTCGCCGACCGTGGCCACGGGCACGGGCGTACCGCCCAAGAGCCGCAGGTTGTACGCAATGTTGCCGGCGCAGCCCCCGTACTCCTTGCGCATGGAGGGCACCAGGAACGAGACGCTCAACGCATGGACCTGCTCGGGCAGGATGTGCTCCTGGAATTTGCCCTCGAACACCATGATCGTATCGAACGCGATGGAGCCGCAAATGATGACGGGGGCGGTTTCGGGATGAGCCATGGCGGTCACGGATAAAAAAGAGCGACGCGATAACCGGTGGCATGCGCGTCGATGGTTTCAACGGGAATCCGCAGGGTGCGTTCTTCGAGCGGCCCCAGCGGCTTGGCGAGGTCCTGGGGCGACAGGTACACCGAAGGCAGCAGGACGCGGCGCGCGGCCACCGCATCCGACAAATCCATCAGCGACAGCTCTATGGCCGGCCACGCCTGGGGAAATGCCGCGCGATTGCGCAGCAGGATCCGCAACGCCAGCCGCCTCACGGGCAAGACGACCTGGGCGGGCACCTGGCCGGCATCGAGCAGGGGGTCAGAGATAGGCGGCGCAAACCCGGGGGAATCCGGCGACCACGGCTCGATGGACGAAGATTCGATGACCAGCAATTCTGGCGCGCGCGGATATCCCACCGTGCAATGGAACCGCTGGCACAATTTTTCAAGCAACGGGCGAGCGGCCGGCACGCGGGTGGCAAACTCGGCGCGGAACATCCAAAGCGCCTGCCCTGCCAGGACCACGAGCGCGACCAGCGCCGCGATGCCCCACAGCCATTGCGCGCGCCGGCGGCGCCGCTTCTCGTCCTGGTCGAAGAAGTCCGGCTCGTCGGCCGGCGGCGCATACGCTGAACGAGGTTCGGCCACGATGCGCGGGATCGGGTCGTCGCCCGCATCGCCTACCACCAGGGCATCGCCGGCAGAATCCTCGACGGCGTCGGTGGCATCCGGCAGAGCTTCAGGCGCCCGCGGAGCCGCCTCGCCTGCGGCCGAAGACCTGCGCGGTCGCAACACGACCGGGATCTCGTCGGACGCGGGCGCGGAAACCCCGGGCTGGGAGGAGGCCGGGTAGCCCGGCTGGGCCATCCCGCCGGCAGGAGAAATGCGGTCGGACGAGGATTCGTCCTCGGGCACCCCTGGCGTCGCCGGGACGCCGGGCACCGCCGCCGGCGACAATCCCTCTCCCCGCTTGCGCACGACACGCGGCTCGGCAGACGGATCGGAATCCGGCGCGGCCTGCAGCGACACGGGCCGCGGCGGCCCGCCGGCCGGGTCCAATTCGAACAAGTACTCGGTGCTGTCGAACGCCTCGTTGCACACGCCGCAGCGGACCCACCCGCCGCGCAGCTTGATCTGGTCCGGCACGACGCGGAACGAAGTGCTGCAATAGGGGCAGTGAGTGGCAAGGACCATGGCGCGGCCCCGTCAGTCCGGACGATGTCCGTGCAAACACACCCAGCCGTCGAGCGCCCGCCAGACGGACAGGGAAAGCCAAGGCGCATAGGCCTGCGCCACTTCGTCGGCCTGGCGCTCGAGCACCCCCGACAAGACCAGATCCCCTCCCGGCAAGACCCGGTCGCACAACATGGGCGCCAGCACTTTGAGGGGGTTCGACAGAATGTTGGCGACCACGACGTCGGCGCGCCATCCCTGGCGAACGTCAGGCAGGCCAGTCAGTACCTCCACGCCGTTGGCGGCGGCGTTGGCCTGGGCCGACTGCACGGCCTGGGGATCGATGTCGATGCCCACGGTTTCGCCCGCCCCTAGCTTGCGCGCGGCAATCGCCAGGATTCCCGAGCCGCATCCGTAATCGAGCACGGTGGCCCCGGGGCGCAGGTGATTCGCCAGCCATGCCAGGCAAAGATGCGTAGTGGGATGGCTGCCGGTGCCAAAGGCCAGCCCGGGATCCAGGCGAATGGAAATCGTGCCGGGCTCGTCGGGCACTTCGTGCCAGGTGGGCACGATCCAAACCTTGCCTTCAACCTCGATGGGTTCGAACTGGGACTGGGTCAGCCTAACCCAGTCGGCATCCGGCACCTCCCGCAATTGCCAGCCCGGCGCTTCGATGCCACACGCTTCGCAGGCCAGCGCCAGCACCTGGGCAGGATCTTCGCCGTCGGGCATCAGCGCCACGATCCTGTTGCGCGACCATGCCTGGGTTTCGGGCTCCAGCCCGGGTTCTCCGAAAAGCGGCTTTTCCGCTTCGGTGCCGAAATCCGCATCCTCCACGGAAACGGACAAGACCCCCGCTTCCAGCAAGGCGTCGGAAAGCGGCTCGGCCATTTGCTCGGCGCAGTCGAACACCAGTTCGCGCATGAGGGGCTCTTATTCCGGGCGCTGTGCCAGGCGCTGCTCCAAATAATGGATATTGGTGCCGCCTTCGATGAAGCGGGCATCCTGCAGCAACTCGCGGTGCAACGCAATGTTGGTAGAAATGCCGTCCACCGCCATCTCCGACAGGGCGATGCGCATCCGGGCCAGCGCCTGCTCCCGCGTATCGCCATAGGCGATGATCTTGGCGATCATCGAGTCGTAATTGGGCGGCACGAAATAGCCATTGTAGACATGCGAATCGACGCGGATGCCGGGACCGCCCGGCACGTGCCAATTGGTGATGCGGCCCGGGCTGGGCGTAAAGCGGAACGGATCCTCGGCGTTGATGCGGCATTCGATGGCATGGCCACGGAACACGATGTCGCGCTGCCGATAGCGCAGCTTCTCGCCCGCGGCGATGCGGATCTGTTCCTGCACCAAGTCTACGCCGGTGATGGCTTCGGTCACCGGATGCTCGACCTGGATACGCGTGTTCATCTCGATGAAGTAGAACTCGCCGTTCTCGTACAGGAACTCGAATGTGCCCGCGCCGCGGTAGCCGATCTTGCGGCAGGCGTCGGCGCAGCGGTCGCCGATGCGGTCGATGAGGCGGCGAGGAATGTGCGGAGCCGGCGCCTCCTCGATGATCTTCTGGTGGCGGCGCTGCATGGAGCAGTCGCGTTCTCCCAGCCAGATTGCGCCGCGCTGCCCGTCGGCCAGCACCTGGATCTCGATGTGACGGGGGTTCTCGAGGAACTTTTCCATGTACACATCGGGATTGTTGAACGCGGCGGCTGCCTCCGAGCGCGTCATGGTCACCGCGTTGAGCAGGGCGGCCTCGGTATGGACCACGCGCATGCCTCGGCCGCCGCCCCCGCCGGCTGCCTTGATGATGACCGGATAACCGATCTTGCGGGCAATTTGGATGATTTCCTTGGGATCTTCGGGCAATGCGCCGTCCGAGCCGGGCACGACCGGCACGCCTGCGGCGATCATGGCCTGCTTGGCGCTGACCTTGTCGCCCATCAGGCGGATGGATTCCGGCTTGGGCCCGATGAACACGAAGCCGCTCTTCTCGACCCGCTCGGCAAAATCCGCGTTCTCCGACAAAAAGCCGTAACCGGGATGGATGGCCTCGGCGTCAGTGACCTCGGCGGCCGAAATGATGGCCGGCATGTTCAGGTAGCTCTCGCGCGAGGACGCGGGCCCGATGCATACCGACTCGTCGGCCAGCTTGACGTACTTGGCCTCGCGATCAGCCTCCGAGTGCACGACCACACTCTTGATCCCCAGTTCGCGGCAGGCGCGCTGGATACGCAGGGCGATTTCCCCGCGATTGGCGATCAGGATCTTTTCAAACATGAACGATTGTCCTGAAAAAGTCGGACGACTGGCCTGGGCTGCGGACTCGGCGGGGCCGCGGTGGAAAGCGTCTTCCCGGCTCCGTCGCGCCGGTCCGGGCGCCCGACTGATGATACGGTGTGAAGCGCATCAACGGACCAAGCGTCGATGCACATGGCGTCGACCAGATCAGCCGATCACAAACAGGGGTTGGCCGTATTCGACAGGTTGACCGTTCTCGACCAGGATTTCCTTAATGACGCCAGCCTTGTCGGCCTCGATCTCGTTGAGCAGCTTCATGGCTTCGATGATGCACAACGGGTCGCCTTCCTTGACGGTTTGGCCGACATCCACGAATGCCGGCGCGCCCGGGTTGGGTGCGCGATAGAAAGTGCCGACCATGGGCGACTTGACGATGTGCCCCTGCGCCACGGCGGGCTCGGCCGCCGGAGCGGGAGCAGCCTCGGCGGGCGCGGGAGCGGCCGGCGCCTGCGGCACGACCTGGTATGACTGGACGGCCGGCGCAGCGGCTACCGGCGCGCTTTGCGCGAACTTGACGATGCGAACCTTGCCCTCGCCTTCCGTGATTTCGAGTTCGGCGATGCCCGACTCGGCAACCAGATCGATCAAGGTTTTCAGTTTTCTGAGATCCATGGGGCTTCCCCAATAATTTTCTTTAATGCGACAGCGCGTAGCGCACTGCCGCTTCGTAGCCATCTGCGCCCAGCCCGGCTATGACACCCACGGCCAGGTCGGAAAAATACGAACGGTGCCTGAAGGCCTCCCGTTTGTGCACGTTCGACAAATGGACTTCTATGAAAGGCACCGCCACGGCAGCCAGGGCGTCCCGGATCGCGACGCTGGTATGCGTGTAGGCGGCCGGATTGATGACGATGAAGTCGACCCCTTCCGCCGCCGCCGCTTGGATGCGGTCGACCAGCGCGCCCTCATGGTTGCTCTGGAACGAGACGAGCGAAGCGCCGTGCTGCTGGGCCAGCGTCTGCAGGCGGGCGTCGATGTCCGCCAATGTATCCGCGCCATAGATACCGGGCTCGCGAGTGCCGAGCAAATTCAGATTCGGGCCATGCAAGACCAGTATGCGATGGGCCATATGCCTGCGTTGCGGTATGAAAGGGCGCGATTTTTACGCAAAACACGCCGTATTGTCCATCAATTGTAACGAATCCGCGGCTCGTCGAAGAAAACGCGCCGCGAACCCCGATGGGAAAGGAGCTCGCCTGCCTCAACTAGACGCCAATACGTCGCGCAAAGTTTCCGCCTTGATCCGCCCCGCGTACTGGTGAAGGACGCTGCCTTTCTCGTCGATGACCACGGTGTAGGGCAACCCGCCGCTGGCGTTCCCCAGCTCCCGCGCCAGCTCGGTGCCCACGTTGCCGGCGATCAGCAAAGGATAACTCACCGGCACCTTTTGCACGAATTTTTGCATGTTAGTCGCCGAATCGATGCCGATGCCCACGAATTGCGCCCGTCCGTCGAATTCCTGCCGAAGTGCCTCGAGCTCGGGCATTTCCTCCACGCAGGGCGGGCACCAGGTAGCCCAGAAATTGACCACCAACCGGCGTCCGCGCCATTGTTCGAACGCATAAGAACGCCCGTCCAACCCTTCCAAGGTCTGCGCATACAGGATGTCGACCGCCCGGTCGGAGCTGGGACGCGGCGCGAGCTGCCACCAGGCCGCCACGCCACCGGCCAGCGCCGCTGCCGCGCCTAGGCCGCCATAGACCAACAACTGGCGACGCTTGTCGGAAGACCCGTGGTTCATGCCATCCCCCCTTGCACATCCTCTGCTTCGTCGAGCAGCCGCGACACCGCGCGCGCGTCCCCGCGCTCCACGCGGCCGTCCGCTCCCGGCTTGAGGGCGCCGCGCAAGGCCAGGTCGTCATAAATACTCAACATGACGCCCTCGCCCTTCCACATGAAGTACAGCGCTTCGACCTTGCCGCGGCCCCGGAAATCCGGACGCTCGCCCACTTCGTATTGAATGCCTTGGTTGATCAGGAAAATCTCCACCTCCTTGGAAGAGTCGGCGAAGCACTGCAAGGCAATATCGGAATGCTCGCCCGCAGTGCCGTTCCAGACCGGACCGACCAGGTAGGGCTGGAATCGATCGAGCAGCTCCATGACCGACAAGGCCACCCGCCGCAGGCGGTTCAGCCTGGCCGGCTGGGTGTCGCCCATGAACAATGCCTGGTATTCGCGGACTTCGCTTTCGATTTCGTCATTGTCGGGCAGCACGTCGCCCTTGGGCAGGGCCCCCTTGCCCACCAACTGCCGGACCGCCTTGCGCTTGGCGGTGCTGTAATCGAGCCCGTCCTCGGCGATCATCCTGGCCGCAACGGCGGCAATTTCCTGGCGCAAAGAAGAAAACGACATGATTGCTCCAAGGAGATGACCCCGACATCATACTTCGTGTCCCGGAGCGCCGCCGGTCCGGGCGTCTACAATCCCATACCCGACCGGAAGACTGGCAACCATGCATCTACATATTCTCGGCATCTGCGGCACCTTCATGGGCGGCCTGGCGCTGCTCGCGCGGGCGGCCGGCCATCGCGTCACGGGCTGCGACGCTGGCGTCTACCCGCCCATGAGCACCCAGCTCAGGGAGCAAGGCATCGAACTCATCGAAGGCTACGGGGCGGACCAGACCGGCCTCAAGCCCGATTTGTTCGTCGTGGGAAACGTCGTCAGCCGGGGCAACCCGCTCATGGAGGCCATCATGAACGAGGGGCTGCCCTACGTCTCCGGGCCGCAATGGCTAGGAGAACACATCCTGCCGGGCCACCATGTGCTGGCCGTGGCCGGCACGCACGGCAAGACCACGACCACCTCGATGCTCGCCTGGATCCTCGAGGCTGCCGGCCTGGCGCCTTCATTCCTCGTTGGCGGCGTGCCGCTCGACTTCGGGGTCTCGGCACGTTTGTCCACGGGCTCCAAGCGCCTGTTTGCCATGGAAGCCGATGAATACGACACCGCCTTCTTCGACAAACGCTCCAAGTTCGTCCACTACCGGCCCCGCACGGCGATCCTGAACAACCTTGAGTACGATCATGCGGACATCTTTCCCGATCTTGCCGCGATCGAAACCCAATTCCACCATCTCGTGCGTACCGTCCCAAGCCAAGGACGCATCGTCGCGCCCACGCGCAGCCCGGCGATAGATCGCGTGCTTGCGCGCGGTTGCTGGTCAGAAGTCGTCACGTTCGGCGAAGATGGCGCATGGCAGGCAGGTCCGGAGCAATCCGACGGGAGTTTCGAGGTCCTCCACCAGGGCGCCCCGGTCGGCCGCATCCAATGGACGCTAAGCGGCGAACACAATCGCATGAACGCACTGGCCGCCATGGCTGCCGCCGAGCACGTGGGCGTCTCCCCCGCGGAGGCCGCGGCAGCCCTGAGCCGCTTTGGCGGCGTGAAGCGCCGCATGGAACTGCGCGGGACGGTGCGCGACATACGGGTGTATGACGACTTCGCGCACCACCCCACGGCCATCGCCACCACGCTGGCGGGCTTGCGGGCGAGGATGCCGGGCGGGCGCATCCTGGCCGTGCTCGAACCGCGATCCAACACCATGAAGCTCGGCGCGATGAAAGCCCAGCTTCCGGGCTCCCTGGCGCAAGCCGACCTTGTTTTCTGCTACGGTGAGAAAACAGGCAAGCACGCCCTGGGCTGGGACCCGGCCGAAGCCCTCGCGCCCTTGGGCGACCGGGCAAGTGCCTGGTCGGACCTGGCCGCCATGGTCGAAGCCGTCGCGCGCACCGCGCAGCCGGGCGACCACATCGTCGTCATGAGCAACGGTGGCTTCGGGGGCGTGCACGACAAACTACTGCAAGCGCTGCGCGAGCAGGCCGACGCCGGAGGCCCCTGATGATTCTGTACCTGCACGGATTCCGGTCCTCGCCGGCTTCGTACAAGGCGCGCCTCTTGGCCGAGGCCATGTCGGCACGCGGCCGGAACAAGGAATGGGCGTGCCCCCAATTGGCGGCCAGTCCTCGCCAGGCCATGGAGCTGGCCGAATCTTTGGCGCGGGACATGCAGGCCCATGCGCGGTCTGCCGGACGCGAACTGACCCTCATCGGCTCTTCGCTGGGCGGCTATTACGCCACCTTCCTGGCCGAACGGCTGGGCTGCCGCGCCGCACTGCTCAACCCAGTCGTGCACGCCGCGCGCGACCTGGCCACGCAGGTCGGCGAACACACGACGTATCACGACGGCCAGCCCTTCTCGTTCACGGCCACCCACGTGGAAGAGTTGCGCGCCTACGCCGTCGAGCGCATCTCCCGTCCCAACCGCTACTATTTATTGGCGGCCACTGGCGATGAAGTGCTGGACTGGCGCGAGATGCGCGATCACTACCGAGGCGCCCGGCAACACATCATTGAAGGCGGCGACCACGGCATCAGCGACTTCGCGCGGTACTTGCCGGAAGTGCTGGCCTTCGCCGACGCCCCGAACGACGAATTCTCCCCTGGATAACACGCAATGCATGTCCTTTATGAGGATGACGGCGGATTCAAGGCCGCCACCATCCTGAGCGAAACCGATGCCAGCCTCCAGGTCGAGGCGGCAAGCGGCAAGCGGAGCAAGATCAAGAAGTCCGCCATCATCGTACGATTCGAGCAACCCGACCCGGAGTCCCTGCTCAAGCAAGCGGAGGAGGCATCGAAGGAACTGGACGTGCAGTTCCTCTGGGAATGTGCGCCCCAGGAGGAGTTCGAGATCCCGGCACTGGCCGAGGAGTACTACGGCCACCCGCCGGCGCCGGTCGAACAGGCGGCCATGCTGCTGCGGGTGCATAGTGCCCCGGTCTACTTCCACCGGCGCGGCAAAGGCAAATATCGACCGGCCCCGCCGGACATCCTTGCCGCCGCACTTGCCGCCCTCGAGAAAAAACAGCGCCAGGCCGAACAGCAACAGGCTTGGGTAGAAGAAATCAAAGCCGGCAGGCTGCCGGAACCGCTGGCCCGCCAAGCCGAAACCCTGCTGTTCAAGCCGGACAAGAACACGCTGGAATGGAAGGCGCTCGATGCCGCGTGCACCCAGCTGCAGGTCCGCCCTGAGCGGCTGCTGATGAACCTCGGCGCATTCCCGAGCGCGATCTCCATCCACAAGCGGCGCTTCTACGCGCAGCACTTTCCGCGCGGCACCGGCTTCGCACCGGCCGAGGTCCCGCCCATCGCGCGCGACCTGCCCCTCGCCGACGTGGAGGCGTACTCGGTCGATGACATCACCACCACCGAGATCGACGATGCGCTCTCCGTCCAGCAGCTGGACGACGGCACCCTGCGCGTCGGCATACACATTGCCGCGCCGGGGCTCGCCGTCACGCGCGACAGCAACCTGGACGCGCTGGCGCGCGCGCGCATGTCTACCGTGTACATGCCCGGGGACAAGATCCCCATGCAGCCGGAAGAAGTCATCAAGGCGTTCTCTCTGGATGCCGGCGCCCCCGTGCCCGCCGTCTCGCTCTACGTGGTCGCCGACCCCGAAACGGGCGAAGTCCTGTCGCACGAATCGCGCATCGAACGCATCGTGGTACGCGAGAACCTTCGCCACAACGTGCTGGACGACGTCGTGACCGAAGCGCTGCTGGACGACCCGTCCGCCGAGGTACCCTACGGCCACGTCTTCCGTCCGCTCTGGCGCCTGGCCAAGGCCCTGTCGGCCAAGCGCGATCAAGTACGCGGCAAGCCCGAGTCGAACAACCGGGTCGACTTCAGCTTCTACGTCGACGGCGATCCGGACCGGCCGGAAGAGGCAAGGGTGCGCATCGTGCAACGCAAGCGCAACGCCCCCCTGGACCGCCTGGTGGCCGAATACATGATCCTGGCCAACAGCTTGTGGGGAGGCCTGCTGGCCTCGTGCGGCGTGCCGGGCATCTACCGTTCGCAGCAAATGGGCCGCGTGCGCATGGGGACGGCGGCCGCACCGCACGAATCCATCGGCGTACCCCAATACGCCTGGTTCACGTCGCCGCTGCGCCGCTATGTAGACCTCGTCAACCAGGGCCAGTTGATCGCGGCGATCGACCACGGCGTCTCGGCCCGCCTCGCGGCCCCGTTCAAGCCGCGCGAGGCCGATCTCTACGCGATCATCAGTGCCTTCGAGGCCAAATACGGCGCCTATGCCGACTTCCAGCAGGCCATGGAACGCTTCTGGTGCCTGCGCTGGCTCAAGCAGGAAGGGTTGCGCCGCGTGGAAGCGGTGGTGCTGCGCGACGACCTGGTGCGCCTGAAGGATGCGCCGTTCTACACCCGCGTGGGGACGCTCCCCTCCCTGGAGCGGGGCCAGCACGTCATGCTGGAGATCATGGGTGACGACGAGCTCGAGTTGACCCTGGATTGCCGCTTCCTGGACGTGGTGGAGAGCGCGCAGGCCGACGAGGACATCGAAGAGGAGCCGGCCGCCGAAGAGCACGCGCAAGCCGCCGAGATCGATGCCGCCGACGGCCCCGACCCGACGGATGCCCGGCTGGTCGACGCTTCGGAAAGGCACGCTCCTGATTCCGAAGACGCTGGCGGCACCCCGCCCGCGTCCTGACCCGTCCGCCCAGGGTTTCCCAGGCAACCCGAGCGCCAGGCGGCATACAAGTCGCCCGGCGCCATCCGCAGCCCAGGCGGCGATCCGGCCAGCCTGAAGAATTACAATCGCGGGGTGTCGCACCGCCCTGCTCCCGCATCTCCGCCCGATTCCTCCGCCGCGCCGGCCCCCGGCGTGCGGCCGGCCGCCTCGCACCCCGCGAAAATGCCTAGGCTCCGTCGCCTTCCCGCCCAGCTGGCCCGCCAGCTCACACAAGATTGGAAGGAACGTCCGGATCGGCGCTATCTGATGAGCGCGATCGTGATTTCGCTGGCGGCGCACGGCATCCTGTTCGCCCTGCACTTCACGGCACCGCGGGCGCAGCGGCCGGAGCGAGATGCCGGCCTGGAGGTCGTGCTGCTTAGCGCAGGCACCCGCCAAGCCCCCTCCAAGGCCGAACTACGCGCGCAGGTGGCCAGCAGCGGCGGCGGGGACGCTACGGCAGGACATGCCCAAGCACCCACGCCGCACGCCGCAGCCGACCGCAACGGAAAACTGCTCGCGGAGCTGCAAGCGCGGCAGGCGGCGCTGGAAGCGGAGCAGCGCCGCCTGGCTGCGGCCCTCGCCCAGCACCGCGCGCCCCAGCCCGCTCCCGCCGCCCAGCCAGGCACGCCGTCGAGCGAACGGAACGCCATGCAGGAGCAGGCCGAGCACCTTGCACGCCAGTTCGCCGAGGTCTCCCGAGGCATCGAGGACTACAACAAGCGTCCGCGCCGCCACTTCTTTGCGCCGTCGACCTCGGAATACCGGTTTGCGGTATATGTCGAGCAATGGCGCGAGCGCATCGAGACCCTCGGCACCCAGCACTATCCCGCCGCCGCGCGTGGCAAGGTATATGGATCCTTGCGCATGACGGTATACATACGCAGTGACGGCACCGTGGAAGGCATAGACATCGACAAGCCGTCGGAACATAAAATACTCAACGACGCCGCCCGGCGCATCGTCGCGCTTGCCGCGCCGTTCGCGCCTTTTCCGCCCCAGATCGCGCGCGATACCGATGTGTTGGCCATCACGCGCACCTGGTATTTCACCAACGACAAGCTCTTCGCGAAGCCCGGCTGATGCTTCCTTCCCCTCGCACACGCTACGCCGTCATCGGCAATCCCATCGCACACAGCAAATCGCCGTGGATCCACGCCCGGTTCGCCGAGCAGACCGGGGAGCCCATCACGTATGAGGCGATCCTGGCGCCGGTCGATGGATTCGCCGCGCAAGTCGAAGCGTTTTTCGCCTCGGGCGGCGGTGGCTTGAACGTCACCGTGCCGTTCAAGCTGCAGGCCTTTGAATTGGCGCGCGCGAACCTGAGCCCCCGCGCGCGGGCGGCTGGTGCAGTCAACACGCTTTGGATGCAAGACGGCGCATTGCACGGCTGCAATACCGACGGGGTCGGCCTGCTCAACGACCTGCGCCGGCTGGGAGCACGCTTGGCCGGAGCCCGGGTGCTCGTTGCCGGAGCGGGAGGCGCGGCGCGGGGCATATTGCTGCCGCTGATCGAGGCGGGCTGCGCCAGCATAGACATCGCCAACCGCACGCCGTCCCGTGCACAGGAGCTGGCGGCGGCCTTCTCCGCGTCCGCGGGAGCCGTCATGCGCGGTGGCAGCTATGCCGACCTACCCGCGGACGGCCACTGGGACCTCGTCATCAATGCCACGGCCAGCAGCCTGGACGATGAAGCGCCGCCCCTTCCGGCCGGCGCCTACGCGCCAGGCGGGCTGGCGTATGACCTCATGTATGCCGCGCGCCCCACAGCCTTCATGCGGCAGGCAGCCGCCGACGGAGCCGCCGCGGTTGCGGACGGCCTAGGCATGCTGGTGGAACAGGCCGCCGAAAGCTTTTTCATCTGGCGCGGCGTCCGCCCCGACCCAGGTCCCGTGCTGACGGCCCTGCGAACCTCTTTATGAGATGAGCGCCCGCCGCCCCCAGCCCCGCCGCCGTCGCTCCCTGCGCGCCCGCATCCTGTCGGCGGGCATGCGCCTGTGCCTCGCGGCCTTGGCGCTGGTGCTGCTGTACCAAGCCTGGATCTTTGGCTGGGTCGTCTGGTATGCCTACATGCCTCCCGGCACGACTTCGGTCATGCGCGCGGAATTGTCCCGCCTGCAGAAAACCGACCCCAAGCGCAAGCTCGATTACCGGTGGGTCGACTACGATCGCATCAGTAATCACCTGAAACGTGCCGCCGTGGCCGCCGAAGACGCCAATTTCCTCGAGCACGGAGGCATAGACTGGGACGCGGTCGAACGGGCATACGCCCATAACCGGCAATTGGCCGAAGCCACCGAGCGTGCCCTGGCGCTTGGCCGGCGGCCGCCGCAACGGCCCATGCGCGGCGGCTCGACCATCACGCAGCAGGTCGCGAAAAACCTATTTCTTTCCAACTCGCGCACCTACTTGCGCAAGGCCCAGGAAGTCGTCATCACCTACATGATCGAGCTGGTCATGAGCAAACGGCGCATCCTGGAGCTGTACCTGAACATTGCCGAGTGGGGGGAAGGGGTTTTCGGCGCGGAAGCAGCCGCACGCCACTACTTCAACACCTCGGCCGCCAACCTATCGGCCTACCAAGCCGCGCGGCTCGCCTCCATGCTGCCGCGGCCGCGCTACTACGACAAGAACCGGGGCTCGGCCTACCTCGCTTCCCGCACCGACAGGCTGCTGCGCTGGATGCCGGGAACCGCGATTCCCTAGGCGCTGCCCGTCACGCAATTGCAACCAAAGCCGCCAAGCCGGCCCGACGCCCTGACGAACACCGCCTGCACGCGTACAATTGCGGCGTCGTCAACTCTGCAGTGCCAGGCACTGCTTTTCGGCATGGCCTCACAGCCACGACCTAGACCCTTAATACCAGCCGGCCCCTTGTCTTCCGGCACCCGTTCGAGCCACCTCTGAGCCCGCCTGCGTCAGGCGGCCAGGCCCCAGGCCCGTGCGGGGCCGCTTTGTGTTTCCCGCGCGATGGTCGAACAAGCAACTGAACCCAAATCCCTCGAGCGCAACCGCCTCGAACCCGAAGACGCCCAAGAGGCTCTGGAACACGTCCAGGAGCTGCTGCGACGCCAGCATCTGGTCGAAGAGCTCGTCCAGAGGCAAGAGGCCGGGGACACCCGCGCGCCGCTCGTCGAAGCGCTGGTCCACCGGCAGCATGAAGCCGAGCTGAGCGCCCTGCTGGACGACCTGCATCCGGCCGACATCGCCTTCATCCTCGAATCCCTACCCAAAGAAGATCGGCAGATCGTCTGGCAGCTCGTTCGCCCTGAACGCGTGGGCGAGGTGCTGCTCGAAGTCGCCGACTGGATGCGGGAATCGCTGATCGCCACCACGGACCAGCAAAAGCTGCTGGCGGCGGCCGAGAGCCTGGAGGCGGACGAACTGGCCGACCTCGCTCCAGACCTGCCCCCCGAAGTCGTGGCCGAGGTGCAGAAGGGCCTGACCGACGAAGAGCGGGCGCGCCTGACCGAAGTCATGAGCTACCCCGAAGACTCGGTGGGCGCGATCATGGACTTCGAAATGGTCCGGGTGCGCAACGACGTGACGCTAGAGGTCGTGCTGCGTTACCTGCGCCGCCTGCACGAATTGCCCGATCACACCGACCAGATCTTCGTGGTCGACCGGCACGACAAGCTCATGGGCAGCCTGCCCATCAACCGGTTGCTGGTGAGCGATCCCGAGACCAAGGTCGCTGACGTCATGGACACCGAAATCCTGACGCTGGCGCCGCTCGACGAGGCCGCCGAAGCAGCCGCTGCGTTCGAACGCTACGACTTGGTGTCTGCGCCCGTGGTCGATGCCGTGGGGCGGCTGATCGGCCGGGTGACCGTGAACGAGGTGGTGGACGTGATCCGCGAGGCCTCGGACGAACAGGCGCTGTCCAAGGCCGGCCTGCAAGAAGAAGACATCTTCGCCCCAATCCCCAAGGCCATCCGCAACCGCGCGCCGTGGCTGCTAGTCAACCTGTGCACCGCCTCGATCGCCGCCTTCGTCGCCTCGCGCTTCGAAGAAACGGTGGGGCACATCGTCATCCTGGCCTTCCTGATGTCCATTGTCGCCGGCATAGGCGGCAATTCGGGCAATCAGACCATGACGCTAATCATCCGGGCCCTGGCGGTGGGCCGCATCAACGCCGCCAACGTCGGCAAGCTGGTCCGCCGCGAGCTCCAGATCGCATTTTTCGTCGGGCTGGGGGGCGGCGCCGTGGCGGGGCTGTTCGCCTGGGCGATTTCGGGACGCTATTCGCTCGGCCTCGTCATGATGGCCGCGATGGTGCTCAACCTGCTGGTCGGCGCCAGCATAGGCATGCTGGTTCCCCTGACCCGCAGCCGGTTCGGCAAGGATCCGGCCATCGGCTCCTCGGTACTGCTCACCTTCGCCACTGACACGATGGGCTTCTTTATTTTCCTGGGGCTAGCGACCATCTTCCTGACGTAGCCGCGTCCCCGCCGGCAGTGCTCGCGCCCCACGCCGCCCTGCGCGGGGCGACGGCGTTCACGCCAAGCCCATGGCTTCCTTATAGGCCCGTTCCACCGACTCCGGCTGCCCTGCCTGGAAGATGTAGTGCTGCATGTGGCGGCCGAATATCGGATGCGCCTTTAGCTCCGCCATGGTCATTCCCTCGACCAGCTCCTTGCGGAAGGCCATCGGCAATTCGACGCGGTGGTTCTTTTCCGGATCCCGCAATATGCCTTTCGGGTCCGCGCCGCCGGCGACGGCCTCCAGCTCCTCGAAGAACTTCTTGCGGATCATGGCGATGCCGCGATCGCTGGGGCCCAGCGTCTCGAGGCTACGGTCGGCGATGGTCCCCTGCCCCACCCACGCGACGAAGTCCTGGTTCATCACATGGCTGGTGATCCAGTTGCCCTCGGCATCACGGATAGGCCCATGCCAGGTCGGGATGCGCTCTTGCACGTAGGGTTCGCGCTCCCGGGGAACGCGGGTGAAAGACCAGCAAACGCTCAGGGTGTGTTCGTCGTCCACCGGAACGCGCCACTCGAAGTGGTCACCGAGGAAGACGGCATTGGGCCACAAGCAGACCCGCCCGATAGACCACAGCGGATCGTCCTTGGTTGCATTGCCCCGGACACGCTTGTAGAGAAACCCGAACTCGAACTCCTCGAAGCCGACTTCTTTGTGCGGGGGCGAATAGGGCCCAAGCACCCCGCGCTGGCGCAGGCTCCAGTTGTTGTGCGCCCACTCGAAATGCACGGGGTCGATGGAGTTTTCCTGGCACTGGAACCAGTTACAGGGAATCACGGACAAAACGATCTGCCGGAACCCATTGGGCCATGAGAACGCCTCCCAGTCGGGCAAGAGAGGGGCAGGCTGGGGGCCCATGTACGCCCATAGCAGGCCCGCCTTTTCCTGGACCGGATACGCCTTGATCCGCACCTTATCCTTCATGCGGATTTCCGGATGGGCGACGTCCTCGTAGGGCTGCTCCACGCAGGCGCCGTCCGCGGAAAAACACCATCCGTGATAACTGCAGCGCAGGCCATGGGGCTCCGGGAATCCGTGCGTCATGTCGGCTCGGCGATGTGGGCAGTGCCGGTCCACCAACCCCCAGTTCCCGCTCAGGTCACGATACAGGACCAAGTCCTCGCCCATGATGCGCACGGCTTTGGTCGCACGCGTGTCGAACTCGCTAACCCCCGCGATGGGCATCCAATACCGGCGCAGCAAGTCTCCCATGGGCGTGCCCGGCCCCACCCGGGTCAATAGCGCATTTTTTTCCTGATTCAGCATGACCGTTCCATTGCAGGTGAAGGAGTGCGGCATGAACGAAAAGCGGCCGCGCTATCTATATTATATATCATACTTATCTGCGCGAGCAGCAGGTGGTCGTTCCCGGAAGACCTGTGCGGCCGGTCCCGCCACGCAGGGCAACCTATAATGCGGCGTACCTACGTCACGATCCATCTCACCACGGCACGCAAAGGATTCGGGTTTGGTCAAGAAAGTCTCTCCATCGACCCGTACTTGGACAGCGGTCCCCAACGAAACGCTTTCGGGGGGCATCGTGGCGCAGATACGCGCCGCCGTTTTGAACAAAGAGATCGTTGCCGGCCAGTTTCTGGGCAGCGAGGCCGCGCTGTCCGAACAATTCGGCGTCAGCCGCATGGCGGCGCGCGACGCCCTACGCACCCTTGAAGGGCTGGGCATCGTCGAGATTCGAATGGGATCGCGCGGCGGCGTATGGGTGGCCCAGGGCAACCCGGATCGGCTGGCCGATGCAATGGCCATTCACCTAAAGCTCATCGGCGTCACGTCGGGCGAGGTGTTCGACGCCCAGATGGCGATCGAGGAAATGGCGGCCGAACTGGCGGCTGAGCGACGCAACGACGCCGATCTGGAAAGATTGCGTGCGGTACTGGCCGAACTATCGGCGCTCAAGGATGAACTCGACCGCTTTGCGGACGCCTCGATGCGCTTTCATGAAGCCATCGTGCAGGCATCCCACAGCCGCATCCTGCTGGCGCAGTTCCGCGCCCTGAGCATTGTCCTGCGCCCCGTGCTGCGCCCGAATCTCACGCCGGCATCGGCCGTGCGCATCATGCGCCACCACAAGCGGATGCTGGCTGCCATCGAATCCGGCGACGGCGCCGAAGCTTCCCGGCTGATGCGGGAACGGCTGAGCTACCAGAGGAATAAGACGTTGTCGCAAGAAGCAAGCTCGGCCTCCCGGGCGAAGGACTAATCCTCCCAGCCTGGCGGCCTTTGGATTTCCCCCGTCGCCCCCCCTTCGCCGAACGTCCCGAAAACCAACACCCGGACCACGTGGGCGGGCTTTACAACCGCGTCCGTCGATCTTAATCTATATTATATATTAGAGATAAAACAGAATAACGCGCCCGCTTGCCCGCGGCAGGACGGACGACCTACCCCGTTTACGCCCTGGCCGGCGCCAGCGAGGCAGCGCCGGCTCGCGCGGAACAAGAAAGAGCTAGGAGACACGCATGAAGCATGCATTCCGGAAGTCCACATGCCCCCTCTCGACCGCCGCCATGGCGCTGCTTCTGGCGGGTAGCCCGATCGCGCACGCCCAGGGAGGGGCCGACGCAGCTGGCTACCCGAAACGCACCATCAAGATCGTCGTTCCGTACAGTCCGGGAACGAGCGCCGACGCCATTGCCCGGCGCACCGCCGAACAGCTCTCGGCGAGGCTGGGCCAAAGCGTTTATGTGGAAAATCGGCCCGGCGCCAGCGGCGTCATCGGCACGTCCTATGCCGCGAATGCGGAACCCGACGGGCACACGCTGATGATCGGGCCGACCACGCTAGTCATCACGTCAGCCTTCCGCCCCACCCCCTACGACCCGGTCAAGAGCTTTGCCCCCATCGGCCAGATCGCAGAAAGCGCGCAAGTCATCATTACGGGAGCCGGCACTCCCGCCCAAGACTTCAAGGAGCTGGTGGCCCACCTCAAGGCACGCGGGGAACTCGCTTCTTACGCATCTCCGGGAATTGCCTCGACCTCGCACCTGTACTCCACCGTGCTGCAGAACATGGTGGGCGTCAAGATGCGGCACATTCCGGCCGGCACGCTCAATGCCGCGATCATGGACGTCGTGCAAGGCAGCGTAGACATGATGATCGCCCCCATCGAGGCGGCCCGCCCCTTGGTCGCCTCCGGCAAGCTCAAGGCCATCGCGCAGACCGGCAGTGCGCGTTCGCCGCTGCTGGCTTCCGTCCCCACATTGGCAGAGGTGGGGTACCCGAACTACCAGCTGGCGCTCTGGATCGGGCTCTACGCCCCGGCCCAAACACCAGGCCCCATCATCGACCGCCTGAACCGCGAACTGAGGGCGATCTACGATTCAGAGTCGATGCGCACCGCACTCGCCGATACCGGCTTTGCCGTGGTGCTGGGTACGCCGGAAGATCTCGGCCGGCTCACGCGCACGGAATTCGAGCGCTGGAGCCGCGTCATCAAGACCGAGGGCATCAGCCCGGAATGATGGGCATGGGGCC
>NZ_CALFCW010000004.1:0-6281 GCF_937950555.1 uncultured Pigmentiphaga sp. | reverse complement strand
TCGCCGCCATGGCCCTACGACGAGCTGCGCACGAAGGTGGAGAATGCCTTTCGGTACGCGACAGGCGGCTGGGGCGCAAAGACCGCCCTCGGCGAATTTGGCGACGTTTCCTCGATCGCCGGCGACCAAGGCCCACCGCCGCAACACATCCCCGAAACCGCCAAGCCTAAACCAACGAAACCGACATCAAAGCTGCATTTCCTCACATACGAAGAAATGCTCCGCCTCCCGGAGCCGGAATGGCTGGTCGAGGATGTAATCCAGCGAAACTCCGCCGCGCTCCTTTTCGGCAAGTCCAACAGCTTCAAATCCTTCCTCGCTATCGACCTCGGCCTATCCGTGGCCACGGGGCGGCCATGGCATGGCAAGCAGACCAGACAAGGCAAGGTGCTCTTTGTCGCTACCGAGGGCGCCAACGGCGTCGGCCGGCTCCGCATTCCCGGCTGGCTGGACCACTACGGCATCGCGCCAGAGCAACGAGCCAACGTGTTCCTCTACCCGCAGGAAATCTGCCTGGACGACAAGGAACAGGTCAAAGCGCTCATCGCGGCCTGCAAGGCCATCGGGGGCTTCGAGCTGATCGTGCTCGACATCTTCGGCGGCACGATGATGGGGTCCGAGATCGAGGACACCACGGCTCGCGCATGGGTTCACAATGTCCAGGCCATCATGCGGGCCACGGGGGCGGCGACGCTCACGGTAGCCCATACCGGCTGGCAGGACGATACGCGCGCCCGCATGCACACGCACTTCTGGGGGTCGTTCGATTCACGCATGAAGGTCGAGGGCGACAAGGAGAAAATGACCACCATGCTCATGATCGAGCGGCACAAGGACGCCGACAGCCGCGGGCAATGGGGGTTCAACCTGGAGCCTTCCGGCGAAACGCTCGTCCCCGTCTACGATCCCGAGGCGAGGTCCGATGGTCGGTCGTCATGGCCCGAAAGTCTGAGGAAGGCGGCGGAGGCGTTGGACGAGGCGATTGCCGAGCATGGCGTGTTGAAGTTCGGCAACCAGTGGCCCGCCTGCAAGGTGGTCGAAGTCCGCATTTGGAGGGAGTTCTGCGACAACCTCGGGTTGTCAAAATCGGACGATCCGGGCACCCGCGCGAGGGCTTTCAGGCGGGCCAGGGAACAGCTTTTGGGTAAAAAGGCTGTTGAAATTTGCGAAGATTTTGTGTGGCCGACGTTCAACAACGGGGGCTGAAAATGACTTGCAAGAGCAAAAGCGGACAAGGCGGACAAGGGCGGACAAAGGCGTTTTGTCCGCCGGTCAAGCCAACCGGGACCAGGGCGGGGGAGCGCGGACAAGCGAGGAGGGACACATACCTGAAGGTATGTGTCCTCTTTGTCCGCCCCCCTGTCCTCCGCTGCCTGCCCGTGTCCGCCCCCACCCTTGGCCATGAAATCGGGAGGTCGGCCGGTTGTCCGCCTTTTGTCCGTTTGTGGGCTGAATGTTGGATGATATGAAATCTTGCAAGAGCAAACGCGTTCGTGTTATACGACAAATCGCGCTCGCCGTGGCCGAGTTCGTCTTGAAGGTCGCGCTGCTGGTTGTGCTGGTTGTATTGGTTGTAACCGGTGGAAAGGAGAGAAAGTCTTGATCAAGCCGGGGAAGAAAATCGAAGTCGGTGATGAGTTCCGCTACCGTGGTCAGAAGTACGTCTGCGTGGCCGTGGAGCCGTACATCCGGAAGGACGGCGCGTTTTCCGGCATCGCCACGATCATGTCGAATTGCGCTAACTGCGGTGCCGAGTTCACGTTCACGGTTGGTATCAACACGACCAGGTTCAACGTGAACCGGAGATGTCCGGTGCATGCGGCCCCGCTGCAAAAGGTCCATCGGCGCAAGTTCGATTGATCGGATGAAATTGGACTTGGAGGAAAAATTGGACCCGCGGAAAAAATTGGACCTGGAGAAAAAACAGGAGGTGGAGGCCCGCGCGCTGGAGAGGGCGCTGGCCCGGATCCGGCGCATGCGGGAGAACGGCGGCGGGTCGCGTGCGCGTCCGGCTGTCAAGGTGGATTGGTCCAAGCACGCGCGCAAGGCGGCGAATACGCGCAAGCGTCGAGCGTCGAGGCGCAAGCGTGAGATCCAAGCGCAGAATGCGCCGGCGTTGCCCAGGCGCGGAGTCGCCAAGCTTGGGCTGCCTGGCTGGAAAGTCTTACTGGCGCGCATGGAACCGGGGCGGGTCTACCGAATGGCTGATTTTCGGGAGCTAATGCCGGAATACAGTTATTCAGGAATTAAAACGTTCGTGCTTTCCAAGCTTGTTCCCGGCGGGCTCATCGAGCAGCTCGATAATCCCGAGTATGAGCGCATGGTTGCGGAAAATCCCGCCTATAGTGTCCGGTATCTCTACAGAATGGCTGAGAAAGCCCCATATTTGGCCGCTGAGTGGCGTTCGGCGTTAGGTGAGTAGGGAACACTAGGGAAGGCAAGAATCGCGTGTACGGGCTTTCTAGGCGGGATTCTGAGGGTCGAGGTTTTGGCGAGCATGTGGGAGCGTGAGGGAAAAGAAAAAGCCCGCGATGGACGCGGGCTTTTGCAGGGTCGAGGTTTTGGTGGACTAGTCGGCGTGCGCGATACTGTCTGCCAGATAGCGCGGCAGCGTGTCGAGCGCGTAGGTGCGATAGAGCGGCCGTTGATACTCATTGTGTGCGAGATAGTAAGTCTCGGAGTCGAGGTCCGCTATGTGGGATTTTGCGGCCTTGCGCGAGTCGAAAGTCAACGGCTTGTCGCGCCAGTCTGTCAGCACGTCGCGGGTCTCGCTTGGGCCGTAAAAATAGCGTGTGCGTACGATTACATAAGGCATTTTTATCCCTCCTCACATTGGCGTTGATTGTGTCAAGATTAGCGTGATGACAAGCAGGGCGGCAAGAGTCCGCCCTGCAAGGCTTAGCAGCTGGATCATCGGAGTAGATCCGATGCATAGCCGTTGAAATATTCGCCGCGCACCACGGCCAGTAAATCGCGGAAGTCATAGAAATCGAATTGGTCACGGTATCGGCGAATGTAGTCGATTCTCTCCTGTGGCGTGTAGCATTCCTTCCAGACTCTGTCCGCTTCCTCCGCCTCCAATTCGGTCCAATGGTTCTCATCCAATACGGGGTAGTCTTCCAGCTTGGCGGCCAGGTTATCGGCGATTGCAAGTGCTTTACTGTCGCTCTCGTGAATCGCTATCCATTCGATCCAGCCTACCGCCCAATGAGACTCGTGCACTACCTTTACAGTCTCCGACTCTCCGCCCAGTGCTTCGAGCATCACGGCGAAATTGGATCGCTCTAGAGTGTCACTGTCGCGGCTTCGGCCGACTCCAGCGGAGTAGTATTCTGGCCACGTTGCGCCAAGGTAGCATTCGGGAAGGGTCCAGCGCTTGAGGTGCTTAGGCGTGTAATTTTCCATGATCGGCTTCCTTTCCTAAAATCCTACATTTCGCGGAAAACGAAATATGCGTAAAGCGTGCTTTCCGTGTCGTCGATTGGCAAATCCAGGAAAAATCGGCGCTGCCCTTTGCGTGCGGGCTTGATGCGATTGACCGCGGCATATGCGGCCTTGATTGCCTTATCTGCGGCTTTTTCTTTTTCCGGCGGCACCCAATCGGCGCCAAGCAAATAGGCCAGATCCGACGAACCCATTACGTAGCCGTGGCGTAGCTCATGCCGGATTGCGTCTTTGATCTCGGCCAGGGTCATCCCGCGGTGCACCGGGATTTGCACATGCGGAAGGTGATGGCCTGTCCAATAGTCCGGCAGGCAGGTATCGACGTGGCAGCATTCGAGTCTCATTGTCGGCTCCTCTTTTGTGCGTGCTTTCCTACAGAACAGGCGTGTTCAATCGTCATCCGTGCGGATGGATACGGTTCCGCAAAGGTTCCCGTTGAAGTCGCGCAGGGCGACCGGCGGCAAGCCGTCTCGCTCGAATCTGCCGGCGAGGTCGCGCAGGATCCGGGCTATTTCCTGTGCCGGAAACTCTTCAAAAGCGGAATTGCCGGTTTCGATTTTGATCGTGATGTGCTCGATGTTTGGCATTGTCGATTTCCTTCCTTGTGCGTGTTTTCCTACAACGTGGCTATGCCAAAGGTGGCATAGCTGGCCGCGGCGATGAATGCGGCGATTGCGGCGAGTGCGAGAAGGTCTTTGATCATGGCTCTACACCCATGCGGGCTTTACATCCGCGTCGGGCAGGTTCGCCAACCATTGCAAAACGTCAAAAGGTACGGCTTCTGCGAACCAGTCATGACCATACTTGTTTCCAGATTCTGGATGTTTTTTGCCCAGTAGGCCGTCCGGATGTTCGCTTGGCCTAAGCCAGCCAAGAGTTCTTTTTTCGGGCGATTTGTCCGGGTCCAGCATATAGCCATCTGGCGCGTCCGGCGATTCTGGTGAGTCGGTCCAAATGACAAGGCTAAGCGACATGTTCGCCAGTTTGGTTTGCTCTTTGGTAGGCGTGAAAGTCTCGCCGGACTTAATCGCGGCGATGGCTTCCTTTTCCGCGTCGAGCAACGCCGAGAAAAGTTCTGATTTGAGCTTGTAATGGTGCCCGAATACTTCGCGCTTGGCTATTTCATGCCAGCCGTCTTTTTTCATTGCGGCATCATATGCGCGCATATCGTTCATATGCCATTCGCGCCAAATATCCAGGAATTTCTGGATCATTTCCGGCGACCAATTGGGCGCTATTTCCGCAAAATCCCAAGAGTCTGCGTGCATTTCTATCTGCCCGCATGATCCGCGGCAGTCACCATTAGGCAGTGGGCCCTCTACTCCCGAAATTGAGAGACGGCCGTCGGCGTATGTGATTCTGCAAAAGACATTCCCATAATCTTTAAGGCGGCCGATTCGTACGATTTTTTCAAAATCCATAGTAGATCCCCCCTTTAGCGGATTGACGCCATGTAGGCAAAAGAGAGTTTGTGTTGGATTGCGAGTCGCCGCGCGACTCGGATCCGCGACCGCTTGGAGTCGCGGGCTTGACAATCGTATTTGTGCGGTTTGGTCATTTCGGTCCCTCCATTTTTCGGAAAATCCTACATGTGGGGCTTAGGCGCCCATTAGTCTGTAAAACCGAAGGTATCCTAAGACTCTGTATTGGTCATCCGCCCAATTGTGCAAGCGTTTCATTTCATCATCATATTCCGCTTGCGTTAAGCGTCCCGACAGGAGCATGGAATCGAGCATGTCCACTCGCCTTTCAACGCGCCGTTCAATCTGATCTTCGGTCATGGTTCGGTTCCTCTTTTTTCGGAAATCCTACATGCGGGGCTTAGATGCCCCGCGCCTCTTTGTACGCTGCAAGCTTGGCGCGCCATTCGGCGGCCTTTGCGCCCAGTGACTCGGACCGTTCGACATGGCCTTGCGCACGGTGCCATGCCGCGCGACGGTCAAACCACGAGATCATGTCCTCGTGGATTTTGACGTTGTGGGCGTAAATCTCGGCCTTTAGAGATTCGATAGCAGGAGTCATGTCGGTTTCCGTTGGTTTGTGTGGATTTACGTTGTGCAGTATATTGCCGCATAATCCGACAGTCAACAGAAAAAGGTCAATAAATGTCAAAAGGCAGCAAACCACGGGATCCGCTCACGCCGTCCAAGGTAGCTAATATGTTGGAAAATCAAGGAATTTCGCTTTCTGAAAAACAGTTTTTGATGCTCTATTTTTACCTTCAGGGCGCCACTAAGACAGAGGCATGCGTCAAGGCTGGCCTTCGCCCAGAGAGCGCGACGGTCCTTTTCGGCGGCAAGAAAGTGCAGGCGGCAATCGCGGCTGTGCTGGAAAAATTCCTGGTAGGCGACGCTGCGCCTGCGGCTCTGCGCGTCCTCTATCAGATACTGCACGATACCAGGGCAGCGCCTGGCGTGCGCGTGCAGGCGGCGAATAGCCTGCTGGACCGCGCTGGCTTTGACGCCAAGCGCCTGGCACAGGCAGCGAGCGATGGCGACAAGCTAGATAGCGAAAAGACGGCCGACGAACTACGCGCCGAGATTGCCGCGCTGGAGCGTGAGCTGAGCAATCGAGCGCGCGACGTGACGCCAGACGCGCCAAATGACGTGCCAATCGATCCGCAAATCATTGATATTTTTGAGTAAGTATCCGCCTATGCAAGGCGGCGACGCGTCCGGCGATGCGCCCAGGGACGCGTCCGGCGATGCGCCCAGGGACGCGTCCGGCGATGCGTCTCGGTCCGGACCCGCCCCCTGGCCCCCCACTGGAGCGGGAAGTGCGAAGCCTGCGTAGATCGGAAGAGCACACGTCTGAACTCCAGTCACTGACCAATCTCG
>NZ_CALFCW010000003.1:0-7298 GCF_937950555.1 uncultured Pigmentiphaga sp. | reverse complement strand
TTGGCGGCGATGAGGAAGGCTACCGCCGTCACGATGCGCAAGCGCAGGTTGGCGGCGCCGGGCGGCCACAGGTAAGGAAGGAGCGTGCGCAGCGTAGCGAATCCGCTGCCGGAGCGGCGCGTAGGAACAGGGTTTCTCAAGGCAATGCTTCCGGGGTTTCTCAGGGAAACGATAACCCTGATTGGATATCCGGGCCCGTGGCGGCGTACGGGCGCCTCGAATAGGCAGTGCGCGTCAGGTTGCCAGGCGCGTGGGGGACGGGGCCTTGCTCCTGCTGCCATCACGAAGCAGGAGCAAGGCCCGGGCGGGATGGGTCAGGCCCTGCTGCGCGCGGCGTCGAGGCTGAACGCGCCGGCCCCGGCTACGGCGAAGAACAGGAAAACGAAGCAGTACAGCACGGCCGGCTCGCCGCCGTTTTGCAGCGGACTGAGGAGGGCTTTGGGCGCGTGGGCCATGAAATACGCCACCGCCATGAAGCCCGACAAAATGAACGCTACCGGGCGGGTGAATAAACCCAGGATCATCAGTAGGCCGCCGGCGATCTCGAGCACGCCCGCCAGCCCCAGGAGCGAGAACAGCTGTATGCCTTGAAAGCCCAATGCAGGAATGTCGAAGAACTTGGCGGTGCCGTGTTGCATGAACACATAGGCGACGATGATCCGCATCAGGGCCTGCGCGCGCGGGGTCCAGACGGCGAAGAAATCATTGGACGTTTGCATTTTGTCTTCCTTCGAGGTTGAACTGCAGGTAGCCGCCGAAGCGGCGGGCGAGGACAAGGCGCTTGGCGCCTAACCGAAACGACTTGCGGAGACGACGACGTTCATGACTTCGTCCCGGAATATGCGACGGCCCGGATCGTCGCCAGCCGCCCCGGCGGCGATCATTAGCGGCAGCAAGTGATCCGGGCGTGGCTGCGCCAGGCGCGCGTCGGGTGCCCGGTCCCAGCTTTCGAGCGCTCGTTCGCGCTCCGCCCTGGGTAGCGCGACGGCGTCCGCCAGCCAGTCGTCGAAGCGTTCGGACGCGGGGCGGAAGGCAGGCGAGAATCCCCGCATGTTGTGGAAGCTCATGCCGCTTCCGACGATCAGCACGCCTTCTTCGCGCAGCGGTGACAACGCGCGGCCGGCCGCGAGGTGCTCGCGTGGGTCCAGGCCGGTTTTCATCGACAACTGGACGACGGGAACATCGGCTGCCGGGAAGATCAGCTTGAACGGCACGAAAACGCCGTGGTCCAAGCCCCGCAGGGTGTCGGCGGCGGATTCGATGCCGGCCGCGCCGAGCAGCGCCTGTACCCTGGCGGCGAGCTCGGGTGAGCCGGGCGCCGGGTATTCCAGCCTGTATGTATGCTCGGGAAAGCCGTAGTAGTCGAAAAGCAAAGGGGGATGCGGGCCGGCGTTGACGGTGAAGACCGGCTCCTCCCAGTGGCCGGAGACCACGAGGACGGCCTTGGGCCGTGTCGGGATCGATGCGGCTAGCCCTTTCAGGAAGGCGGCCATCCGGTCCCACATATGGGGATTGCCGGGCCATTCCATGAAGAAGCAGGGGCCGCCTCCATGAGGTATGAAGAAGGTAGGCAGTCGGTTGGCGCCGGGCGCGGACGGCATGGGGAACTCCTCGTTTCTGCACGCACTATAGGGGCGTAACCGCAGCGCAATCAATCGCAAGGATGAAAAGCGGGGTTTTCGCGGTGTCGAGATTAGGCGGTCAGGCCTGGTCGAAGAATGCGCTGGGGGGATACCGAACTGCCGCTTGAACATCGTCGAGAATGCGCTGGGGCTCGCGTAGCCCAGCTCCAGCGCGACATCGAGGACTTTCGCGCCGGTGGCCAGGCGTTCCAGCGCCTCCATCAGGCGCGCCTGCTGTCGCCATTGCCCGAACGTCATGCCGGTTTCCCGCAAGAAAAGGCGATGCAGGGTCTTGACGTCGACGCCAAGGCGATCCGCCCACCCCTGTGCGGTGGTTTTGTCGTCGGGCGCGGCGACGATCGCATCGCATACCGCCTGGAGGCGAGGATGGGTGGGGCGGGGCAGGCGCAGCGGCAGCGTAGGCAGTTGCCGCAGCTCGTCCAGCGGCAGGCGCATGACGCTCACCCACCATGCGAAGCCCGTGGTGGACCGACGGGGGCATCCACAGCCACCACCGGGTAGGCGGAACGACCCACCGGCCCATGTCGGTATCGGCGACCATGACACCGTGCACGTCGTAGATGAGCTGCCCGGAGGGGTGTTCGTGGCGCCCTGTGTAATGGCCCGGCGGGAAATCCTTGACCATGGCCGTGAGCAGGCGTTCTCGCCGGTCGTAATCGTGATAGTCGGGAAAAAGGGCGGGGGTGTCCATTTCTCGAAACCTCCTGCCTCATTTTCGCAAGACAGGCGCGGCCAGGCCAGGTACGCTACCCACACGCAAAAACCTGACTGCCGCAGAGGCGGCCTCCGAGACATCATGCAAAGCGTCCATCCCGCCCAAGTTCCTTCCGCCCAGCCGGAACGCACCGGATTCCGGATATTAGGCGCCATCAGCTTCTCGCACTTCTTGAACGACATGCTGCAGTCGCTGATCTTGGCCGTCTATCCGTTGCTGAAGAGCGAATTCTCACTTTCCTTCACGCAGATCGGCCTGATCACGCTGCTCTATCAGTGCACGGCATCGCTGCTGCAACCATTGGTCGGCTTTTATACTGACCGGAACCCCAAGCCGTATTCCCTGCCCGTCGGCATGGCCTGCAGCCTGAGCGGGATCATGCTGCTCGCTTTCGCGCCCAATTACCCCGCCTTGCTGGTGGCGGCCGCCTTGCTGGGCACGGGGTCCTCGATCTTCCATCCCGAATCTTCCCGCGTGGCGCGCCTGGCTTCGGGCGGCCGCCACGGCTTGGCGCAATCCATTTTCCAGGTGGGCGGCAACGCTGGCAGCGCCATGGGGCCACTGCTGGCCGCGTGGTTCATCATTCCCCGCGGCCAGGACAGCCTCGCGTGGTTCGCGCTGGCCGCGCTGCTTGCCATGGTGGTGCTCTTTCAGGTGGGGGGCTGGTATAAGCGCCAGCACTTGTCTGGTCCGCGCAAGGCCCGCCCTGCTCCGCTCCCGTCCCCGCGCAGCCGCGGCGTCGTGGTGGGATCGATGGCCATCCTGCTGACGCTGTTGTTCTCCAAGTATTTCTACATGGCGAGCTTCACCAGCTACTACACCTTCTACCTGATGCAGCGCTTCGGCGTTTCCGTGCAAAGCGCGCAGATGCACTTGTTCGCCTTTCTTTTCGCGGTGGCGGCCGGAACCATACTGGGGGGCCCCATCGGCGACCGGATCGGCCGCAAGAAGGTGATCTGGGGATCCATTTTGGGCGTGGCGCCGTTCGCCCTGGTCCTGCCGCACGTCGGTCTGTTCTGGACCGGTGTACTGAGCTTCGTCATCGGCCTCATCCTGGCTTCTGCGTTCTCGGCCATCATCGTGTTCGCCCAGGAGCTCATGCCGGGCAAGGTGGGTACGGTCTCGGGCTTGTTCTTTGGCTTCGCGTTCGGCATGGGGGGCCTTGGCGCCGCCGTGCTCGGCAAGGTGGCAGACGTGACCAGCATCGAATATGTGTACCAACTCTGCGCCTTCCTCCCGTTGCTCGGATTGCTGACCGCGTTCCTGCCCGACCTGGGGCGGCCACGTGCCAAGGCATAGATAGACGGCCACGCCGGGCCGGGTAGCGAGCCAGGCTGACCACTGTTGCTTTCAAAGCAACAGTGGGGCCGAAAAACGATTCTTGTGGGCAATGCAAACGCGGACTACCTTAGCCGCGTCGTTTATTCCTCATCGGAAATCCCATGCGTTGCTTATCGGATCTCGTCGGGGTTGCCCGGTCGGCGGGGCGCGCCGCCATGGCCGCAATCCTATTCGCACCTGCCGCCCACGCGGCGCAGCTGGACATGACCTTCCAACTCGATTGGAGGTTCGAAGCGAGTTCAGTTCCCTACATCGTCGCGAAGTCCAAGGGGTACTTTGCCGAGGAAGGGCTGAACGTTACGCTGAACGTTGGCGCTGGATCGGCGGCCACTATCACAAGGCTGGCTGCAGGCAACGCCGACATGGGGGTCGGCGACATCAGCTCTTTCGTCGAGTTCGTCGGGAATAACGAGCGCGTGCCCGCCAAGGCAGTGTTCTTGATGTACGAGAGCACGCCGGCTGGGATTTTTACGCTCAAAAAGACCGGCATCACGCGCCCGGCAGACCTGAAAGGGCTTACCGTGGCCGCGCCCGTCAACGACGGCGCGCGCAAGATTTTTCCGCTGTTCGCCCAGGCTACCGGCCTGGGCCAGGATAGCGTGACCTGGATGTCGGTCGAACCTGCCATCCGCGAAACGTTGCTGGTGCGTGGCCAGGTCCCTGTCATCGCAGGCTATGCGACTTCTGCGCTAGTGTCGCTGCAGCGCCTGGGCGTACCGCCGGAGGACATCGTCTCCATGATGTACGCGGACCATGGCGTCGATCTCTATGGCAATGCCGTGTTCGCGACACCTCGCTTCATCCAGGAACACCCGAAGGCCGTAGCCGGCTTCCTGAAGGCGTTGGCGCGAGCGCTCAAAGATATCGCTGCCGATCCCCAGGATGCCGTGAACCGGCTCAAGGCGTTCGACCCCTTGATCGATCCCAAGCTCGAAGCATTGCGGCTGGGGATCCTGCTGAACCGTCAGATCGTCACGGCACATGTACGCCAGGCGGGCGTAGGCGAGATTGATCCGGTTCGCCTCCAGGCTTCGATCGACAAACTCCACGCCGCCATGGCGCTCAAGAGCAGGCCGGACGGCCGGGCGCTGGTCGACATGCGTTTCTTGCCCCCTCAAGCCGACCGCATGATCGCGCCGGCCGCATCGAATTGAAGGACGACAGAGGCATGGAAACTTTACCCCGGATCGATTTCACGGACTTCCGCTTCGGCGATCTTGCCGAGCGCCGCGCGGTCGCACGCCGCATCGCGGATGCATGCGCGCATTACGGGTTTTTCTATCTGACGGGCCATGGTGTTCCCGAAGAGGCCATCGCCCACACTTTCGAGGTCGGTGAACGCTTCTTCGCGCTGCCTCTGGAACAGCGCATGGCCTGCCGCGCGAAGGCACGCAACCAGAACCGGGGTTATCAACCCATGTTCGACACGAAGCACGGCGACCGGCCGGATGGGAAAGAGTCGTTCGACATGGGCTTTCCGCTGCCGCCGGACGACCCGGACGTCTTGGCAGGATTGCCCTTTCATGCCGTCAATACCTGGCCGGACGATCCGGAATTGCGGCACGCGATGGAAGCGTTGTATTTCTCCATGTTGGAATGCGGGCGCAACGTGCTTCGCGCAATGGCCATGGCGCTGGATGCCGACGAGAACTTTTTCGTTAGCCGCTGCCGCAAGCCCATCACCAACATGCGCATCTTGCATTACCCGCCGCAGGAGCTGATCAAGGACCGTACCGACATCGGCGCCGGCGAGCATACCGACAAAGGTCTCATTACGTTGTTATTGAACGACCGCCGGGGCGGCCTGGAGGTCAAGACTCCCGCGGGGGATTGGATCGAGGCCCCGCCCATGGACGGCGCGATCATCATCAATGTGGGGCGGCTGCTGACGCGGTGGACGAACGGCCGATTCGTGAGCGCCGTGCATCGCGTCTACAACCGGACGGGTTTGCGGCGGTATTCCATCCCGCAGTTCCATCATGCCGACTATCGGGCGGTGATCGATCCCCGGGACTTGCCGGGTGTGACCGATCCCAAGTTCGAGCCCGTGGTGGCGGGCGACTTCGTTGCCGAAAGCTTCCGCGGCGATCGCGCTTCATGGAGGGAAGCGGCGGCTTGAAGGCGCCTACCCGACGTAGTCGTCGAAGCGTTGCTGCAACAACTCGAGCACCACGGCGGCTGCGACGGGGAGATGCCGCTCCATGCGAACGTGGAGCGAGAATGTAATGGTGCTGCTGCCGCGGTCCGCGAGCGGGACCAGCACCAGCCGGCCGGCCTTGAGTTCGGGCAGGATGGAGATCCGCGTCATGACCGATACCCCGGTTCCGGCGAGCGCCATTTGCCTCATCATCGCGATCGAATTGGTTTCGAGCAAAGGCTCGAAGCGGGCCTGCGGCCCGAGGTTCAGCCGATCGAGCGTGGTGCGAAGCTCCATGCCCTGGGCCGGAAGCACCAGCGGCAGCCCGAGGCACTCGCGGAAGCGGACGCTCTTGCGCTTGGCCAGCGGATGGTCCGGCAGTACCGCAAGCCCGATGGGAACGTTAGCGGTGCGCAGGCGGGTGACCGGTTGGGCCAGCGGCGGGTCCCAGCACATGCCCATGTCGAGTTCGCCCTTGGCTACCCGGGTAGTGATTTCTGCGGAGTTGCCCGTCTCGACGCTGAACGAGATGCCCGGATAGCGGGCGTGCACGTCCGCAATGAGCCCCGGTGCGATCAGTTCGCTCATGTACTGCAATATGCCGATGCGTACCCGGCCACGTCGCAGCCCCCGGAGCGCATCGATCTGGGCCAGGGCATCTTGGAAATCCCGGTTCAGGCGCTGGGTCGCCGCCAGCATGGTTTCGCCCGCCGCCGTCAGCCTGACCCCGCGCGGGAGCCTTTCGAAGAGAGGAACACCGAGTGCTTCCTCGAACTTCATGATCTGGCGCGTGACGGCGGACGGCGCAACGTGGAGATGGTCTGCCGCGCTGCGGACGGAGCCGCGGCGCGCGACTTCGACGAAGTAGCGGATGAAGGGGGCGAAAGGATGCACGCCGGCCTCGCGCGATGGGAGTGAAAAAAACATGCTTCAGGGCCCATGCAATATAACGAGGCCAGGCGCATTGGGGAACGGCTTGCGGGCAGAAGGCCCGTCGCGCGGCTATCGGAGGACCCAGGGGATATCGTGCTACCCTGCGCTTGCCAGCGCCATAGTCAGCAGGTTTTCTTGATGAAACGCTTCATTCTCTTTCTCGACATATTCCTGTGCGGCGGCAGTGGCGGCGCGCCCTGCTGCACGGTGCCGTCCGCTCCTGCGCCCGGCTTTGCGGAGGGCGTCAGCTGATGGACACCCGCAAAGCACTCGTCCTGTTCTCCGGCGGGCAGGATTCCACGACATGCCTGGCCTGGGCCCTCGATCGCTACGCGGCCGTGGAAACCGTGGCTTTCGACTACGGCCAGCGCCACCGGGTCGAGCTCGATGCCCGCCAGAACGTGCTGCGCGAGCTGCGCAGCCGTTTTCCCGCCTGGAGCGAGAAGCTCGGCGAAGACCACACCATTGACTTGTCGGTGCTCGGCAAGATCAGCGAAACCGCCCTCACGCGCGAGACCGAGATCCGGCT
>NZ_CALFCW010000002.1:0-2550 GCF_937950555.1 uncultured Pigmentiphaga sp. | reverse complement strand
ATGTGCGGAAAGACCGGCCTGTCTACCGTAGAAGGCGACGGCGGCAGCGAGTGCCAGCTTTCGGACGGGAGGTGGACGTGCAGCTTCGAATGCTGGGAGCGCGCGACTGAGCGAGCCGCCCTCACCGCCCGCGCCGAAGCGGCAGAGGCAGACGCTAGGCGATGGAGGGCGCTACGAGACTTTCCGGGCGTGTGTATGACCCTCAGCCGAAACGAGGACCACACTCCCAACTACATGACAGCCGCCGAGTGGATTGAGCGGGGCATGAATAGTGAAGACTTCGAGGACGTCGAGGCAGCTGAGATCGAGCGCATGAAGGAAACCGATACGATCTGGCGGTTTCAGGTCTACCCCGATACGCCGGTAGGATTTTACGTCTGGTACGGCGCGACGGCGGATTACGTTCTCGACGCCGCCCTCCAAGGGATAGACAGAGATGCCAATTAGCGCCGAGCGCATGAAGCGCTACCCCGGCGGCTCGATCCGCTCGAAGGAATGGCGTGCGTTCCGCGCCTCGATCATCGAGCGCGCCGGCAATCGCTGTGAGGGCACGCCCCAATTCCCTCACTGCCGGGCCGTCAATGGCGAGCCCCACCCGGAGACCGGCTCCCGCGTCGTGCTGACCATCGCGCACATGGACCACGACGAGACGCACATGGACCCGGAACGCTGCCGAGCGCTTTGCCAGCGCTGCCACCTATCATGGGACGCGCAGCACCATGCCAGAAACGCCGCTGCAACGCGCCGGGCGAGGCTGGCGGTCGGCGATCTGTTTGTCGAGGGGAGAGCCTGAGATGGAGGGATGGCCCGCCAATGACCCTAGCGCACCCATCAGCAGGGAGCGCCAGATTGAGCTCATGCAGACCGCCGAAGAGCGCGTGAAGGCCAGCCTGGAATACTGGCGCAGCAAGCCGAAGGTGCAGCGGGCACTACGGCGGCCCGCAAGCGTTCATCGACGCCTATCTCGCGTCCGTCAGTGTTTGACTGATGTACGGAATGGCGACCAACACGAGAGACTGCCGATGGACTTCGCTCGCGGATTGTTCTTTGGCCTGGCGTGCGCGACGCCGTTCTGGGCCATCGTCATTCTCGTCATCATCGGGAGCTGCACCCCATGACCGGCCAGCGCAAAGGGGACTGGATCCAGACCTACACAGGCAAGCAGTTCTGGCCGCTCGACCCGCGGCCCGAGGACGTCGACATCAAAGACATCGCGCGCTCGCTGTCCATGCAGTGCCGCTACAACGGCCACTGCGCGCGTTTCTACTCGGTCGCCGAGCACAGCGTGCTCGTCGCCCGCCAGGCCTCGCCGAAGAACCGGATGGCGGCGCTCCTGCACGACGCCGCCGAGGCCTATCTGTGCGACCTGCCGCGCCCCGTGAAGCACAGCGTCAGCGGGTACGCGGAGGCGGAGGCCGCCGTAGAGCGGGCCATCGCCGAGCGGTTCGGAGTGACCTGGCCGTGGCCCGACGAGGTCAAGTACCTCGACAATTGCATCCTGCACGACGAGAAGGCGCAGCTCATGGCAAACGGGCCGGCGTGGAACCTGCCCGGTGAGCCCCTCGGCGTGCGGGTCGAGTGCTGGTCGCCCGAGCGCGCCCGGCTCGAGTTCATGTCGGCATTCCACGCCTATTGCGAGGTATTCGGATGAGCAAAATCGACTTGCATCACGGCGATTGCCAGGACGTGCTGCGCCGCCTGCCGGACGCCTCCATCGATTCCGTGGTGACGGACCCGCCATATGGCCTGAATTTCATGGGCAAATATTGGGATACTGGTGAAGTTGCATTCGACCCGAAATTTTGGGAAGAGGTGTTGCGCGTGCTTAAACCCGGCGGGCACCTGCTGGCGTTCAGCGGCAGCCGGACATACCACCGCATGGCGTGCGCCATCGAGGATGCGGGGTTTGAAGTCCGCGATCAAATCATGTGGCTGTATGGTTCCGGGTTTCCGAAGTCGCTGGATGTGAGCAAGGCGATCGACAAGGCGGCGGGGGCGGAGCGGGAGGTGGTTGGACCCGGACGGTGGAACCACGTCAAGGGCAGCAACGAGGCGCAGAAAGATTGCTTGATAAGGCCTGGCGGCAAGCATGTGGAAACCGCCCCCGCCACAGAAGCCGCCCGCCAGTGGCACGGCTGGGGCACCGCGCTCAAGCCCGCGCATGAGCCTATCGTGGTCGCCCGCAAGCCGCTTGTCGGGACCGTGGCCGAGAACGTGCTGCGGCACGGCACCGGTGCGCTGAATATCGATGGGTGCCGGGTTAAAGGAACTGACAAACCAAACGCTTGCAAGGGCCCCGGCTGGGCGGCACAGGACAAAAAGAACGCAGAGCAAGGGTTCAGGCCAAAGGCGTATTACGAAGGTCAGGATGGGGTGGATTACAGGCCCCACGACGCCGGCCGCTGGCCAGCCAATGTCATCCACGATGGCAGCGACGAAGTTCTGGCGGGGTTTCCTGTCGTTAAATCAAGAGGGAACAGGGGCGAAAGCAAATCAAGGGGAGCAAAAAAAAAAAAAAAAAAAAAAAAAAAAAAAAAAAAAAAAAAAAAA
>NZ_CALFCW010000001.1:0-25091 GCF_937950555.1 uncultured Pigmentiphaga sp. | reverse complement strand
AGACCCGCTCCATGAGGTCTTTCGGAAGGCGCTCTACCGGTACGACTGCCCGCCACGAGATATCGCCCGTGTACGTGACGGGGCTGGGGCCGAGCACCTGGTTGCGCACGACCGATTTGATCCCATCCGCCCCGATGAGCAGGTCGCCGCTGGCGCGGGATCCATCTGCGAGGAGCAGGGTGACGCTGCTGGCATGCTCTTCAAACCCGACCGCCCTGGCGCTGGTACGGACGCAGCGAGGGTTCAGTTCCTGGACCTTGCGCAAGATGATTTCATGAAGATCGGCGCGATGAAGGTGGTAATACGGCGCGCCGAAATTGGCTTCATGGTCTATCAGGGGGAGGGTGGCCATTAGCTCGCCGGTATCGAAGCGCCGGAAGTGCATGGCCTTGGGGCGCACGGCGATCTTCTCGAGTTCTTCGCGCAGGCCTAGCCTAAACAAGACCTTCACGGCACTGGGACTGACTTGGATCCCTGCGCCGACCTCGCCCAGTGTTTCGGCCTGTTCATACACCTCGACGTCGAATCCCTCTTTCATGAGGGATGCTGCGGCGACCAGTCCGCCGAGTCCGGCCCCGGCGATCACGATTTTCATGGTTTCTCCTTGGCTTTTCTTGCTCTGTTTCCGAATAGGCTTCAGGCGGCTTTCGCGGACTCCGCCCTAGCCGGGTAAATGGCAACCTCCATCGCACCGATGCCCTGGATCGAGCACTGCACGGTATCGCCTGGCACGACGGGGCCGACCCCGGCGCACGTGCCGGTCATGATGATGTCGCCCGGATAAAGCGTGTAGAACCGAGAGGCCCAGGCTATCTGGCGCCGTATGGGCATGATCATTTGACGTGTATTCGTCTGTTGTCGCAGCTCGCCATTCACCCGGAGGCTCATGTCCAGGGCTTGCGAGTCGGCGATGGCGTCGGCCGTTACCAGCCATGGACCGAGCACCGAATAGCTGTCAACCGATTTACGCATGGAGCGGTCTTCCGGACCGCGCACCGTCATGTCCAGGGCGATGGCGTACCCCGCTATGACATCCAGGGCTTCGTCTTCAGTGACATCGGCCGCCTGTTTGCCGATGATCACGCCGAGTTCGAGCTCGTGGTGTGTCAGGCGTTCGGGGAACCTGACGTGGACGCCGTGCGATGCACCCACCAGGGAAGTGGTTGCCTTCAGGAAGAGCCCTTGTTGCTCGATGCTGCCTTGGTACCGATCTGTGAAGGTCGCTTTGTCGGTGCGCGCCTCCTCGACGTGGTCGTCATAGTTCACGGGCACGCCGATAATCTTGCTCGGGTTCGCCACGGGGCTGAGGAAGCAGGCGTCATGCACCGGCCTGCTGGCTGCAGAAGGCAGTAACCGTTTGGCTTCCGACCGGATCTTCGGCAGATGGGCCACGAGCAGGTCTCCGGGAGGAGCAGGGTAGCGTGCGGGTGGCAGGGCGGCGAGGGCGTCCGTAATATCGTAGACGCGGCCATCTTCAACGACGCCGAGTCGATGGTTGTCGAACCAGCAGATGTTCATAAGCGATGCGTAAAGGGAAGAAGGAATCTCGGTGCAGGCACGGGTGCCCAGGTCAAGCTTGGACCTCTTCGGCAAGAATGCCCAGCCGCCGCAGCACGTCTGCATCAGACACGACGAATAGGCGGGCATCGTTATCCGCGCTCAGGTGCGACACCCAATTGTTCTGCGGGATGGTGAAAACATCCCTCGCCTGCCATGTGATCGTGACCTCGCCGATGCGGCTTTCGCCGCGTCCTTCGACAACGGTGCACACCAGGTTCGCGTTCGTCCGGGCGGCAGGGGTGGGCTTGCCCGCGGGCACTTCGATCATCGTGCTCTCCAGGAAGGGCACCGCGCATTCACCGTTCAACGGATTGATATAGCGAACGCGTCGTACGCCGTCGGAGGCCAGTGGGGCGTGCTGGAGCGCCTGGATGGCGTCGGCATATGGATAGCGGAACACCGGCGAGTGGTTGCGGCTTCCGGCGATGTCCTGCGGCACGATATTGGGTGACGCGAATGCCCGATCGTCAGTCGTGACAGGCGGTACGGTAATGGGCCCGGGTTCGAAGGCCACGGTGCCAAGGTATTGGTGCAGCGGGACGTCCAAGACGTCGAGCCAGACGACTGGCTCGGTTCCGTAGTGATAGTGTTCATGCCAGCACATGCCCGGCGTCAGGATCAGGTCTCCGAACTCCATTGGGCAGGGCTTGCCGTCGACCACGGTGACGGCTCCAGACCCCTCGAGCATGAACCGCAATGCGTTCATGGAGTGGCGATGCGGTCGCGCGGTTTCGCCGGGCAGCAGGCACTGCAGCGCAGCGAGCACGTTCCCGCAAGTGAACTCGTCCGCCAGCGACTTCGAGCGCGGGCTCATCATTTGCAGGACACGTCGCTGGACGGCTGCAGGGGAGGTTTCTTCGAATGCGAGCTGGATGAGGGGACGCGTTTCTGCCCAACGCCAGATATGCGGGGCCAAGGGGCCTGCAGGAGCTTTGTGGGCGTTGGGGCTCTCCCATAGCGGAGCCAGGTGGGCGGACTGCCAAAGCGAGGAAGTCTGGCTGGTAGACTGCTTCATGACTGGATGGGTCTCGCGGTTAAAGATATAGTCGAGCGCCTCATGACTATTCGATGAACGCTGGCAGGCGAGCGCAGGCGTACGGCCTGGACGCTATGCAATGTCTCAGCGACTCGGTCAACGTATTGGCGTGGCTGTGAACGGGCGCGCTCTGCGCCGCATCAGGATTCAGCCGCCGGGGTGATGGGTCTCCGTGATTCTTCTTTCGGCGAGTGTTTGGGATGCTGCGGGAGTATATGGATAGCGAAGGCGGGGATATATAAACGACTTGGCAAACTCTTTTCCAAATCTGGAAAAATAGAATGGATCGTTTAATGGAGATGCGCTTATTCGTGCATGCTGCGGAGCAGGGAAGCCTCTCCAAAGCGGCCGAAATACTCAATATCCCCAATTCGAGCGCAAGCCGAGGGTTGGCGTCGATAGAGAAAAGACTGGGGGTGCGGCTTGTAGACAGGACGACGAGGAATTTCGCCTTGACCGAATTGGGCGAAATTTTTTATCAGCAATGCCAGATGGTCTTGGCGACCGTGGAAGAGGCCGAGGCGTCGCTACACGCGGCACGGGTGGAAATAGCGGGCGTGCTGCGCATCACGGGTTCTACGTCATTCTGCCTCAAGCACATCGTTCCCGTATTGCCGACGTTTACGGAAAAGCATCCCAAGGTGGACGTCCACATCATGGCGGCCAACCGCTACTACGACCTGATCGACAATGGGATAGACGTAGCATTCCAGGTGCGGGACTACACGGTCGATTCGAACATCATCGTCCGGCCATTGGCGCGCGCCCGCCTTATCCTCGCGGCGGCTCCCTCCTACATCGAGCGCCACGGCGCGCCGGCATCCGTGCACGACTTGGCCCATCACAAGATACTCATGTATTCGTATCACCAAGACAGGGATGGACTCCAATTTACGTGCGGCAAAGAAACGGTCCGAGTGGAGGTGAAGCGCCACCTGGAAGCCACTGATGGGCGCATCTTGACCGCGGCGGCACTCCTCGGCCAGGGGATAGTCGTCCAGCCCAATTACGTTCTTCACGATGACATCGTGGCGGGGCGCTTGGTCACCGTTCTTCCGGATTGGCGCCTTCCCGAGATTCCAATCAACATTGCATACCAACGCCGGAAGTTCTTGCCCAAAAAGACCACTGCGTTCATCGATTTCATCGTGCAGCACTTCCGGGAGATGGACTTCGAGCGCCAATGGGAAGAAGGGGGCGGCCCGGCGCATGTAGCGGTTTCGTGATCCGCCCGCCATGCGCCGGTGCCCAGCGACCAGCGCACCCCTGGCGGCTTACGGCCGGCCTTCCGGCTTTCTGGGCGGCCAATTGCTCAGGTAATCCCGGGAAAACGTGACGGCACGCTCCACTTGCTTGCTTGCACATCCCAGGCCGACCAATGCCATGCGCACGCTGGCGTCCATATAGCCTTCGGGATCCTCGACCCCCCGGCCCAAGGCGCCGATCCCGGCGATCGAGGCGCCCATCATGAAGTCCACGGCCTCGTCCAGGCGCTCAAAGTTGAACTGGCCCGTGGCAAGGCCCCGGCGAAGGTCTTCTTGCATGTAGTCGCGCACCAATAGCTTGTCGTTGACAGCGGAGCTGGACCGAGTGACGAACGACGCCCAGATGGGGTCCGCGGCAGCGCGTTTCAGGAACAGCCGGAAGCCGACTGAGAACCGTTGCCATGGCTCCTTGAGCGGGTCGTAAATGGGAAGAATGTCGCGCGTCATCTGGTCGCTCTGCGAGAGCGATAGCGCATGCAGGACTTCGTCCAGGGACATGAAATGCTGGTAGAAGGTGCCGCGCGATACGCCGGCTTCCCGGACGATGTCTTCAATCACGGGCATGCGGCTGCCAGCGGTCGCAAAAACCTTCATGGCGGCGTCCATGAGGCGTGCCCGCATCAAGGCGCGCTTGCGTGCGGCGACCTCGGTGCGGTGGTCGCGTTTGGCGGCGGTATCCCGAGCGTTGTCTCCTGGCATATCGACCTCTGTTTCCAGTGATGTTTTGTCAGTTTGATGAACTGACGTTCTGACGTGGGGAAGATACTGGTTGCTGAGCCCCTGGCCCGATTCTTATATTGCGCATCAATGTCATTGTGACATAAACGTCAACATGACACAAACGTCAATATGATGTCGGAGACAGTGATGACCGCAACCGTGAATGCCCCGGAAACGCAGTACTTCCAAGAAGAAGCCGCAAAAAGGTCCACGTTAGTCGCCCGCGCCAAGGCGCTGCATCCGATTCTTTCCAAGAACGCCACGCAAACCGAGAAAGATAGAAGGGTGGTGGAGGAGAATATCCAGGCCCTGGCGGAGGCTGGTCTTTTCAAGACCATGGTGCCCAAGCGGTATGGCGGATATGAGGGGTCGATCCGCACGCATATCGAGGTGACGGCAGCCGTGGCGGAGGCATGCGGCTCCTCGGCCTGGGTGGTGGCCCTGACCAATGTTTGTGCCTGGTTCACCGGGCTGTTTCCCGAGCGCGCGCAGGACGAAGTTTTCAAGAACACTCCGGATGCGCGCGTAGCGGGCGTGTTCTCGCCGTCCTCGGACGTCAAGCGCGTGGACGGCGGCCTGGTCGTTGCCGGGAAATGGTATTGGTCTTCCGGGTGCCTGCATGCCGATTGGGCACTGCTCGGCGTTCGTGAGCAGGACAAAGATGGCGTGCCGCTGAATCAGTACCTCGCCTTGATCCCGATGAGCGAGCTCTCGATCGAAGATACGTGGTTCGTGGCGGGCATGAAGGGTACCGGCAGCAATTGCGTCGTGGCCCAGGAGGTGTTCGTTCCCGAGCATCGGCTGTTGCCCATGATGAAAGCGGTCGAGGGCCAGTACTTGACGCCGTTCGAGGATGAGGTGGCTTACCGCGCTGCGTTCATCCCCGTTGCCGCGCTGGTGCTCATCGGCGCACAACTGGGGCTGGCCCGGGCCGCACTGGCCTATGTGCTCGAAAAGGCGCCGCAGCGGGCGATCGCCTATACCTCCTTCAAGCGGCAGACCGATTCGGTGGCTTTTCAAATTCAGGTGGCCAAGGCAGCGATGAAGATCGAGACCGCGCACCTGCACGCATATCGGGCGGCCGACGACATTGACCAGGCGGCGTTTCGCGGGGAGTACCTCGATTACAAGACCCGTGCGCGGGTGCGTGCCGATACGGGGTATGTCGCCCAATATGCAAGCGACGCCATCAACTTGCTCATGACGGCGCACGGCGCAGGATCTTTCGCCGAATCCAGCCCCATGCAGCGGATCTGGCGCGACTCGAACACCGCCGCCAGGCACGCCATCGTGCACCAACCCGTGGCTGAAGAAATTTATGGCAAAGCGCTGCTTGGCGCCGAGAACACGGTCACGCCTCTCGTCTAACCGCGAGCATGGTGAATTGCCATGGAAAAGACATTTGACTCCGGTTTATTCCGCAAGGTCATGGGCCAATTCGCCACCGGCGTGACGGTCGTGACCTACCTCGCGGAGGGCGAGGTGCGTGCCATGACGGCCAATGCGTTCATGTCCGTCTCCTTGGATCCTCCCCTGGCCGCGATTGCCGTGCGCCGCGTGAGCAAGTTCACCTCGGCGATATCGCAAGGGGATCGGTTCGGCGTGAGCTTCCTAGTGGAAAGCCAGAAAGCGCTGAGCGACCACTTTGGGGGACGCCCCGCTGCAAGCATTGAGCCGCCGTTCGAATATCACAGGGGCATCCCCTTGATACGAGACAGTCTTGCGCAGCTTGTGTTGAGAACCGTCCATGTCCATGAGGCGGGAGACCACCTGCTGTACGTAGGCGAGGTCGAGCACTTGGAACTTGGCAGGGAGCGTCGGCCGCTCGTGTTCTACAGCGGCGGCTACACGCAGATAACGAGCCGCCCGCCCCTCGTTGTCTGGTCAGGTGATGCCGGGTGTTGAGGCGGCAGAGGCAGTGAACAAATCGACATGGATCAAAGGAGGAGGTAAGCCATCATGAATGCACGACACGGAAAAGGTAGGCGCGCTTTCTTGGCGAATAGCGCAGCGCTGATCGCTGCCACGGCCGGGACGTCGTTTCCCGCGCTCTCGGCGAGGGCGGCGGACGCGCCGCGCCGGATCGACGTGCATGCGCATTACCTGCCGGAAAAGTATCGCGCTGCGCTTGTCGAAGCAGGTCACTCGAAGCCTTCCGGCATGCCTGGGATCCCGGCGTGGAGCGTCCAGCAGCATATCGAGATGATGGACCGCAACGGGATCGCGTCATCCATTCTTTCTATCTCCGCCCCGGGCCTGCACTTTGGCGATGATGCCGCGGCCCGCGGCCTGGCGCGCTATGTCAATGAGGAAGGGGCCAAGGCCATGCAGGCCTTTCCCCGGCGCTTCGGCATGTTCGCGTCGCTGCCTTTGCCGGAGATAGACGGCTCGTTGAAAGAAATCGAATATGCATTCGATGTGCTGAAGGCCGACGGCGTCGTCGTTCAAAGCAACCATAATGGTGTCTATCTCGGGGATAAGAGGCTGGATCCGGTTTTTGCGGAACTGGACCGGCGCAGTGCGCGGATTTTCATACATCCCACGAATCCGTACTGCCCGTGCTGCAGCGGCCAGGATCCGGCCTTGCTCCCCCCGATCGGCTATCCGTTTCCCATGATCGAGTTCATGTTCGAGACGACCCGGGCCGTATTCAACCTGATCCTCTCCGGGACGCTGGCGAAGTATCCCAACATCAAGATCATCGTGCCCCACGCGGGCGCCACGATCCCGGTCCTCGCAGACCGCGTCGCGGGGCTTTCTCCAGCCTTGGGCCTGCGAGAGAAGCTGGACGTGCCGCGTTTTTATGCAACGCTGCGCGAGCTCTATTACGACCTCGCGGGGTTTCCGTTGCCGCGCCAGGTCTTGCCATTGCTGCAGATAGCCGATCCGGGCCACATCCTGTACGGCAGTGATTGGCCGTATACGCCGGAAGCGCTGGTCAAGGCGCTGGCCGAACAGTTGGACAACAGTCGTTCGTTGCCGCCAGAGCTCAGCGCGGACGGCATGCGGCGCAATGCGTTGAAGCTATTCCCCAGGTTCGCCTAGTGCCGGTGCAAGGGGCCGCACGTACGGTGACCGGCGCAAAGTGGACCCAATAGGAGTGTCTTTCGAAAGATTGAAGGAACCAGACGATGAAACTGCTACGTCACGGCCCCGTTGGGGCAGAGAAAGCCGGCGCCCTGGACAAGCAGGGGCGGATGAGGGATCTGTCGTTGCTCGTGCCCGACTGGACGCCAGAGTGGCTGTCTCCGGAAAAACTGGATGCCATCGCAGCGATAGACCTTGAGCGGATGCCGTTCGTGCCGGAGAACAGCCGCATCGGCACGCCTGTTGCCGGCGTTCGCCAGTTCGTTGCCATCGGGCTGAACTACCGCAAGCATGCCTTGGAGTCCGGGATGGAAATTCCCGATGAACCGGTGGTTTTTGCCAAGGCCATTACGTCGTTGGCCGGGCCGAACGATAACGTCGTGTTGCCCGAGGGCGCTGAAACGGCCGATTGGGAGATCGAACTGGGCGTGGTGATCGGCACGACCGCGCGCCAAGTTTCCGTCGACGATGCGCTCAAGCACGTCGCCGGCTACTGCCTGGCGAACGACGTTTCCGAGCGCGATTGGCAAATCCATCGCAACGGGCAATGGGGCAAGGGCAAGAGTTTCGACGGCTTTGGGCCTCTCGGGCCGTGGCTGGTGACGGCCGACGAACTCTCCAACCCGCAGGACGTGCCGCTGGAGCTCAAGGTCAACGGCAAGACGGTGCAGAAGAGCAATACAGCAGACATGATCTTCTCGGTCGCCGAGATCGTTTCCTACCTGAGCCAGTTCATGACCCTGCTTCCGGGGGATGTGGTGATCACCGGAACGCCGGAAGGGGTGGGCCTCGGCATGAAGCCTCCCCAGTTCCTGCGGCGGGGGGATGTGATGTCGCTTTCGGGCGGCCCGTTGGGTACGCAGACACAGCGCGTTGTCTGATGTAGGCGCGTTCTTCCTCGATCCGCTCCAGCGGGCGCAGGACTGGCCGGCGCCATGCTGCCCCGGCCCGCGCGAGGGCGCTTCGGGGAATCCAGAAGGAGACATTGATGAGTTTCTCGCATTCTGCTGATAGCAACCTGCTTGCGGTGCACTCAGTGGACGAGTTCGTGTTCAGCGTGCCGGACCTGGTCGTCGCGCGACACTTCTACGAGAACTTTGGCTTGAACGTGCGCGACGAGGAGGATGGCTGGCTGTCCCTGTACACGTATCACCATTCTCATCGCTGGGGTCGCATTGTGCATGACGCTGGAAACCCCAAGCGGCTGCGATGGCTTACCTTCGGCGTTTACCCCCAGGACTTCCGGCGCTTTGCGCAGCTTTTCGCCGAGCGGAATGTGCCTCTCATCACGCCGCCGGCTGGCGCAGGGCGGGATGCCTTGGGCGACGCCTTGTGGGTCCAGGGGCCGGATGGGCTGCCCATTCAATTGCGTGTCGCCGCCAAGTGCTCCCCGTCCGGGTTTGGGCCGAGGGAGTTCCCCCCGGCACCCGGGCTGGGCGGGCGGGCGAAGCCTCGCAGCAAACAGCAGCGCGTACAGCCGCGGCACCTGTCCCATGTGCTGATGTTCACTGCCGATGTGGACAAGGCACGTGAGTTCTACGAGGGCATCCTGGGGTTGAGGTTGTCGGACCGCTCGGGGTCGCTGATTGCGTTCTTGCATACGCCGCATGGGAGCGACCACCATTTGATCGCGCTCGCGAAGTCCGGCGGGGGCGGCTTGCACCACACGAGTTGGTGCGTCCCCTCGATCGATGAGGTGGGCCAAGGCGCCCAGCAAATGGTGCGGGCAGGTTACCGCGAAGGCTGGGGCTTGGGGCGGCACGTCCTGGGGTCGAATTACTTCTATTACGTGCGGGATCCATGGGGAAGCTACGCCGAGTATTCCTTCGACATTGACTACATTGCCGCGGGCCAGGAGTGGCCGGCAGGCGACCACCCGGCAGAAGATTCCCTATACGCATGGGGCCCGGACGTGCCGGAGGAATTCGTGTTCAATGCCGAGATAAACGTTCCGGCATGAATCTGGGGGGCGGGTCATGGGGAGGCGTTTTCCTCCTCCGTTTTCTTGACCCCCCGCACATTCAGCAGGCCTAGCCCCACCTGCAGCGCGATCAAGGCCCACGCCTCATCGTGCAGCCCCCAGATTATCCAGAGGACGTTGCTCAGCAGGAATACCCAGAATCCCAGGTTGCGCCGGTGCTTCTTGCGGGATGCGACGAGCCACGCAGCCGCCAGGGAGGCGGCCATGGCTGGCCATTGGAGAGCATCGATGAGGTCGGGCATGGCGAGTCGGCATGGGCGGCGATGTCCTTGCCCCTCGCACGTTTCGTGCCCGCCGCATGCGGCGAAGCGCCCCTGGCGGGAAGCGAGCCTACCGGTCGGTCGAACCGTTCAATATTGCGGAAATCCGGTCCGCGGTCGTGCGCAGTCTCTCCAAATACCGCTCCACGGCCTGCTCGGGCGTCAAGACCGAGGAAAACCAGGTCAACCCCAGGGTGGCGACGGTGGCGTCGCCTTGCCGGACAGGAATGGCCATGGTGCAGGATTGCTTGCTGTATTCCGGGTCCCTGAGCGCGTAGCCGCGCATGCGCGTGAGCTCGAGGATGCGATCCAGCTCTTGCGGTGCGTGGGCGAGCCGGTCTTCTTCGCGTCCGCTTTGGCGCACGACGCTCAGGATCACCTCGCGTTCTTCCGGCGAACAGAAGGCGAGGTAGGCTCGCCCGAGCGCGCGGCCGACCATGCTTCGCCTCAGGTTGATCGAGGAGTGCAGGAGTGAGAGCGGCGATTGCGGGATGGTGCTGTAGCGGACCACCATCGCATCGACGTCGAACAAGGCCAGGGTCGTGGGCCATTTGATTTCGCGCGTGAGCTCGTCGCACAGCGGCGCTGCGACTTCGATGATGCGCGGACCGTGCACGTAGCCGCAGTTCAGCGAGCTGACGCCGGCGGCCAGGTAGTAGGCGCCGAATCGCACGGATTGGGCGACGAGGCCTTTGGCTTCGAACGTGCGCAGGAGCCGCGCGATGGTGGCCTTAGGGATGGCCGTGCGGCGGTAGAGATCGTCGATGGTGGAGACAGGCTGTCGGTTGAGCGCCTGCAGCAGTTCGATGGCGCGTTCTACGCTCCGGATGCCGGCCTGGGGGCGGGGGGCAGGCGCTCCGGAACCGGGGGATGTCGCGGAAGTCCTCTTGGCGGCAGTCATGCGATGCAGCATACCTGACGCGGCGCGCGGCATCGGCTGTCCGCGCTGCGCGCCGCCATGGCGTTAGTTGAGCTTGAGCCCGTGTTCACGGATGAAGTCGGCAATCTGCTTAGCCTCGCGCCGATATTTATCGGCGAACGCCGTCGCGTCGAGCTTGTCGATCACGATGCCTTCCTTGCGCAGCTTTTGTTGCGTGGCGGGGTTGTCGAGCGCTTGTTGGACGGCGGCATTGATTCGCTGGACGACGTCCGGCGGCGTTCCGGGGGGCGCGAAGACCCCCAGGGCGCCCGCTGCATTGAATCCGGGCGCGCCCTGCTGCGCGATGACCGGCAGATTGGGGAAGTCCGGGCTGGGGTCGGGTGAGCCGATGGCCAAGGCGCGCACCGCGCCGCTCTGCAGGTGGCCTGCAGCCAGCGACGTGGAGCTGAAGATGGCCTGCACGCGCCCGCCCAGCATGTCGGTCAGCATCTGCGCCGCGCCCTTGTACGGTACGGCCGCCATCTTGAGGCCGAACGCGGCGTTCAGGTGTTCCAGGGCGAAGTGATTGGGAGAGCCGATGCCGCTGGTGCCGAAATTGAACTTGCCGGGCTGGCTCCTTACCAGTTGCAGGAACTCATCGAAGGTCTTCGCGGGAAAGTCAGTCGGGACGACCAGCAGCGTCGTGGGCCGGCCCACGGAGGCGACGGGCAGCAAGTCGTTGACCGGGTCGAAGGGCAGGCTTCGGTCGAGCGCCGCGGCGACTTGGAGCGAAGTGTAGGCGGTGAAGAGGATGGTGTTCCCGTCCGGCCGCGTCTTGGCGATTTGCGCGCCTGCGACGGCGCCTGCCGCGCCACCCTTGTTTTCCGGAACGATGGTGCGCCCGAGGATGGGGCCCAACTCACTGGCCAGCTGGCGCGCGACGGTATCGACGATGGCACCGGGCGGATAGCCAATGACCATGGTGAGCGGAGGTGCCGAGGCCGGGCCCTGCGCATGGGCGCCGAATGCGACGGCCAACGTGCCGGACGCCGCGAGGCGGCGCAGCGCTGTGCTCCACCACGTGCATCGGGCGCCAGGGTGCAGGTGTCTGCGACGATCGGGGTTCGGCGGACGGTGCATGGATTGCGTCATGGTTGTCTCCCTGTCGTTGTCGTGGCTGCCGGCCGGGGTTCAGGGCGCCGGCCGGGACGGATCCTCGTAATCTGCCGAGTTCGAAACCCACCCCTTGGCGATGAAGTCCCGCCTGGGCGGCGAGAAGATGTCGATCAGCAGGTGGTAGCCCGCACCCACGCCTTCGGTCGTGTGAATGAGGCCTGGCGGGATGACCAATAGTGAATGGGGTGGGGCCGGCCGGTGTTCATCGTCCCGCCAGAGGTTCGCGTTGGTGCCCCAGGGCGTGCGCAGGTGGTGGATGAAGTGACCTTCGATCGCCAGCGAGCCTTGCTCGAAATCGGCGTGACTGTGCGGGCTCAGCTTGGTGCGGTCGCGCGGGCCGTCGTACTCCACCCAATTGATGCTCAGCGTGTCGGTCTGGAACATCTTGAGGCGCGGGTTGTCTGGTGGCGCGGACACGTCGTCGATGGACACGACGCGTACGCCGCGGGCTCCGGCGCGCAGCCGGAAGGCGGGCGTCGACGGGACGATGCGCGGGTCGTGGGCGCGTGCGTTGAGGTAGTCCGACGCGCGGAGGTCATTCCGGGTGCTTGCGATCAGGATGCCGAGCGCAGGCTCGTGGAGGGTGATCGTGCAGCGTCCCGCGGGGATGATGCACAGCGAGCGTCCCGGTGCCTCGGTCGTGCTGCTGCCGTGTTCGATCCTGGCCCCTGCGCCGGGAAGGAGTAGCAGCAGCTCGTGCGGGCTCTCTGCCGTGCGGGGCTGCGCGTGGTTGATCCATTCCACGCTGAAGTTTTGCGCCCGGCCGACTTGAGGTTCGCCGGCCGTCGCGGCTTCGGGGTAAATGATGAGGTCCGCGTCGGGCGCCATATTGGGATTGGGTGCGTTCATGGCTCGATTCGGGCGTTCGTTTCAAGGATGGGGAGGACTGGGGCGCGGCATCTCGACCAGTTCGCCGACCGTCGCATATTGGGCGCCGCCGAGCCGGGTCAGTGGCAGGGCGCGCGCGACGTCGAAGCGCCCTTGCGCGTCGACGTACTCGTCATCCAGGTGCACGGCGACGATGCTGCCGAATACGACGGAACTATGCGTTTCGCCGCTGCGGGTCGGTTCGATCTCGACGATGCGCAGCAAGCGGCACTCCAGGTGGGCGGGAGATGCTGCAACGCGCGGCGGTGCCACCTTCATGCTCGGCAACTTTTCCAGCCCGGCGAATTCGAACTCGTCGACGCCCGGCGGAAGGTTTAGCGAGGTCTTGTTCATTGCCTCGCGCAGGTCCCAAGTGGCCAGGTTGGCGACGAATTCGCCGGTGGCGCGCACATTGGCCACGGTATCTTTCTCGGGCCGGTCGGCCGCCGCATTGCACGAAAAGATCAGCACCGGTGGAGCGGTCGAGACCAGGTTGAAATGCGAGAAGGGAGCCAGGTTGGCCCGGCCGGCACGGTCGAGGGTACTGATCCACCCTATGGGGCGAGGCGCGACGATGGCATTGAACAGGCCTCTTCGGTAGTCGGTGGCGGTTTCCAGGTCGAGAAACATCGTTGGGCAAACCTCGTGGAGGGAGGGCGCGCGGGCCTTCCCGGATAACTGCGGGTACCGAAAATATAAGGAGAGGCCCCGCGCCGGGCCACGGATTTTTTCCAGCTTTCCTGAGAGCGGAAAGCTTGGGGCCGTACGGTGACGCGCGCTCCAGGCGCGCCGGATAGATCGTCCGGCTCAGGCGTCGCGAGCGCCGGGTAGGCTTTGCTCCACGACCTCTGCAAGCCAATCCATGAAGGCCTGGACCCGGCGCGGCACGTGCCGCCGGTGGGGATAGAGGAGGGTGACCGGCAAGGTCGGCGGGCGCCAGTGGGGCAGGATCTCGACGAGTTGGCCGGTGGCGAGGAGGTCCCGCCTGGGGCTGGAGACGGGCGCCTGGACAATGCCCAGCCCGGCGAGGCAGGCGGCCTCGTAAGCCAGGCTGTTGTTGACGGTGACGACGTCGGTCATGGGAAGGGTGCGCAGCGTCCCGCCTTCCATGTATTCGAAGGCGGCGGGGCCGCCCCCTAGGTCTGCGGCATAGCGCACGAGCCGGTGATGAGCCAGGTCTTCCAGGTTGTGCGGGGTGCCGAAGCGCTCAAGATACGCAGGGGAGGCGAAGTTGGACTGCGGCAGCTCGCCCAGCCGGCGGGCGACCAGCCCGGAGTCTTGTAATGCGCCGACCCGCACCACGCAGTCGAAGCCTTCGCGCACGAGGTCGACGCGGCGATCGGTGCTGCTCAGGTCCACCTCCAGCCGGGGATGGCGGGCGAGGAACTCGGGCAGCCGCGGAATGATTACGCGTGATGCCATCAACAGGGGCACGTCCGCGCGGATCCTGCCCTGTAGTGCAGCAGGCTGCCGCTGGAACAGGCTTTGGACCTCTTCGGCTTCCCCCAACAACGATTGCGCACGCTCGGCCAGCAGGCGGCCATCGTCCGTGATTTGCACGGTGCGCGTGGTGCGGTGGAAAAGGCGCGTGCCGAACTCTGCCTCGAGCCGTTGCACTACGGCCGACACCCGTGCCCGGGTCAGGCCCATCCGGTCCGCCGCCTGGGTGAAGCTGGCGGTTTCGGCAACGTGCAGGAAGATGCGCAGGGCGTCGAGGTCCATTGTCAATCTATTCTGGATAGTGAAGGTGAATTTTGGCGATTTTTGTTGTGATTGTCATCAAATAAAGTGCTTTCCAGGTCAATCACCATGGAGAGCAATGTCATGACTACCTCAACTTCTCGTGTCGCCCTCATCACCGGCGGCAGCCGCGGCCTGGGCCGCAATGCGGCCCTGCACTTGGCCCGCGACGGCGTCGATATCGTGCTGACGTATCGCAGCCGCGGGGACGAGGCCCAGTCCGCCGTGCGCGAGGTCGAGGCCCTGGGGCAGCGGGCCGTTGCATTGCAGCTGGACGTCGGCCAGTCGGGCAGCTTCGCCGAATTCGCGGCACGCCTGAAGCAGGTCTTGCAGACCGTGTGGGGCCGCGGGCAGATCGACATCCTGATCAACAACGCCGGCATGGGAGGTTACGCGAGCTTCGCCGAGACGACAGAGGCCGAGTTCGATGACCTGATGGCGGTCCATTTCAAGGGACCTTTCTTCCTGACCCAGGCCCTGCTGCCGTTGATCGCCGACGGGGGCCGCATCTTGAACGTGTCGTCGGGCTTGGCGCGCTTCGCATTGCCCGGCCATGCAGCCTATGCAGCGATGAAAGGCGCCGTTGAAGTGTTGACGCGCTATTTGGCCAGGGAGCTGGGGCCGCGGCGGATTGCGGTCAACGCCATCGCACCGGGGGCGATCGAGACGGACTTCGGAGGCGGCGCCGTCCGCGACAACAAGGCGCTCAACGACTATGTCGCCTCGCTCACGGCACAGGGGCGAGCCGGCCTGCCCGATGACATTGGCGCCGCGGTTGCCGCGCTGCTGAGGCCGGACAATGGCTGGATGACGGGGCAGCGCGTGGAGGTGTCGGGCGGGATGTTGCTGTAGGCCCGCCCGGGCGACGGGTTAGGGGGCGGCCCGGCTTTCCGCGCCAGGGGGCAACGCTGCAGCGAGCGCGTCCTTTTGCTGGGCTTGTTCTGCCGGAGCGCAGGCTGCCAAGGCTTCGGCGAGCGTGCCCACGAGGTTCTCGCGCCCGATCAAATCCACGATCATCGCCTTCTCGAGCTTGCCCCGGACGCGGCTGTTCGCCTCGCTCAGCATGACACGCACGCCGCGCCGCTGCATGTCGCGTATGACACCCTCCAGTGTCTGCAGGCCGGTCACGTCGATGAACGGTACCCAGCGCAGCCGGATGATCAGCACACGCGGGTCGGTGTGGGTGGAGGCGAGGGCTTGTTGGAAGTTCTCGACCGCGCCGAAGAAAAGCGGTCCTTCCACCGCGTAGACGAGTACACCCGGCGGAGCATCTCCGGCGTTCGACGCAATCAACTCGCGGCGGAGCTCGTCATCGCCGACCTGCTGGACGCCCACGCTGGCCGCCATGCGGCGTAGGAAGTGCAGCGTCGCGAGAATGACGCCGATGTTGACTGCCACGACCAGGTCGGCGAAGACAGTCAGGCCGAAGGTCACGAGCAGGATCACGACATCGGCGCGCGGGGCGCGGCGCACCATTTTCACGAAATGCCGGGCCTCGCTCATGTTCCAGGCAACGACGAACAGGATGGCCGCCAGCACGGCGAGCGGGACATGTTCGGCGAGCGGCGCCAGGAACAATACGATCAGCAGCAGCGTGAGCGCATGCACGATGCCGGCGAGCGGACTGTTGCCACCGTTGCGGATGTTGGTCGCTGTGCGGGCAATCGCGCCGGTTGCGGCGATGCCGCCGAACAGCGGCGCGGCCAAGTTAGCAATGCCTTGGCCGATCAGCTCCTGGTTGGAGTTGTGGCGGGTGCCGGCCATGCCGTCAGCCACCATGGCCGACAGCAGGGATTCGATGGCGCCCAGCATCGCGATCGCGAAGGCGGGGCCGACTAGCTCGATCACCCTGGGAAGCGTGACTTCGGGCAGCGTGAGCGAGGGCAGGCCGGTGGGGACACCCCCGAAGGCAGTGCCGATGGTCGCGACGCCTTCGAACTTGAATGCCGCCATCAGCACCGTGGCGAGTACGAGGGCGACCAAGGGTGCGGGTACCCGGCGCAGGGGCCGGATTTTGGGAGAGACGATGAGCACCGCCAGGCTGAATAGCGCCAGCGCCGTGGTGGGTAGGTGGAGCTGGGGAAAGGCAAGGATGAGATGCCACAGTTTTTGGTGGAAGTGATCCCCGGTGACGGCTGGCAGCCCGAAGAAATCTTTCCACTGTCCCACCCAAATGATGACGCCTATGCCCGCCGTGAAGCCGACGATGACGGGCGCGGGGATGTACTTGATGACCGATCCCAGGCGTGCCACGCCTAGCAGAACCAGGATGCCGCCGGCCATGAAGGTTGCGATCTGCAGGCCGCTCACGCCGTGTTTGGCGACGATGTCCGCAAGAATGACGATGAAGGCGCCGGTTGGCCCGGCGATCTGCAGGCGGCTGCCCCCGAATATGGAGACGGCCAAGCCCGCCACGATGGCGGTGTAGAGCCCTTGCTCCGGCTTGACGCCGGATGCGATGGCGAATGCCATGGCGAGGGGCAGGGCCACCACGCCGACGATAACGCCGGAAATGATGTTGGGCAACCAGTTCTGGCGACTGAGCAAACCGGCCCGATGGGCCTCGAGCAGAGCAATCACGATGGTTCTGGCAAGAATAGGTGGACTCCACGCGCCCAAAAGGGCGCGGCCCTTTATTGCGTGATTGTAAGACTAAGGTATGCGCCGGGCTTGGAACGGGTATGCGGCTTGCTGCCGTGTCTGCCCCAGGCGACGCCTTGTGCCAGCCGCCGTCCATGAAGGAGGTTTAGCCATGCCTGCCAAATCCAAAGCCCAGCAGCAGGCCGCCGGCATCGCGTTGGCGGCGAAGGAAGGCGAAAAGAAAGTCGCCGATTTGAAGGGGCCGGCCAAGTCTATGTATGAGTCCATGAGCAAGAAGGAACTACGCGACATGGCGGCCACCAAGACCAAAGACAAGCCCAAGCACAAGGGCGAGAAGGCCTGAACGCATCGACTGGAAAAACGTCCGCGGGACGTTTCCCGGAATAAACGCTTGATCCAACGACGCGCCGTTCGCGCTGCCTCGGCTCCATGTGTGCAGGGAGAGACGGCATAAAAAAAGCCGTCTCCGACATGGAGTCGGAAACGGCTCGGACTGCTGCGGCAAATGCTGGGTAGGCGCTGGCGCGTCGGGAGGTGGCTGGGCCCGAAGGCCAGGGCCGCCTTACTCGTCAGCCTTGATCCCTTCGGCGCGGATCAGGTCGCCCCACTTCTTCGCGTCTTGGCGAATCAGCGCTTCGAACTCCTTGGGCGAGGTGGGAGACAGTTCCACGCCTGTGGTTGCGGCGTAGTTTTTCAGCTCCTCCGAAGCCAACACCTTGCGCACGGCGGCGTTCAGCGCTTCCACTTTCTCGGCCGGCGTATTCCTAGGCGCAAACACGCCGTACCAGTTGTTGGCATAGACGTTGGGGATGCCGAGTTCGTCGAAGGTCGGCACGTCGGGCAGCAAGGGCGAGCGCTTGGGCGCGGCGATGGCGAGCGGCCGCGCCTTGCCGGCCTGGATGTTGGACATCAGGCCGGAGATGTCGCCAATGAAGCCATCCACTTGTCCGCCGATGGTGTCGGTGATGGCGGGTGCGGCACCCTTGTACGGCACGTGCAGGATGTTGCCCTTGGTGGACAGCTTCAACTGTGCGATGGCCATGTGTGGCATGCTGCCGATGCCGGACGAGCCCATGGTGACGCCTTTGGGCGTCTTGGCGCGCTCGACGAATTCCTTGGCTGTCTTGGCGGGATGGTTAGGCCCCACGATCAAGACTTCGGGCGTGGAGATCAGGAGGGAGATCGGGGCGAAATCCTTGACCGGATCGTAGATCAGCTTGGGATAGAGCGCGGGATTGATGGAGATTGCGCCTACTGAGCTGAGGAAAAGCGTTTGGCCATCGGGGCGCGAGCGCGCCACATGGTTGGCAGCGATGGCGCCGTTTCCGCCGGGCTTGTTTTCGACGACCACGGTTTGCTTGAGTTCTTTCTCCAGTTGCGTGGCCACTACCCGTGCGAGCGAGTCGGCGGGGCCGCCCGCCGGGAACGCGACGACGAGGCTCGTGACGGATTGGGCATGCGCGCCCAGGGCCGCCATGCCCAGCACTGCCGCGGCGAGCGGGCGAAGGATGAGGGGGGAGGGAAGGTTCGACATGTGTACTCCTTTTATGGTTTTGACTGTCCGCCGCGCAGGCGTTCAGCCTCCAGGTGCGCCTTGCGTGTTGACGAAGAGCGAATAAACGGAAGTGCAGGACGCCATGAACAGGCGGTTACGGTGCTTGCCTCCGAAACAAAGGTTGGCGCAGCGCTCGGGTAGGGCGATGCGACCCAAGAGTTCTCCTTGGGGCGAGAACACGCGCACGCCGTCGAGTTCGGGCGTGCCCATGCCCCAGCCGCACCAGAGGTTGCCGTGTATGTCCACGCGGAAACCGTCGGGCGTGCCGTCGGCTGCATCGAATAGGACGCGCTGGTTGCCCAGGCGCCGGCCGTCGTCCGAAACGTCGAATACCAGGACGTTGCGAGGGCGCGAGCGCGACTCGATCACGTACAGGTGTTTCTCGTCTGGAGAGAAGGCCAGGCCGTTGGGACCGTTGACCGTGTCGCACACGAGTGAGAGTTCGCCGCTGACTGGGTCGATGCGATAGATCGCGGCAGGCAATTCCTGCTCGGCCTTTTCGCCTTGGTAGTAGCCGACGATGCCGAAGGGCGGGTCCGTGAACCAAATCGAGCCGTCGGACTTGACGACGACGTCGTTCGGGGAGTTCAGCCGCTTGCCTTGGTAGCGATCGGCCAAGACCGTGATGCGGCCGTCGTACTCGGTGCGGGTCACTCTCCTTCCCAGGTGTTCGCAGGTGACGAGGCGGCCCTGGCGATCCCGCGTATTGCCGTTGGCGTAGCCGGACACCGGGCGCCATACGTGAGTCTGGCCTGTCACCTCGTCCCAGCGCATGATGCGGTCGTTCGGGATGTCGCTCCACAACAGATAGCGGCCGTCGCCGAACCAGACCGGTCCTTCGGCCCAGCGGCAGCCCGTGGCGATGCGTTCGACCGCCGCCAGCGGAAGCACTAGGTGCTCGAAGCGCGGGTCCAGCGCGATGACGGCCGGGTCGGGATAGCGGACGGGGGGGTTAGTCGCAGCGTGCACTCATGCCTCCATCGACCACGATTTCCGTGGCGGTGATGAACCTGGCCTCGTTCGAAGCCAGGAAGAGGGCGGCGTTGGCTGTGTCCAGCCCGTCGCCCATGAATGGCAGCGGGATGCGGGCCTGCCGCTGCGCCAGCAATTTTTCGACGTCGCCGCCGGCGCGTTGGCCGGCCAGGCGGGCTTCGACCATGGGCGTGTGCATCTGGCCGGGAATGACGGTGTTGCAGCGGATGTTTTTCTTGGCGTACTCCAGCGCCACGACCCGCGACAGCTGGATGACGCCTGCCTTGGCGCTCGAGTAGCCCACTTGGGGCGAACCGGTCCAACGTATGCCCGAAGTGGAAGAGATGTTGACGATCGCGCCGCCGCCTTGTTCTTCCATCAACGGGATGACGTGCTTGCAGCAAAGATAGACGCTCTTGAGGTTGAAGTCGATCTGCGCGTCCCAGGTTTCTTCATCCAGGTCCACCGGCCCGCCCTTGCGCGAGCCGCCCACATTGTTGACCAGGATGTCCACGCCGCCATAAGTGTCCACGCAAGCTCGCACCATGTCGCGGATCTCGTCGGACGACGTGACGTCGGCGCGCCAGATGGAGATTTCGCCTCCGATCTCGCGGACGCGCGCGACAGTTTCTTCCATTGCGGCGAGGTCGCGGTCCACCGCGAACACGCGGGCGCCCTCCTGCGCAAAACGGTAAGCGATGGCGCGCCCATTGCCCCAGCCCGGGCCGACGCTGCCTGCGCCGGTCACGATGGCCACTTTGCCTTCCAGTCGACCTGTCATGTCTCGTCTCTCGTCGTTTTCTTACAAGGAAATGGGAATCAGCTGCCGAACTCGATGGTGCTGCCGTCCGGGGGCGGAATGTCGAAGGCGTTGATCGTCATCGAGATTAGCGTGTAGTAGCCCGCCATCCCGACCAGGTCCACGACGCCGTCGGTGCCCAGCACCTCAACCGCTTCGGCATAAAGCGCATCCGAAACCTGGCGGGTTTCCACCAGTTCGCGCACGAAGCGGTAGACCAGCGATTCATCGCGCTCGCGAAACTCGGGGGTCTGACCCTTGCGGATGCGTTCTGCCACGTCGGCCTCGATGCCGGCCTTCAGCGCGATGGGGTGATGGGCCCACCATTCGTAGGGCGCGCGCCAGAGCGCCGCCATGGTGAGTATGGCCAGTTCCGACAAGCGGGGCGGCAGGCTCGAGTCGTAGCGGCAGTATTGGCCGAGGGCCTGAGCGTGTTCGGCCAGGCCGGGCCGGTGCAGCCAGATGGCCAGCGGGCCGCGCACCGTTCCGCGCGGTCCACTGGCGATGGCCTCGTAGACGCGGCGCTGATGGTCGGTCAGATGCCCGGGGTCAGGCGGGTTCAGTCGGGGCATGGTCGGGTCTCCTGTTCGTCGCGCGGGCGGTCTCAGTCCGCGAATCGGTAGAGTTGGTGCGGGTTGTCCACGAGAATCCGCTGTCGTACCAGCGGGTCTGGACATAAGCGCAGAAAGGTGTTGAGCAGCTCGCCATCGTCAGGCATCTCGCCGCGCACGTTGGGGTGCGGCCAGTCCGTGCCCCACAGCAACCGCTCGGACATGGCCTCGAGCAGCGCCGCAACCAGGGGCTCGCCGTCGCTGAACGGGCGCACGCCGCTGCTCGAGGTGCGATCGATGCCGGAAATCTTGACCCAGGCGCGGGGGTGGTCGCGCAGCGCCAGCACCGCTTGGAACTCCTCGCTGCTGGGGCCGGCGGCGGCAGCCACGCGGCCCATGTGGTCGAGCACGAAGGGCACCGGAAGCGTCCTGAGCTTGGGCAGCAGCCCGCCGAGCGACGCCTGGTCTGAATGGATGCAGACGTGCCAGCCAAAGGGAGCGATGCGCGGCACGATGGCCGAGAGCTCCTCCCAACCCGCATTGGCCAGGTGAGAGACGAAGTTGAAACGCACGCCGCGCACGCCGAGGCGGTCGAGCTCGGCGATGCGCGCTTCGTCCGTATCCGCGTCCAGCAGCACCACGGCGCGATAGCGGCCGGCCCCGCGCCGCAGGGCGTCCAGCGTGACGGAAAGGTCCGTGCCGTGGCAGCCGGGGTGCACGATGACGCCGCGTTCGAAACCCAGCTTACGGTGCAGCGCGAGCAACTGCTCGAACGGCGCGTCGGGCGGGGTGTAAGGCCGGTCCGCCGCATACGGGAATATCGCCGCCGGGCCGAACACGTGGAAATGGGTGTCGCACGCCTTTGCCGGCAGGGCTTGGCCAGGAGGCGTGATTTCGCTCAAGGGAGGGGCACAGTCGTACATGACGAAGTCGGAGCTGACGGAATCTCGCATCATGCGGAACCGCGGCCTGCCTAGCAATGCGTCCGCGTTGACTTCTGATATAGAAAAAACGTATACCATTGCGCCATGGACCTCCGCCAAATCCGCTACTTCATCATGGTGTGCGAGATGCGCAGCCTCTCCCGCGCGGGAGACGTGCTGGGCGTTTCGCAGCCCTCGCTCAGCCGGCAGATCCAATTGCTGGAGGCGGAGCTGCGCCATCATCTGCTGCGGCGCACGGGCCGGGGCGTGGAGCCGACCGAGGCCGGCCTGCGGTTCCTGGAGCACGCCAAGGCGATCGATGCTTTGGCCGCGCACGCCAAGAAAGACATGCATGCGTTCCGGTCGCCGGCCCAGGATAAGGTGCGGCTCGGGATGCCGCATCGCGTGGCGCGAAGAATGGCGCCGCACATCGTGCAGGCTTTCCGCAGGATGCATCCCAACGCGGCCTTGACGCTGGCCGAAGGGCTGAGTTCGGAAATGAATGAATGGCTGGTCAAGGAGCGGGTCGACTTGGCGCTGATCTACGATCCGCCCGCTTCTTCCTTGGTTCGGTATGAGTCCATCTACCGCGAGGACTTGGTGCTCGCCTATGGCAAGGGATGCCGTCCTGTCCCCCCGCCGGTCGTGCGGGCGCGCGACCTAGGACAATACCCGCTGGTGCTGCCGAGCGCGCCCAACACCATACGCGCGCTCGTGGATCGCACTTGCCGGGAGGTCAACGTCACCCTGAACATCGTCGCGGAAGTCGACGTAGTCCACACCATCCTCGAAACCATGACCGAGGAAAGCATGTTCACCATCATTCCGCGCTCGGCGCTGGGCGACATGCAGGGGCAGGACTACCTGACTTTCTCCGCCATTGCGGAACCGACCATCATGAACAACCTCACGCTGGCGACGCTGGCGGGCGGGCCGCTGCCGCCCCTGGTCGAGGCGACGGCCCGCATCATCCGGGAGCTCGACATCGCGAAGCTGTTCGCGTGATCGAGCCCGGGCGCATTACAAGGCTTCGGCCGGCCCGAAGAACTCATATCGCGCCTGCGATTCGGGCACGGCGAGTTCTTTCAGGTACTGCTTGACGTTGCGCATGAACGGCTTGGGCCCGAGGAAATACACGTCGATGTCCCGCTCCCGGGGCAGCCACTGGGCGAGTCGCTCCTTGCTCAAATACCCGACGGCATCGGGCTTGGGCGCCGCGTCGCTGTGCTGGTCGTAGCAATAGAAGCGCTTGAGCTGCGGGAACTGCACGATTGTCTTCTCGATGTAGTCCCGGAAAGCATGGACCGCGTGGTTGCGCGCGCAGTGAATGAAATGGATGGGGCGCGACGAGTGCAGGGCGGCCTGGAGCATGGCCAGCGTTGGCGTGATGCCGACCCCGCCGCTGATCAGGACCAGGGGTTTGTCGCTTTCCTGCAGCGTGAAGTTGCCGGCAGGCGGATATAGCGCCAGGACGTCGCCTTCCCGGACGCGGTCGTGCAAATGGTTGGACACGATGCCGTTGGGTTGGCGTTTGACGCTGATGCGGTATTCGACGCCGTTGGGTGCGGCGGAAAGCGAGTAATTGCGGCGGTATTCGGCGCCGTCGATCAGGATTTTCAGGCCGATGTACTGGCCGGGTTGATAGTCCCGCAGCGGGCCGCCGTCGACGGGAACGAGATAGAACGACGTGATTTCCGCGCTCTCGCGCTCCTTGCGGGCGACGCGGAAGTCGCGCGTGCCGCGCCAGCCGCCGGGCGCGCTCTCCTGCGCGGCATAGTACTGTTCTTCGGCGTCGATCAGCAGCGAGGCGAGTTGCTGATAGGCCGCGCCCCAGGCCGCAATCACCTCGTCGGTGGCTACTTCCGGGCCGAGCACTTCCCGGATCGCGCGCAGCAGGCACGTGCCCACGATGGGATAATGCTCAGGCTGGATGTGCAGGCCGACGTGCTTGTTGACGATGCGGCCCACCAGCCCTTTGAGGGGCGTGAGGTCGTCGATGTGACGCGCATACGCCAAGACGCTGTTGGCCAGCGCGCGGGGTTGATCGCCGCTGGCCTGGTGGGCCTGGTTGAACAGCGGCCGAACCTCCGGGTATTCCGCCAGCATCAGCCGGTAGAAATGGGTGGTCAATGCCTCGCCGCCGGTTTCCAGCAGCGGTACGGTTGCCTTGACGATGGCTCGGTGTTGAGCGGACAGCATATGATCTCCTGCGAGAGCGGCTGCATGAATGGGCAGCCTTCAACCCAGGTATTTCAAGATGCGTGCCAGCCCAGGAATCCAGCACGCACGCGGTTTCTGGGTGGCGTGAGTCATAATGACCTGAGGTAAATTGGTGTCTTTTTGACATAGAGGTAGTCAAAATAACTGCGAATGCCTTGCTCGGTGCCCTCGTGCCGCTGGTGGACGATTTGGCGCGCGACCTGGCCGAAGGCGAGCGCTACCGGCGCTTGCTGAAGGCCGTGCGCACCCTGGTTCCGTGCGACGCTGCCGCGCTGCTCCGGCTGGACGGAGATTGGTTGGTGCCGCTGGCGGTGGACGGGCTCAGCAGCGACACGCTTGGCCGACGCTTCAAGGTCGACGAGCACCCCCGTTTACAGCTGCTGCTCGAAGCCGAAGGCCCGAGGCGGTTTCCGGCGGGAAGCCGCTTGCCCGATCCCTACGATGGACTGGTCGAGGGCATGGAGGGCGAGCAACTGGAAGTGCACGACTGTCTAGGGTGTGTGCTGCGGGTAGGCGAGCGCCCGTGGGGGTTGCTGACGCTGGACGCGCTGGAGGCCGAGCGTTTCGCGCCGCACGACCTCGACATCCTGCAGGCCTTCGCGAGCTTGGCCGCGGCGACGGTGAGCGTCGCCGACCGCATGGAGCAGCTGGCCTCGCGCGCGAGCCAGGAATACCAGCGCGCGGAAATCTATCGCGCCGCGGTCGAGACGGCGCCACGCCGGCTGCTTGGGCAAAGCGCGGTCCTGCGTAAGTTGCTCGACGAAGTGCGCACCGTGGGCGCCAGCGACCTGACGGTGCTGGTCACCGGCGAGACCGGCGTCGGAAAGGAGCTGGTCGCGCAAGCGCTGCACGCGGCATCGCCGCGCGCGGACAAACCGCTCGTGACGATCAATTGCGCCGCCTTGCCCGACTCCCTGGT